>CAZWKZ010000120.1:0-6076 GCA_964633935.1 uncultured Oscillospiraceae bacterium | reverse complement strand
GCAGGCGGAAAACGAGTGCGCTGCAGCGGGCCGTAATCCTTTTGTCGGAAAAGGCGCATAGCCTTTTTCGACAGTCTCAAGCTGACGCGTGCAGCCTCCGGCTGCACGCGTCAGCTTGTCATATGCGCTCTTATAGAACCGCTGATGCAAGCCGCGGCGCAGGATCAGTGGTCGGATTTTAGCCCTGCGCCGCACATGGTGATCAAGCAGTCGGGCGTCGGGCCGTACTGCCGGCAATGGTGCAGATAGGCTGCGTAGTTGGCGGCGGTGGTGTGCTCACAATACACGCCCTTTCGCGCCAGCGCTGCGCGCGCGGACAGGATCTGATCCTCGGGCGCGTGGATGAAGCGCACGCCGTACTGCTTGGCGTATTTCAGAATCTCGCCCGCGCGCATCGGCTTGCCGATGGCGATGCCCTCGGCCATGGTGGGCGCAGGCGTGACGGGGGCCGCGGTGTCAAGGCCCTGCTCGGCTGCGCGCAGCAGCGGGTCGCAGCGCTCGGACTGTACGGCGATGATCTGCGGCAGGCGCTCCAGGCAGCCGCTTGCGCGCAGATGCTCGAGCGCGAAAATCGCGCCAAGCAGCAGCGTGCCGTTGCCCACGGGGATGATCAGATTGTCAGGGATGCGGCCAAGCTGCTCGTATACCTCATAAATATAGGTCTTCGTGCCCTCGTAGAAGAAGGGGTTATAGACGTGGTTGGCGTAGTATACGCCCTCGCGCGCGACGGCTTCGCGGCAGACGTCGGCGCAGTGGTCGCGCGTGCCGGGCACGACGGTGCACACAGCGCCGTGCGCGCGGATCATGTCGATCTTCTTGGGCGACGTTCCCTCGGGCACGAAGATCTGACAGGCGATGCCGGCTTTGGCGCAGTAGGCGGCCACAGCGTTGCCGGCGTTGCCGCTGGAATCCTGTACGACCTTGTCCACGCCGATGGCCTTCGCGTGCGCGATCAAAACCGCCGCGCCGCGGTCCTTATATGACAGCGTGGGCATACAATAGTCCATTTTGAGCAGCACGTTTTCATCCAGCCGTACCACCGGCGTCATGCCCTCGCCGAGCGTCACGCCGCGCCAGCTCTCGCCGTCCAGCGCCAGAAAGCGGCGGTAGCGGAAAAGGCTCCATTCTGCGCGGTCGATCTTGTCAAGAGAAAACGGCTCTGCTGCGGCCGGCAGCGTCCACAGCCCGCCGCACGCGCAGCTTGCCGCGCGCGTGGTTACAGCTTCGCGGCGGCCGCATTTGGCGCATATGTATTGCATAGAGGCCTCCTTTGGCTTCGTTACAGAAATTCGCGAAAATCTTCCGCAAACTGCCGCGCGGCGTATGCGCGCAGCTCGGCGCAGTATGTTTCATACGCGCGCAGCATGGCGGCGGCCTGCGCGGTAAGGGTCGCGCCGCCTCCGTTTTTTCCGCCCGTCGTGGAGATCAAGAGGGAAAAGCCAAGGCCCGATTCGGCCTTTTTGATGATGCTCCACGCCTTGGAATAGGCCATACCGATCGAGCTTGCGGCCGCGCGCAGCGAGTGCAGCTGTTCGACCCGCTCTAACAGCGTCGCCACGCCGGGGCCGAAGCATTTCTCCGCGGCGAAGATGCGCACGGAGATCACAGGGCGTAATTTCATATCCATGTGGTAATGATAGCATGCAGAAAAAGCGGCTGTCAATGAAAAAGCTGCGTAGCTTGACGTTTTTTTACGCGCGTGTTATTCTTATTTCAGAATATCGGCAAGGAGGCGGGCAGATGGAGCTGGCGGAGCTGCTGCAGATCCGGCCCGGCGTGACGGCGCTGATCGGCGGCGGAGGAAAAACGACGCTCATGTACGCGCTTGCGCGCGAGCTGCAATCGCGCGGGCGCGTGATCGTATGCACCACGACGCGCATCCTGCCGCCGGCGCATCTGCCGTGCGTGCTCGCGGGCGGCGAGGCGGCGCTTCGCGCGGCGCTGGAAAAAAGCCCGGCGGTATGCGTTGGAGCGCAGGCGGAAAACGGCAAGCTGAAGGCGCCGGAGATTTGCTTCGACGCGCTTTTGCGCCTGAGCGACTATATCATTGTAGAGGCCGACGGGTCGAAGGGACTTCCTATGAAGGCGCACGCCGCGCACGAGCCGGTCATCCCGCCCGAGGCCAATCAGAGCATCGCCGTGGTGGGCGCGAGCGGCTTTGGAAAGCCGGTCCGCCAGGCCGTGCACCGGCCGGAGCTGTATTGCGCGCGGCTGGGCGCTGCGTTGGATGCGCCTGTCACGCCGGAGCTTGCGGCGGACTATTTGAATCTAGAGCATCTGCACACGCGCGTGCTGGTCAATCAGGCCGACACGCCGGCGCTGCAGGCGCTTGCGCGCCGCCTTGCCGCGCGGGTGGATACGCCGGCGTACGGCGGCGCATTGCAGAAGGGGTGGATCGAATGCTTGTCCTGATTCGCGGTGCGGGCGATCTCGCGTCCGGGATCGCGCTGCGGCTGCGCCGGTCGGGGCTTTTCGTTGTGATGACCGACCTGCCGCAGCCAACGGCCATCCGCCGCACGGTCTGCTTTTCCCAGGCGCTGCGCTATGGCCGGGCGGCGGTCGAGGATGTGACGGCCGTGCGCGCGCAGACGCCGCAGGAGATCCAGCGCGCGCTGGACGCGGGCGAGATCCCCGTGCTGGCAGACCCCGAGGCATCGTGCATCCGGATGCTGCGCCCCGACGTGGTCGTGGACGCGATTTTGGCCAAGCGCAATCTGGGGACGAGGATCACCGACGCGCCGCTTGTCATCGGCGTGGGACCGGGCTTTACGGCCGGGCAGGACTGCCACGCGGTCGTCGAGACGATGCGCGGCCACACGCTGGGCCGGGTCATCCGGCAGGGCAGCGCGCTGCCCAACACCAATATCCCGGGCCTCATCGGCGGCTTTGCCGGCGAGCGCGTGCTGCGCGCGCCGGACGACGGGGTGTTCTGCCAGGCGCTTGAGATCGGCGCGATGGTCAAGCCCGGCGACGTGGCGGGCACGGTGAACGGAAGGCCCATGATCTGTACCATTGCGGGCGTGCTGCGCGGGATACTGCCCGACGGCACGCCGGTGCACAGGGGCATGAAAGCGGGCGACGTCGACCCGCGCGCGGACGCGTCGGCGTGCTATACGGCCTCGGACAAGGCCATTGCCATCGGCGGCGGCGTGCTGCAGGCGATCTTGGAATACACGGGCGTTCTGCGCCAGATCCGCGGGCGGAACGCGCTGGAAAGGTAGGAGCGAGCATGGAAGAACCGATCAAGCTGACAAAGCTGTCCAAATGCGCCGGCTGCGGCGCGAAGGTGGGCGCGGGGGTGCTCAGCCAGCTGCTTGAGGACATCCGCGTACACCACGACCCGAATTTGATCGTGGGCTTTGACAAGAGCGACGACGCGTCGGTCTACCGCGTGTCGGATACGCTTGCCATCGTGCAGACGGTGGACTTTTTCCCGCCCATCGACGACGATCCGTACACCTTCGGCCAGATCGCGGCGACAAACGCGCTGTCGGATATCTACGCGATGGGCGCAGAGCCGAAGCTGTGTCTGAATATCATGGCCGTGCCGGAGTCTATGCCGCGCGAGGCGGTGCACGCGCTGCTGCGCGGCGGCTACGACAAGGTCTACGAGGCCGGCGCGCTCATCACCGGCGGACATTCGATCCACGACGACGAGCCGAAATACGGCCTGGCCGTGACGGGCTTTGCCCATCCGGACAAAATCCTGACCAATGCCGGCGCGCAGGAGGGGGACGTTTTGTTTCTCACAAAGCCGCTCGGCATCGGCGTGGTGACCACGGCCGCGCGCGCGGGCCTGGTGTCTGAGGAAACGAGACGATACGCCGTGCAGCTCATGACCACGCTCAACAAGTCCGCGCGCGACGCAATGGTGCGCTTCCGCGCGCACGCGTGCACCGATGTGACGGGCTTTGGCCTGTTGGGCCACGCGCTGGAGATGGCGCAGGGCAGCGGCCTTGCCATCGAGCTGGATACGAAGCGCGTCGTTTTTTTGCCTGAGGTGCTGGAGCTGGCGCGGCTCGGCGTGCTGCCGGCGGGGCTATACCGCAACCGCGCCTTTGCCGAAGGAAGCGTCGACGCCGGCGGTGTGGAGCTTGCGGCGCAGGATCTTTTGTACGACCCGCAGACGGCAGGCGGGCTGCTGATCGCCGTGCATCCGGATGACGCGGACGCGCTGCAGGCGGCGCTGGAGGCGGCCGTGCCCTGCGCGCAGCGCATCGGGCGCGTGCGCGCGTACACGGGCGGCGCGCGGATCTGCCTGCAATGAAAGGAGCGCGCGGTGGAGGAATATATTCTGCAAAACGAGGACAGCGCCCGCGTGCTGAACAGCGAGGCGATCGAGCTGTTCTGTGACAGGCGCACGATGATCTTTTTTGAGATCGGCCAGCTGGAGGCCGTCGGCCGCGTGCTGGAGCTGCCCGCTGCCGGCGGGCCGGTCACGGCGCTGCGCTTTCAAGGCCCCGACAGCCTCATGGGCAGGCGCTACGCGGTGCTCATACCCCAGACGCATCCGGACTACCCGGCGCTTTGCGCCGCGCTGCGGCCGACGGCGCCGCCGGAGCCGTACCGTAAGCGCGTATGCGATCACACGGGACCGCGCAGGCACGAAGCGCCGCATAGCGGATGATCGGGCGCGCATACTACTTCTGAATTGATTTCAGGAGGCGAGTATATGAAAAAGCGCGAAAAGAAGCCGGCGCCGGACGTCGTCGAGCAAATGCTTGAGCAAGGCCCGAGCTTTACCGACCCGCTCGGCAGCTGGACAGGCCGTCCGGCCGAGGAGCATGAGACGCCGGTCCAGGACGCGGACGATTTGTGAAAGCGCCGCTTTCGCTCTGCGTATCGAAAAGCGGCAAAGCCGCTGGAGACTGCCGAAAAAGGCTGTGCGCCTTTTCCGACAAAAGGATCACGGCCCGCTGCAGCGCACGCACCCTTCGCCTTAGGCGAAGGGCTTGCGCGTTTGCAGGCGGAAAGCGTTTTCCAAGGCGCTGGCCGCGCGCTGCGGGGAATTGACGGCCCGAGGGCGGTCCTGCGTGCTTCCTTTTTTCTTAGAATATGAAAAATTCAAACTTCTTACAAAAAAACGGCGGATTTTTTGTGGGGTTTGCCGGAAGAAAGTCAGATTTTGTGCTGGAAAAAAGCGGACAAATACGGTATAATAAATGAAATAGCCGCTGCATGCGGCAGAGTAAGGAGTGGTGAGTTTGGCGGAGTCCGAATATGTCATTGAGATGCTACATATCACGAAGGAATTCCCCGGCATCAAAGCAAATGACGATATCACGCTGCAGCTGCGGCGTGGTGAGATCCATGCGCTGTTAGGAGAGAACGGCGCGGGTAAATCGACGCTGATGAGCGTGCTGTTCGGCCTGTATCAGCCGGAAGCGGGCGTCATCAAGAAAAATGGCGAGGTCGTGAAGATCAGCGATCCGAACGACGCAAACGACCTGAACATCGGCATGGTGCACCAGCATTTCAAGCTGGTCGAATGCTTTACGGTGCTCGATAACATCATTCTTGGCGTCGAGCCGAGCAAGGCGGGCTTTTTGCAGAAAAAGCAGGCGCGCGAGAAGGTCGTCGCCCTGTCCGAGAAGTACGGCCTGCGCGTCGACCCCGATGCGCGCGTCGAGGATATCTCGGTCGGTATGCAGCAGAGAACCGAAATTCTCAAGATGCTCTACCGTGACAATGAGATCCTCATCTTTGACGAGCCGACGGCGGTGCTCACGCCGCAGGAGATCGACGAGCTGATGCAGATCATGAAGAATCTGGCTGCCGAGGGCAAGTCGATCCTCTTTATCTCGCACAAGCTGGCTGAGATCATGGCCGTCGCCGACCGCTGCACCGTGCTGCGCAAGGGCAAGTACATCGGTACGGTCAACACCAGCGAGACGACCATGGAAGAACTGTCCTCCATGATGGTCGGCCGCCAGGTGAGCTTCAAGGTCGACAAGAAGGCGTGCGAACCCGGCGAGGTCGTGCTGGACGTGCAGGGGCTGACGGTCGCGTCCAAGCTGCACAAGAATAACGCCGTCAAGAATGTGTCGCTGCAGGTGCGCCGCGGTGAGATCGTGTG
>CAZWKZ010000119.1:3736-6124 GCA_964633935.1 uncultured Oscillospiraceae bacterium | reverse complement strand
ATTCGCGCTTTACAGCGTCTTTGCCAGCGCTTCTGCGCGTAGTATCGCGTCTGCAAGCGAGCCTCCCGCGTCAAAGCCCGCCACATCCATGCCGTCGGCAGCGACGCAGTGGTAGCGGCCAACGCCAAAAAACACATGCAGCGCATCCAGATAGCGGCTTCCCATCTCCAAGGCGTCGCCGGTATAGAACCCGCCGCGCGTGGTGAGAAACACCATGTCCGACGCGCGGCACAGCCCCTGCAGGCCGTTTTCCGTCGAGCCGAACGTGATGCCGTCGACCGATACCTGCTCGATATACACCTTCAAAAGCGCCGGAAAGCTCAGATCCCAAAACGGCGCGGCGATCACAATCAGATCCGCCTGCGCAAACTGGTGCGCGTAGCAAAAACGCGGATGCTCGCGCTCGTCCGCCGCCAGCAGCCGCTGCCGCTCGTCAAAATAGGCGCCCTTAAAATAGGAAAGGTCCTCTTTCATCAGATCCAGCCGCGTCACATGGTACGCCGCCGGCAGTGCCGCGAAAAAACGCTCTGCCAGGCGTTTTGTTCTCGATTCGCCTTCGCGGATGCAGCAGTCGACAAATAAAACCTCCTTCATCTCTCGCATCTGCCCCTCTCCATGCGTACAAACGCCTCCAGCGCCGTGAGAATTTCATTTCGCTCGCCCAGCGCCGTCAAATTCTCTCCGTCCACATAGCCGCCAATGGCGTCCGCCGTATCCTCTCCGTATACCACCACGTTATTGAGGATCGAGGCCGCCTGCATGCCGCGCAGTCGGCCGATGGTGTAGAGCGCAGCCGTTTCCATATCCGCGCCCAAAACGCCCTTCTGCGACCAGTAGGCGCTCTCTGCCTCCGATTCGTCGTGGTAGAAGCTCTCATGGCTGTGGGCCAGCCCCACGCGGTAGCGCACGCCCAGCGCCTTTGCGCTGTCGATGCAGGCGCACAGAAGCTCGGTATCCGCCACGGCTGGATACATGACGTCGACATACGCCTTTGAAGCGCCGTCGTCGCGCACCGCGCCCGATACCAAGATCAATTCGCCCAGCGCAATGCCCGGCTGCAGCGCGCCGCACGAGCCAATGCGGATCGCGGCGGCGACGCCGATGTTATGCAGCTCCTCCACCGCGATCCCGGCCGAACACCCGCCGATCCCCGTAGAGATGGCCAGCACCTTCACGCCCTTGTATGTGCCGAGCACGCTGCGAAATTCACGGTTATACGCCGCCTCCTGCGCATCGTCAAGAAAGGCGGCAATGCGGCCTACGCGCGCAGGGTCCCCCGGCAAAATGGCGTAACGCGCGCCGATCGATTCGTCCAGACAGATGTGTGGCTGTTTCATAAAAAGCGCCTCCTGTTTCCTTCAGCATTGCAGCCTTTTACGCCGCTTTTTGATTATTTTATCATATTCTCGCGTCTCTGGCAATGAAAAACCGCGGCGGCTTCATGCCGCCGCGGAACAGATCATCGCAGCCGAATCTCGATATGGTATGTGTTGATGCCGCAGACGGCATGCTCGACCTCAATGGCATATTCCAGATCGAGGATCCCGCCGTTTTCATTGAGCAAGACTGTCATGCTCTTTGTTTCCACGCCCAGAAGCAGCGCGCCAACGCCCGCCGCGTCATAAAGCGAATCGTCGCGCCGCCCCGGTACAAAAACCATGGTCGAATTGACCTTACCAGTACGCCGCAGCGTGACCGACCCATTTTCAATGGTAAAGCTCGTGACCACGCCCTCAAGCCCCGTCATTTGCGTTTCGACGTAAGAAAACGTGATGTAGCCCGGCTCATAGCAATACGAACCCTCTGTCAAAAGCTCTATGCTCTCCGGTTCTTCCCCGGGCAGCCGCTGCGTACCGCGGATGCAGATCAGCGCCGGCGCGACCATCTCACGCATCCAGCGCCAGCGTGATCAGATTGTCGATCAGATCACGGTAGGCGATCCCACTGGCCTCAAACAGCTTCGGGTACATCGAAATAGACGTGAAACCAGGCATGGTGTTGATCTCATTGAACACGACCTGCTGCGTATCGCGCGTGACGAAGAAATCCACGCGCGAAAGCCCGCGGCAGCCCATCGCCTCATAGACGCGCACGGCAAGCTCGCGCACGCGCTCCTCGGTCTCCTCCGAGATGCGCGCGGGGATATACAGACTCGCGCAGTCGGAAATATACTTGGCCTCGTAGTCGTAAAACTCTGCGCCTGCGTCGATCTCGCCGCAGACGGACGCAAACGGGCTGTCGTTGCCCAGCACCGCAACCTCGATCTCCTGCCCGTCGATAAATTCCTCGACAAGCGCCTTCGTGTCAAACGTGAGCGCCACGCGCAGCGCCTCTGACAGCGCCTCACGGCCAGACGCCTTGGACACGCCGACGGACGAGCCGGTCCCG
>CAZWKZ010000119.1:0-3726 GCA_964633935.1 uncultured Oscillospiraceae bacterium | reverse complement strand
GGGCTTGACAAACACGGGATAGGCAAAGCGCGCCTCGACCGCGTCGAGCACCGCCTGCTCGCTGCGGGAAAAATCGCCCTGCGTGACAAGCTGCCATGCGGCCTGGCGCACGCCGGCGTTGTCCGCAATCAATTTTGTCATCGTCTTATCCATACATGCGGCGCTCGCGGCGACGTGCGGCCCGACATACGGGATACCCGCGATCTGCAGAAGGCCCTGCATCGAGCCGTCCTCGCCGTTTTCCCCGTGCAGCACGGGGAAAACCACGTCGATACGCTCGCGCACGACGCAGTCGTTTTCAAAGCTCAAAAGTCCCTGCCCATGCACGGGCGAGATGGTCGCGCGGCGGTTCTGCTCACAATTCTGCCACGTTCCGGCCGGCAGCATGCTGTAGTCGTCGCCGCCGAACAAGATCCAATCTCCGTCTTTTGTAATACCGACGGGAAAAACGTTGTATTTCTCCTTGTCGATGTTGTTGAGCACGGACTCGGCCGAACGCAGCGAGACCTCATGCTCTGGCGAGACGCCGCCGAAAAGGACACAAACGCTTAGCTTTTTCAAATCGAAATCTCCTTTATTCCCGCCGGCGCGCATAAAAGCGGCCGGCCGGACGATTGCCCTAATATCATATGTCAAATCCCCGCAGAACACAAGTACAATTTTCCATAATACTGTGATTTTAACAGTAGAAAAATCCGCGCAAAGTGTATATAATGAGTGGGAGAGGAGGCTCGCGTCATGCAGATCGAACTGACAAAAAAAGAGTTTCGCAGGCTTCTTGATATGGTCTATATCGGCAACTGGATCTTGAACTCCACCCGCGGCGATGACCGCATCGCCGACTACGACGAGGTTGAATCCAAGCTGTTCGGCCTCTGCCGCACAGAGGGCATGAAGAGCCTTGTCGAGAAGTGGGAGGGCGAGGACGTCCCCTCGCGCGCATTTTCCGACGGCGGTATCCACGAAGCCATCATGGACTACGAGGACACGGTATTCTATGAGATCCTCGCCGAAGAGCTGGCGCGGCGCGACATGGACTACCAACCGGTGTCAAAAGAGAACTATGACGAGCTGGTTTCGCGTATGGATGATTACATCGCGGAATTCGAGGCGCACGGTACCGACAATATTCTCATCAACAACATGGACTGATCGGCGCAGACCGCCCCGGCTTTGCAGCGCAAGGCCGGGGCGACGCTTTTCACGCTCTTACCGTGCAATCATGCACGGATCATGCCCATTGGGACCATCATCGAGGAACTCATTGACACGCACGCCGCGCTGCTGCTTCATCTGCTCTACATGCTGATGGATCAGCTCCTTGACCATCAGCGGCTCGCGAATATTGCGGATCTGCAAATGCGGCGTTGTCTTATCCGACGAGTGGACCAGCACCGTGCCCAGGCCGAAGATCCGCTGGCCCAGCGTGGCGCGCACGCTGATATCCGTCACGCGGTAGAGCACGATCTCCTCCATGTGCATATTGAAAAAGCCGTGCTGCATAAACAGCCGGTCCTGCGACAGATAGTACTTGGTAAAGCTGATGGGCATGCCGAAGATCCGCTTGCGGTCCTCCCAGATGGTCTCGATCCCGAGTTTCATGTGCATTCCTCCTTTTTTTCTAGTATACCGCCGGTTTTCCCGCCGGTCAAGGAAGAATCACAAAAACGCTCCTCAGACGAGGTTGAAAATCACAAGAATCAATCCGTAGATAACGCTTGCCACCGTACCGTAGACGATCACGGGCCCTGCGATGGAGAACATCTTCGCCGCCATACCGGTCACAAAGCCCTCAGCCTTGAACTCAATGGCCGGCGCAACGACCGAGTTTGCAAAGCCTGTGATGGGAACCAGCGTACCGGCGCCCGCAACCTTAGCGATATCATCGTAGATGCTCAGCCCTGTGAGCACAGCGCTGATAAACACCAGTGTGACTGACGTCGCCGTGGCGGCCATGTCCTTGTCAAGCTCAAGCGCCTTGTAGCCGTTTTGGATCAGCTGCCCCAGCACGCAGATCAGCCCGCCGATCCAGAAGGCATTGAACAGATCCTTCCAGATGGGCGACTTTTGCTGCAGCGAGCCGACATATTCCTGATATTCCTGTTTGTTCATCATAAAAAACGCACCTCCGTTTTGCTAGTTTGCGCAAAACGAAGGTGTTTACTACAAATCGCTTTGAAATTGTGATCGTCAGCCGCCTGATCGCGTTTGCGGCACCACACGCCGGAGCGAGCTTAGCAAAAAATCAGCAAGCGCAGCTCTGACACAGGCGGCCGCCATGTGACGCGTATCAGTCCTTCGCGGATTTCTGCGGTGCAATTGAAGAAACTGTCGTTTTTGTTGTATTTCAATTCTCCGCCCATTTTCAGCTGCCGTCCTGCAGCAGCTCCCGCACAGCGCGGCCGCTATGAAGAACAATGACCTTCTCACCGTATCCGGATAGCAGCTGCCGGATCTGGGGCAGGCTGCATTTCCGGAACGTGTCCATCCACCGCAGAAGCGCCCACAGCGACCGAAAGCTCTCCCGCTTTCCACGCTCCAGTCCCAGCTTTCGCAGAGCAAAGCGGCGGATCACGCGCCATTTGCACACAAACATCGGCAGATCCAACACATAGATCCGATCCGCTGCGGCAAAGCTCGGCTGACACCACGCGTAGTAGACGCCCTCAATGATCCAGTCTTTTTGCTGCAGTATCTGCTGCAGCAGCGCGTCGCGCGCATCCGGCTCCCGCTTCACTCCATATCCAAGCGCGGTATTGTCCCAGAAGAATTCATCCAGATCGACATGCGTCAGCGCATACTTTGCCGCCAACCGGCGCGCAAGATCGCTTTTCCCGGAACCGCTGCATCCAATGATGTGGATCTTCACGACGGCACGCCCGTTTCTTCTGCACGCCGGATGTGCTCCCGGATCTCCTGCTCGTGCGCCAAACAGTACGCATAGCTGTTTTTCATAAAATCCTCAATGCACTGCGTCCGGTACATTTCATCCAGCGTATCCAGAACCAGTGCGCCGCCGGCCTGCATATCAAAGAAATATGGATAGATGCAGCCGCCCTGCTCCCGCGGAAAATAGGGATTGATGCTGCTCAGACGCGGGTCCTTCATCACAGACTCCACGACCATTTCGCTTAAAATCCATTTCATGGACGGCCGTTCGTACTCGTCATAGCTGTCGCCGAAGACACGGTTCCAGACATAGAACCAGACATAGTGGACGATCTCGTGGATGGTCTCGCCGATCGCGCCGCGCGCGCTGTTCAGATAGAAAATATCAAAACGGCGCTCGCTGAGAAAGCGCGGCTCGACTGGACTCATGCCGACATTGCAGCGAAGATCATTGAAGATCGTACTGCAATCCACCGCAAACGCGTCAGACAGCGCGGCAACGATCTGTGGCTTGCAGATCTGCCAGTGCGCATGATACGCTTTCGCTTTGTCGTTTAGTGTATCCTCAATCTCAAGATATACTGCGCGCAGCGTTCTTTCGATATAGTCCTTTCTGGCGGCAAAGGAAAGACGCTGTGCATACGCTTTGTCCAACTGGGGATAAAAATGATACAGCGGCTCCGACCAGAAGGCAGAATCTACTTCTGTCTGAAAGCCCATAATGACATAAAGCTGCTCCTCTACGCCGGGATTTTGAAATGTAACTTCCATCGCTCTATCCGTTCTCCTTCCGTCATTCCTGCGCCGCACCGGTCACGCCAGACAGCGGCTGACACG
>CAZWKZ010000118.1:3078-6125 GCA_964633935.1 uncultured Oscillospiraceae bacterium | reverse complement strand
CGATCATCATCATGACCTCGAACGCCGGGTCTGACCGCAAGGACGGCTCGGTGGGCTTTGGCAGGACGCTGACGGAGCAGAGCAGGGAAAAGGCCGTCAAGGCGCTCGGCGAGTTTTTGCGGCCCGAGTTTATCAACCGTGTCGACGAAGTGGTTTGCTTCAACAAGCTTTCTGAGGAAAACTTCCGCGATATCGCCGGCATCATGCTGCGCGAGCTGCAGCAGTCTCTGCTTGATCGCGGCGTTGCGCTCTCGTGGGACGAGAGCCTGCTTTCGTATCTGGTGGAGAAGTCGTATTCTGTCGCCTACGGTGCGCGCAACCTGCGCCGTACCATCCAGAAGGACGTGGAGGACCCCATTGCGCAGCGCATCATCGAGAGCTTTGTCGAGCCGCTGCACGCTATTCGCGTGTATGTCGAGGACAGCGGGGTAATGCTGGAGACAAGTTGAGATACAAAAGCCCGCCGGCTATACCGGCGGGCTTTTGTGATGCTCAGCGCACGCGCTGCGATTCGAGCTGTATAGATTTTACGAAATAGGTGATCGAGGTGCTGAGCCAAATGATGCTCACAACGGCGATGGGAAGCAGACCTGTCTGGAAGAACATGTGCGATACGATGAGCAGCAGCCACAGCGCCAGGCACGCCGTCTGTGAGGCGATGCAGGCCGTCCTAGACGCCTGACCAATGCGCAGGCGTTCAGCTTCGTCACAGCTGTCGTACCACTTCTTTACGAATTTCATATCGTAGACGCTGCCGCGCTTTTCTGGGTAGAGCCGTTTGACGAGGTCTACAAACTTCTGTTGGCTGACGATATACACCACGAGCAAGACGACAAAGCAGCCGAGCGCGGTGAAACATAGCGCGATGGAATAGCGGTCCATGTAGCACAGCATGGCGGCAAGGAAGAAATATGCGACGATCATCAGCGTGCTCACAATGCTCAGCGCCACGCTCAGCATCCGGTCTACGCGCGCAAGGGCAACCTCATCGTCTTCGCGCAGGCCGGCGATCTGTGTTTTTGCGCTTTTGTAGACGATGATGGTGTACGCGAGCAGAAATATGGCGGCTAGGACCAGCACATATGGCGCGGCGGTGGAAAGGACATGGGAAAGGCCGGTTTTGAAGGCGCCGACCCAGTCGGCGTCTTCGGCGTTTACCGCGGCGAACCCAACGCCAAAGCCGACCAGCGCAGCAACGATCACAATGGCAATAAACAGCGGCAGCGCCTTGCGGTTTTCAGATTTTGCAGCGGATTTCATGTTTCAGTTTCCTCCTCATACGAAAAAATGTCTTCGACATGGACGCCGAACGTCCGCGCGATCTTGATAGCCAGCGTGACCGACGGCGAATAGTCGCCGCGCTCGATCATGCTGATCGTCTGGCGCGAGACGTTCACGAGCTTACCCATCTCGCTTTGATTGATGCTGCGCGAAGCCCGAAATTCCTTCAGACGGTTGTGTAGCGGCATGGTAGCCCTCCTTGAAAATGATTCTTGTCATTTTGACAATTATCCTTGTCAAAAAACAGTATAGCATTGACAAGGAAAGTTGTCAATATGGAAACTGAGTTTTTTAAAAAAGTATATGGCGGCGCCCCGCAGCAGCTGCTGCGGGGCGCTGATTGCGATCGGGTCTGTAAGCCGGGTTCTGTAATCGACAGTCATCTATCTAGGCGCACCGTTGCCGGTGCGCTCCAGCCACCTTCTCGGAGACGGCCGGGCAAGCCTTGTCTCCTTATGCGGTGTTGCTCCGGATAGAGTTTACAGCGGTGGGCACTCTCGAGCCACCGGGTGCGCTCTTACCGCACCGTTCCACCCTTACCGCGCGGGCAAAACGCCGGATCGGCAGTTTGCCTGCGCGGCGGTATATTTCTGTTGCACTTTTCCTGAAGTCGCCTTCGGCGGGCGTTACCCGTTATCCTTGCCCTGTGGAGCCCGGACTTTCCTCATGGGCTGCCTTTCGGCGATGCTCACGCGACTGTCCGTCCCGGTCGCGCTGCTATTGTACTTTATCTTGCTTCGATTGTCAAATGGATTGCATTTTGGTCCTGCGCGGGCTATAATATCCGTACTGAATATGAAAAAGCGAGGCAGGCGTTATGAACGAACTCGTTTCCAGATATTTTGCGGCTCTTACGGGCAAGCGCGTGGCGGTGCTTGGCATCGGCGTGAGCAACCGGCCGCTCATCCGGATGCTGCTGGCGCGCGGCATACAGGTATGCGCGTGCGACAAGACCCCGCGCGAAGCGTTGGACACCGAGGTGCTCGCGCTTGAAAAACAGGGCGCGATACTGCACGTGGGTGAGGATTATCTGAACGGATTGCGCGCCGACGTGGTCTTTCGCACGCCGGGCATGCATCCGGATATTCCTGCGCTGCGCCGCCTGCGCGAGCAGGGCGCGGCCGTGACCTCGGAGATGGAGGCGTTTTTTGAGGTCTGCCCGTGCAGAATCATCGCCGTGACAGGCTCCGACGGCAAGACGACCACGACCACGCTCATTGCCAAGATTTTAGAGCATGCCGGCCAGCGCGTCTGGCTGGGCGGCAATATCGGAAGCCCGCTGCTGCCGCAATCCGAGCAGATGCAGCCGGAGGATATCGCGGTGGTCGAGCTTAGCTCGTTCCAGCTCATGGGCATGAAGCGTTCGGCCCAGGTCGCGGTTGTGACCAATCTTGCGCCCAATCATCTGGACGTGCACAAAGACATGGCTGAGTATATCGCGGCCAAGCAGAATGTGTATCTGTACCAGGACAAAACGGGCAAGCTGGTCGTGAACATGGATAACGCCATCACGAACGGCTTTGCCGAGACTGCGCGGGGAAGCGTGGAAAAGTTCTCGCGGCTTTCTAGGCCGGAAAACGGCGTGTATCTGTCAGGCGGCGAGATTTTCCGCGACGGCGTGAAGATCATGGACGCGGCGGATATTCGCATCCCCGGCGTGCACAATATAGAAAACTACATGGCGGCCGCCTGCGCCGTCGAGGGCATGGCGTCCGACGCGGATATCTGCGCCGTGGCGCGGCAGTTTGGCGGCGAGGAGCACCGGA
>CAZWKZ010000118.1:912-3068 GCA_964633935.1 uncultured Oscillospiraceae bacterium | reverse complement strand
CGCGAGCTGCGCGGCGTGCGGTATTATAACGACTCCATCGCGTCGAGTCCTACGCGTACGATCGCTGGCCTGCACGCATTCGACCAGAAGGTGATTTTGATCGCTGGCGGCTACGACAAGCATATTCCGTTTGACGTGCTGGGACCGGAGATCTGCGCGCACGTGAAGACGCTGATCCTGTGCGGCGCGACGGCGGAGAAAATCCGCGCGGCGGTCATGAACGCGCCGGAATATGCGCCGGCGAAGCCGGACATTTTACAGGCGCAGACGCTCGGCGAGGCCGTTTTGTTGGCGCAGGAGCGCGCGCGGCCGGGCGACGTGGTCACGCTCTCGCCCGCGTGCGCGGCGTTTGACCAGTTCAAAAATTTTATGGTGCGCGGGCAGGCGTTCAAAACGCTCGTGCACGAGCTGAAGTGAGGAAAGACATGGAGCTGAGCAGGATATACCGAAAGGTGCTGCGCATGCGCCGCGCGCTGGATCACCCGTACTGTACGGCTGTGATCGTGGCGGCAGGCAGCGCCGCGCGGATGGGCGGCACGGATAAGATCATGGCGCGGCTGGACGGCATGCCCGTGATCTGCCGCACGCTCGAGGCGTTCGAGCATGCGCAGCAGGTAGACGAGATCATTGTGGTCACACGTATGGATCTGCTAGAGCAGGTAAGCGAGCTGGCTGCGGCGTACAGTAAGGTGCGCCTGGTCGTACCGGGCGGAGAAGACCGGATGCTGTCGGTCATGCAAGGCCTGCGTGAAGCGTCGGAGCAGACGCAGCTTGTGGCGGTACACGACGGCGCGCGGCCGCTCGTATCGGATGAGATCATTGCAAATACGATCGCCAAGGCGGCCAAGTTCGGCGCTGCCGCGCCGGCAGTGCCGGTCAAGGACACCATCAAGGTATCCAGACGCGGCGCGGTGGCCGCGACGCCAGAGCGCAGAACGCTTTTCGCGGTGCAGACGCCGCAGGTGTTCGACTATGACCTGCTGTGCGGCGCGCTGGAAAACGCGCAGAGGAAAAAGCTTGCCGTCACGGACGACTGCTCGGCGGTGGAGGCGCTTGGGATGCCGGTGCAGCTGACTGACGGCAGCGAAGAGAATTTGAAGATCACCACGCCGATCGATCTGACGCTGGCAGAGGCGATCTTGACGAGCAGGGGGCGGCTATGAGGATCGGACACGGCTACGACGTGCACCGGCTCGTGCCGGGACGGCGGCTGATTTTAGGCGGCGTGGAGATCCCGTATGAAAAGGGCCTCGACGGCCATTCGGACGCGGATGTGCTAACGCATGCGATCATGGACGCGCTGCTGGGCGCGGCGGCGCTGGGCGATATTGGCAAGCTCTTTCCCGATACGGATGAGCGATACCGCGGCGCCGACAGCATGGCGCTGCTGCGCGAGGTCAAAGCGCGTCTGACGGATTACAGCCTCGGCAACATCGACGCCACCGTCATTGCGCAGCGGCCAAGGCTCGCGCCGTATATTGACGCGATGCGGCAGAATATCGCGCGTGCCTTAGCGCTGGATATCGCGCAGGTGAGCGTGAAGGCCACGACCGAGGAGCGCTTGGGCTTTACCGGCGCGGGCGAGGGGATCGCCGCGCACGCGGTGTGCCTGATAGAAGAAAGATAAGCGGCGGACAGAGAAATCTCTGTCCGCCGCTGCGTTTTTATATGTGCAGTCAGGCTTTCTTTGGCGTGGCGGCGCGGATGACAAGAAGCGTTCCGATCATCAGCACAATGCCGAGCGGCAAGCAGATGAGCCAATTGCGGACAAAGCCCGCGATGATATAGCACACCAGCGAGACGGCCGCGACGGTAAGCGCGTATGGCAGCTGCGTGGATACATGCTTGATGTGCTCGCACTGCGCGCCGGCCGAGGCCATGATGGTGGTGTCGGAGATGGGCGAGCAGTGGTCGCCGCATACGGCGCCGGCCATGCAGGCGGAGATGGCGACGATCATCAGCTCATTGCCGAGGTTCGAATCGAACACGTCGACCACGATGGGGATGAGGATACCAAACGTGCCCCACGACGTGCCGGTGGCAAAGGACAGTCCGCATCCGACCAGGAATACCAGCGCGGGCAGCAGGCTCATGAGCGCGTGGTTGTGCGCGACGGAGTCGACCAGGCCGGCGACATATTCCCTCGCGCCGAGCGA
>CAZWKZ010000118.1:0-902 GCA_964633935.1 uncultured Oscillospiraceae bacterium | reverse complement strand
GCGGTCATGGCCTTCAGCGTCCAGGCAAACGTCAGGATCAGAATCGCAGGCACCATCGACTTGAAGCCCTCGGGGATGGCGCTCATGCAGTCGCGGAAGCTGAGCACGCGCGTGATCAGATAGAATACAATGGTAAAGACCAGCGCAACAAACGAGCCGTACATCAGGCCCACCGAGGCATCAGAGTTGGAGAACGCGGTGACAAAGCTGAGATAGCCCTCTTCGCCGGCGGTGAAGTAGCCGCCGGAATAGATCATGCCGACGATGCAGCAGCCGATGAGCACGAGGATCGGCAGCACCAGATGGATGACCTTGCCGCGCGGGCTGACCGGATCTTCCCCGGCAGCGTCAGCGCCGGTGCTGCCGGCCTGGCGCTTGCGCTCGTTTTCGTTCAGATGCTGGCTCATCTCAGCCAGACGCATAGGACCATATTCAAACTTGCCGACGGCCATGGTCACCATCATCACGATGGTCAAAATCGCGTAGAAGTTATAGGGAATGGCGCTGATGAACAGCTGCAGGCCGTTGGCGCCGTCGACGAAGCCGGAGACGGCAGCCGCCCAAGAGGAAATGGGCGCGATGATGCAGACTGGCGCAGCCGTGGCGTCGATCAGATAAGCCAGCTTTGTGCGGGAAATACCGTGCCGGTCGGTGAGCGGACGCATGACCGAGCCGACGGTCAGGCAGTTGAAATAGTCGTCGATGAAAATCAGAACGCCAAGCGCGATGGTGGCCAGCTGCGCGCCGACCTTGCTCTTGACATGCGCCGCGGCCCAGCGGCCGAACGCTGCCGAGCCGCCGGCCCGGTTCATCAGAATGACCATGACGCCGAGAATGACGAGGAAGACCAGAATGCCGACGTTGTATGCGTCAGACAGCGCAGAACCCACCATGCCGTCGAC
>CAZWKZ010000117.1:0-6132 GCA_964633935.1 uncultured Oscillospiraceae bacterium | reverse complement strand
AAGGGCGTCGAGCCGCAGACAAGAAAGCTGTTCAAGGTCTGCGTCATGCGCCACATCCCGATTTTTACCTTTATCAATAAGATGGATCGCGAGACGAAGGATCCGTTCGACCTGCTCGACGAGCTGGAAAATGAGCTTGGCATCGAGACCTACGCCTGCAACTGGCCCATCGGCTCCGGCAAGGAGTTCAAGGGCGTGTACGACCGCCGGGCGGGACAGCTGCTGCTGTTTTCCGGCGTGTCGGGCAAAAACCGCGCCGAAAAGCTGGAGATCGAGCTGGACAGCCCGCAGGTGGCCGAGCTGATCGGCGAGCGCAGGCATGCACAGCTCAAAGACGATGTGGAGCTGCTGGGCGCGGGCCGCGAGTTCGAGATGGAGCAGGTGCGCTGCGGCGAGCTTTCGCCGGTATTTTTCGGCTCGGCGCTCACGAACTTCGGCGTAGAGCCGTTTTTGGAGGAATTCTTGCGCATGACGCCAAGCCCGCTGGCCCGTGAGGCCGACTGCGGCGTGATCGATACCTTCAGCCCCGATTTTTCTGCGTTTGTCTTTAAGATCCAGGCGAACATGAACAAGGCGCACCGCGACCGGCTGGCCTTCATGCGCATCTGTTCCGGTCAGTTCCAGCGCGAGGCGGAGTACTACCACGTGCAGGGCAACAAGAAAATGCGCCTGTCGCAGCCGCAGCAGCTGATGGCGTCTGAGCGCGAGATCGTCGACGAGGCCTACGCCGGCGATATCATCGGCGTCTTTGACCCCGGCATCTTCGCCATCGGCGATACCGTCTGCACGCCGGGCAAGAAGTTCCGCTTCGGCGGCATCCCGACCTTTGCGCCTGAGCATTTTGCGCGCGTCAGCCCCAAGGACTCGATGAAGCGCAAGCAGTTCATCAAGGGCACCGAGCAGATCGCGCAGGAGGGCGCGATCCAGATCTTCCGCCTGCCGAACGCCGGCATGGAGGAGGTCATCGTGGGCGTCGTCGGCACGCTGCAGTTTGACGTGTTCCAGTACCGCATGCGGTCTGAATACGGCGTAGAGCTGCGGATGGAGGGCCTGCCTTACGAGCAGCTGCGCTTTATCGTCAAGGCGCCGGTCGAGGACCTGAAGGCGCTGAATCTCTCGAGCGACGTAGAGCTGCTGGAGGATTATCGCGGAAGAAGCCTTCTGGTCTTCTCGTCCGGCTGGTCGATCGACTATACCGTCAAGCGCAATCCGGGACTTGTGCTGTCTGAGACGGCGGACAACTGAAAACCGGCCGCTGCGGGATTATGATCCGCGCAGCGGCCATTTTTTGGGCTTATGCGGGGCGCGGTCAGTCACGCCGCGCTTTTTGTTGCCCAATTTGCGGCAACTTTTCTCTTTTTGGCCGTCATGGGTGAAAGGAGGTGGAGCAGCGCATGACAGAGGAGGAGAGGACCATCCTTTTGACGCAGCACGACGGCCAGATCAAGCGCCATGAGGCGCGCATCCGTGAGATGGAGCGCCGGCAGGACGATCTAGACAAGCTGGTGACGGCGATGGCCACGGTCGAACAGAAGCAGGCCGGCATGGACGAGGATCTCAAGGAGATCAAAAAAGACGTCAAGACGCTCACACAGCGGCCTGGCAGGCGATGGGACATGGTCGTGGAAAAGGCGCTGGCGGCGCTCATCGGGGCGCTTGTAAGCTTTTTGCTGCTTCGTGCGGGAATCGGATAGGAAAGGAGAAACAGGATGCTTCAAAAACTGACAAGCCGCAAATTTCTGACGGCGCTTCTGGGCCTGGCGAGCGGACTGGCGATGATCTTCGGCGTCGACGAGCAGGCCGTCACGCAGGTGGCGGGCGCGGTCACGGCGCTCGGCAGCGTGATCAGCTATATCTTTGCAGAGGCGAAGATCGACGCGGCGAAGAAGGAATAGCGCCCGGAAAATGCTTGCAGAAAGCCCGCCCCAACCGGGGCGGGCTTTCTCATTTTTAGACGGTAGGCGTTTTCTTCGGCATGGAACGTGCGAATACTTTCAAGGCAGAGGTTTCCCTGCCGGCGCCCAAAACCAAACCGCAGCCGCGGCAAGCGTGACTGTTTGCGGAAAGAAGGAGCAAGCGAGCGGCCGGATCACGTCTTTTTCCGCCGCAGGCAAAAAAATACGTCGGAGCAAAGCGAACCTTGCTCCGACGTGGCGCGGAAGGAGGGATTTGAACCCTCGCGCGCTTTTTAGACGCCTACTCCCTTAGCAGGGGAGCCCCTTCGGCCTCTTGGGTACTTCCGCAGGTCGAATGAAAAGGTGGAGAAAATGGCGGAGAGAGTGGGATTCGAACCCACGGCACATTGCTGTGTCACTGGTTTTCAAGACCAGCTCCTTAAACCGCTCGGACATCTCTCCGAATCATGTTCTCAAAAGACGCTAACAATATTAGCATATCCGGCCGGGTTTGTCAATCCATTTTCCGCGTTTGGGCAAAGAATTCCGTCCGAACCGCTTGATACCGGCAAAAACGCGTGCTATACTATATGTAATTTTGAAAACTGACTGAAGGTGTATGTTATGACGAAAATCGATATCTATTCGGGCTTTCTTGGCGCGGGCAAGACCACGCTGATCAAAAAAATGATCAAAGAGGCCTATGCGGGTGAGAAGCTGGTGCTCATCGAGAACGAATTCGGCGAGATCGGCATCGACGGCGGTTTCTTGCAGGAGGCCGGCATCGAGATCACCGAGATGAACTCGGGCTGTATCTGCTGCTCGCTGGTGGGCGATTTTGGCCGCGCGCTCAAGAAGGTCATCGCCGACTACGCGCCCGACCGCATTTTGATCGAGCCGTCCGGCGTGGGCAAGCTCTCCGACGTCATCGCCGCCGTGCAGAAGGTCACGCGCGAGGGCGTGGAGCTGGGCAACTTCGTGACGGTGGCCGACGCGACGAAGTGCAAGATGTATATGAAGAATTTTGGGGAGTTCTATAACAATCAGATCGAGACTGCCAACACCATCGTCCTCAGCCGCACGGGCGGGATGCAGGAAAGCAAGCTCGACCAGTGCGTGGCCATGATCCGTGAGCATAACGCGGCCGCGACGCTTGTGACGACGCCCTGGGAGCAGCTCACGGGCGAACAGCTGATGCAGGCGATGGAGCGGCGCACGTCGATTGCCGACGAGCTGGCCGAGATGGAAAAAGAAGCGCATGCGCACCATCACCACGACGAGGACGAGGAATGTGACGATCCGGAGTGCAGCTGCCACCACCATCACGACGGCGATGACGGGCATGAGGAACACCACCACCATCATCACCACGGCGAAGAGGACGGCGAACACGAGCACCACCATCACCACCATGACGAGGATGGCGAATGCGACGATCCGGAGTGCAGCTGCCACCATCATCACGACGGCGATGATGAGCACGAGGAACACCACCACCATCATCACCACGGCGAAGAGGACGGCGAACACGAGCACCACCATCACCACCATGACGAGGATGGCGAATGCGACGATCCGGAGTGCAGCTGCCACCACCATCACGACGGCGATGACGAGCACGAGGGACACCACCATCATCACCATCATCACGGCCATGACGCCGACGAGGTGTTCGTCAGCTGGGGCGAGCAGACGCACAAGAAGTTCACGCAGAGCCAGATCGCCGAGATCCTCAACAAGCTTTCTGACGAGCAGACCTACGGTATCGTCCTGCGCGCAAAGGGCTATGTCGCAAATCGTGACGGCGAGCGCTGGATCCATTTTGACTATGTGCCCGGTGAGAGCGATATCCGCGACGGCTGCGCCATGGTCACAGGCCGCGTGTGCGTGATCGGCTCGAAGCTCAATGAGCCGGCCGTCGCCGCGCTCTTTGGCGTCGAGCATTGAGGTGGCTGGTATGCCGAATCCCATCCCGATGTATGTCTTCACCGGCTTTTTAGAGTCCGGTAAGACAAAATTCATTCAGGAAACGCTGGAAGACCCGCGCTTTAATTCCGGTGAGCGGACGCTGCTGCTCGTCTTTGAAGAGGGCGAGGAGGAGTATGATCCCTCGACATACCCATGCAAGGATGTATTCATCGAGACGCTCGATTATGACGCGCTGAGCGAGGACATGCTCGAGAGCCTGCGCAAAAAATACCGCGCCGAGCGCGTGGTGGTCGAGCTGAACGGTATGCATCAGGCGGCGGATTTCTATCTCAAAACGCCTGAGCACTGGAAGATCGCGCAGGAGGTCATGTTTGCCGACAGCGGCACGATCCTCAGCTACAACGCCAACATGCGCCAGCTGGTGGTCGACAAGCTGGCGGGCGCGGAGCTGGTCATCTTCAACCGTGTGCCGGCGGGGGCGGATATCATGCCGTATCACAAGCTGGCGCGCGCGGTGAACCGCAAGATCGACATCATCTACGACTACACGGACGGCACGACGCAGTTCGACGAGATCGAAGACCCGCTGCCGTTCGACATAAACGCGCCGGTCATTGAGATCGCTGACGAGGACTACGCGCTTTTCTACCGCGATATCACCGAGGAGCCGAAAAAATATGCCGGTAAGACCGTGCGCTTCAAGGGACAGGTCGCAAGACTGCGCCGCGAGCGCGAGGGCATGTTTGCGCCGGGCCGGTTTGTGATGACGTGCTGTGAGGCGGATATCACGTTCATGGGCCTGCCGTGCCGGTTTGTCGGCAGTTCTGGGCTGAAGGCGAGAAGCTGGGTCACGGTCGAGGCGAGCGTCGAGGTCAAGTACCACGCGCTCTACAAGGGCATTGGGCCGATCTTGACGGCCAAGGCGGTTGGCCCGGCCGAGCCGGCCGAGCAGGAGGTCGCAACGTTCTGATTTCGATCTGCCAGCGGCAGATCCGAATAATACCGAGGCCCCGGCGCATCGCACGATGCGCCGGGGCCTCGGCGTGTCAGGGAGCTTGCCGCGAAGAAACGGATCGAACGTCTGGCGCGCTTTTGCAAAGAGCATGGCTCACTCGCCCTTTGCCATGCTGCGGAAGGTCCAGATGTCCGTTGTGCGGTCGACAAAGTAGCGCGGGATCAAATAGGGGTCTTCTCCGGTGCGATAGCAGCCGCCCTTCATCAAAGCGCCAAAATCGTAATAACGCGCGGCGACCTCTCGCGCCAGCTCACTGCTGCGGCCCTCGGGATAGCAGACGGTATACGGGACCTTGCCGGTCAGGCGGGCGATTTCCAACTGGGACTGCGCAAACTGGTATATCAGCTCGTCTTCGTCCATAGTATCGAGAAATCCGTGCGTCATCGTGTGGCTCTGGATCGAGACGAGGCCCGATTCGGATAGCTCGCGCACCTGCTCGGCGGTCATTTTGTGCGCCGTGCCCAGCTGACCGGCAATGACGAAGATCGTCGCCTTGACGTGATACTTCTGCAGGATCGGGAACAGCTCGGTATAGTTGTCGTCGTAGCCGTCGTCAAAGGTCAAAATGACCGGCTTTTCATATTGAGCCGCGTTGGGAAGATCCTCAAACCAGATGGGCGTATAGCCCTCGTCCGACAGAAGCTGCAGCTGCTGTTCAAGCGTCTGGGGCGAGACAAAGAGCGAGGTGTAGCCCCAGCAGTCGTCGCTGACGGCGTGATACATCAAAACCGGCACGCGATAGCCCTCGGGCGTCTGTGCGCCGTTGGGATCGGTCGTATAGTAGATATGACGGTATTCTTCGTCGGTGAAGGCGCGAAAGCCCTCGCGCTCGACCAGCGGCTGCATCGGCACGTACCAGCAGCTGCCGTCGTAGATCACGTCTGCATCGTCTTCATGAAAGTATGCGGCAAACGTCTGCGCCGTCAGGCGGCAGGAATAGCGGCCGTCCGCGCGTTTCTTCTGCCAAACCGCCGCGCCGATGGCAGAGGCGAATGCGTCGAGCCGCAGCAGATAGCCGTCTGCGCCCTGGTAGACGTCCAACTGCTGCTGATTGACGGTCACAGCCAGGGTGTTTGCTGGCTGCGGCGCCGCGGCAAAACTGCGCGCCTGCGCCGCTTCAGATGGCGCTTCGGGCGCGGGCGCGGCTGGCGCAGCTGCGGGTGTGTCTGGCTGTGGCGCGGGCGCGCGCTGCGCCGGCGGTTCGGAAGGCTCCTGCACGCCTGCCGCGTCCGTGCAGCCGGCGAAAAGCAGCGGCAGAAGCAGGCACGCAGCCAGGACACGCACGGTTTTTTG
>CAZWKZ010000116.1:0-6140 GCA_964633935.1 uncultured Oscillospiraceae bacterium | reverse complement strand
GCGAGGTGGGCGGCAGGTTCGAAGAGCTGCGCGCGATTCTTGACCGCGCCAAATACCCGCAATATCTGGGCGTCTGCCTGGACACGTGCCATGTGCACGACGGCGGATATGATATCGCGCACGATCTCGACGGCGTGCTGGCCGAGTTTGACCGCGTCGTCGGCCTAAACCGGCTGCGCGCGATCCATATCAACGACAGCAAGAACCCGCGCGGCGCGAAAAAGGACCGCCATGAGAAGATTGGCCTGGGCCAGATCGGCTTTGAGGCGCTCTACCGTGTGGCGCATTGCTCTGTGCTGCAGGGGCTGCCCATGATCTTGGAGACGCCGAACGAACTTGACGGCTACGCAGATGAGATCGCGCGGCTGCGAGTATGAAGAAAGTATTAAGATTTGCTGTGATTTCTTGACCTTTGTTGTGGTATGTGTTACTTTTATAGAAACTGGGGGCGGAAATATGCCGAAAAACGACGATCGGAAGTATTTTAAATGGGGTATGACGGCGCTGTGTGTGATCTTTGTCAGCATTGTGCTGGTCGTGATCTTTATCGACCTGCCCGGCTTCTTTTCCATGATACGTTCCTTGATGGGCATTCTGTCTCCGCTCATCATCGGCGTGGTGATCGCGTTTTTGCTCAATCCACTGGCGAATTTTGTCGACCGGCGGCTGCAGCCGTTTTTGCTGCGGCGCAAGATGAAGCCCGAGAAGGCGGACAAGCTCAGCCGGATCGCCTCGCTTCTGTTCGCGGTTATTTTCGGCGCGTTGATTGTCTATGCGTTTTTCTCCATGCTGCTGCCGCAGCTGTACGAATCGGTCACGGGTATCGTCAACAATGCCCAGACGTATTACGAGAGCATTGAGCGCTGGATCACGAATATTCTGGAGGATAACCCAGAAATCCTCAGCTATGTCGAGCGCGCGCTTGACACGGGCTTTGAATTCATCAAAAACTGGCTCACCACGAGCTTCCTCAGCGACGTACAGAAGGTACTCACCACGCTTACAACCTCGGTCGTGGCGCTGGTGTCGAGCGTGGCCAATCTGCTGATCGGCTGTGTGGCTTCGATTTATCTGCTTTGGTCAAAAAAGACGTTTTTGGCGCAGATCAAAAAGATCGTTGTGGCCGTCTTTAAGCCGGCCACGGCAGATCACCTGCTTGAGATCGGCCGGTATTCCAACCGGATCTTCAACGGCTTTGTCATCGGCAAGATCATTGATTCTGCCATCATCGGCGTTCTATGCTATATCGGCATGTCCATCATCAAGCTGCCCTATCCGGCGCTGGTGGCGACGATCGTCGGCGTGACCAATATCATCCCGTTTTTTGGCCCGATCATCGGTGCGGTGCCGTGCGCGCTCTTGATTTTGCTGGTCAATCCGCTGCAGGCGTTCTATTTTGTCATTTTTGTGATCGTGCTGCAGCAGATCGACGGCAATGTCATTGGCCCGAAGATCCTGGGCAATACCGTGGGGATCTCGGGGTTCTGGGTGTTGGCGTCCATCACCGTGGCCACGGGGCTGTTTGGCTTCGGGGGCATGATCCTCGGCGTGCCGGTGTTTGCGATCATCTATATGATCATCAGCGACGCGGTCAACGCCGCTTTGCGCAGAAAGGGCAGGCCGACGCTGACGACCGACTATTACGGCATCATCCGTGTGAGCGACCTGGCGCGTGTGCGCCGTGCGGCGCCGCAGGCGGACGCAGCCGCAGCGGCCGGGCAGAGTGAGCCGGAGGAAGAGATGCAACAGAGTTGACCGCTGCCCCTCATGGACCGCCATGAGGGGCGGTTTGGAATTTATGAAAGGAAGAAGCATATGCAGGCTATTTCGGCATGGATCGCATCGCTGGCGCAGCAGCCGTTTGCGCAGCCGCTGTCAGGCGCGCTGCGCTATGTGTTTCCGCTGCTCGCGGTCTGGATCCTTGCGCGCTGCGGCAGATCCCTGCTGCAATTTAAAAAAGAGCCGGAGATCTGGGCCTGGCTGGCCACGCCGGCCGGCGACCGTCTGCCCGTGACGCATTGGGAGAGCCTGCTTGGCCGCGGCCGCGGCTGCGACGTGCAGATGGAGTATCCGACGATCTCGCGCCAGCATGCCGTACTTACGCGCTATGACGACGGCAGCTGGTCGATATCCGACGTCGGCTCCAAGGGCGGGGTAGAGGTAAACGGCGAGCCGGTCAGCTTCAGCGCCCTGCAGTTCGGCGACGTCATTTCGCTCGGCGGCGTGACGTTTTCGCTCGTGCCTATCACCAAGGAACAAGAGAACATTCAGGCGCAGTCGCGTACGCGCGCCGGGCGTGAGGTGCGCCCAAGCGTGACGCTTTTGATCCTGACGGTATTTCAAATACTTGCCGCGCTGCAGCTGATGCTGCATGTCGAGGCGGCAGCGTCGGTCGCGGCGGCGTTTTTGTCGCTCATAGCGCTGCAGTGGCTGCTATTTGTGGCGCAGCGTCTGGCGCGGCGCAGCGGTTTTGACGTCGAGACGCTGGCGTTCTTTCTCACCAGCGTGGGCCTGGCCGTGGTCAGCTCCTCGGCGCCGGACGAGCTGCGCAAGACTGTGATCTCCATCGCGGCGGGGCTTGTCGTATTTCTGGCCGTGGGCTGGTCGCTGCGTGATCTTGAGCGCGCAAAGAAGATCCGCTACCTTGCTGCGGCGGCGGGGCTGGGCTTGATGCTGGTGAACCTGATCTTCGGCGTTGAGCGCTTTGGCGCGAAAAACTGGATCGAGATCGGCAGCATGACCGTCCAGCCGTCGGAGCTGGCGAAGATCTGCTTCATCTTCGCCGGCGCTTCCACACTGCAGCGGCTGATGGCAAAGCGGAACCTGATTTTGTTCATTGCCTATTCTGCCGCCATCTGCGGGTGCCTGGCGCTTCTGAACGACTTCGGTACGGCGATCATCTTCTTTGTGGCCTTCCTTGTGATCGCGTTTCTGCGTTCAGGCAATTTCGCTACCATTGCGCTCGCCTGCGCTGGGACGGGGTTCGCGGGCGTGCTGGTGCTGCGGTTCAAGCCCTATGCGATGCAGCGCTTTTCTGCCTGGGGCCGCGTATGGGAAAACGCCACGACCAGCGGCTATTCGCAGACGCGGGCTATGATGTGCATCGCTTCGGGCGGGCTGTTTGGCCTTGGCGGCGGAAACGGCTGGCTCAAATATGTCGGCGCGGCCGATACCGATCTTGTCTTCGCGTTGGTGAGCGAAGAATGGGGGCTGCTTCTGGCGATGACGCTGGTCGCGGCGATCGTGCTGCTGGTCGCATTCGTGGTGCGCTCGGCGCCGCTGGGCAGAAGCTGCTTTTATACCATTGGTGCGTGCGCGGCCGTGACCATTTTCGCGGTGCAAACGCTTCTGAACGTCTTTGGCACGGTCGATTTTCTGCCGCTCACGGGCGTGACGTTCCCCTTTGTCTCCAACGGCGGATCCAGCATGCTCTGCGTCTGGGGCCTGCTTGCGTTTATCAAAGCGGCCGATACGCGGCAGAATGCAAGCTTTGCCGTGAAGCTGCCGGGGAAGGAGGCGGCCTGATGAAAAAGGTTTCTGCCCGCGCGCTGTGCGCGCTGGTGCTGGCGGCGGCGCTGGTATTGGGCCTGGCGGCGCTTGCCGTCAAGTACGCCGTCAGCGCGGACGAGTGGGTCACATTCTCTGGAAGCCCGCACGTCTATGCGGGCGCGAATTTGGATTGCGGCGTGGTGACGGACCGCGCCGGCACGCTGCTGCTCGATACGACCGGCGGGCGCGCGTATGCAGAAAGCGCCGCCACGCGCGTATCCACGATGCACATTCTGGGCGACCGCTATGGTTATATCAGCGCGCCGCTGCTTGGCTACTATGCCGACGATCTGATCGGCTACAGCAAGGTGCAGGGCCTCTATGGCCAACAGCTGGGCGAGGCCAAGGCGCAGCTCAGCATCAGCGCTGCCGCGCAGAACGCGGCGCAGGAGGCGCTCGCAGGCTATCGCGGCACGATCGGCGTGTATAACTACAAGACGGGAGAGATCCTGTGTGCTGTGACCTCGCCCAGCTATGACCCGGACAACATGCCCGATGTGGAGAATGACACGACGGGCGCATATCATGGGGTTTATGTAAACCGATTTTTCAATGTCACCTACACCCCCGGCTCGATCTTCAAGCTCGTGACGGCGGCGGCCGCACTGGAGACGATCGACGATATCCGCACGCGCAGCTTTACCTGCAGCGGTTCGTGCATCATCGGCGGCCAGCAGATCATCTGCAACGGCGTGCACGGCACGATCGATTTTGCCGGGGCGCTCGCGCACTCGTGCAACGTGGTCTTCGGCCAGGTGGCGCAGGAGCTGGGCGCAAAGACGCTGCAGCAGTATGCAGACAAGCTGGGCCTGACCGGCAGCTTTTCGTGCGACGGCTATGAGACAGCCGCGGGCGTCATCGATCTGTCCGCTGCCGACGACGGCGACGTGGCCTGGGCCGGCATCGGCCAGTACACCGACCAGGTGAACGCCTATGCGTTTTTGCGCTACATGGGCGCGATCGCGGGCGGCGGCGAGGCGGCCGAGCCGCATCTGATGCAGTCGATCACCGTGGGTGAGAAGACGCGATATGAAGCCGAAGTGCAGACGACAGGGCGGCTGCTTACCGAGCAGGCTGCCGCGCAGCTGGCTGAAATGATGCGCAATAACGTCGCGAGCATCTACGGCGACTGGCAGTTCGGCGGGCTGAATGTCTGCGCCAAGTCCGGCACGGCGGAGCTGGAGGGGCAGACGCCGCATGCGATGTTCGCTGGCTTTGTGCAGGATGCGGCGTATCCGCTGGCGTTTGTGGTGTTTATAGAAAACGGCGGCTCTGGCAGCGGCGTAGCCGCGCCGGCGGCGGTGAAGGTGCTTGCCGCCTGTGTGCAGGCGATGACGGATTCATGAATAAAACGCTTGACAACGGCGGAGAAACTGTGTACAATAATGGAGCTGTTTTGAGTTGAGGCACAAAATGGCGCCACTTGGAGAGGTGGCTGAGCTGGCCGAAGGCGCACGATTGGAA
Organism: uncultured Oscillospiraceae bacterium; assembly: GCA_964633935.1. Taxonomy (GTDB): domain Bacteria; phylum Bacillota; class Clostridia; order Oscillospirales; family Oscillospiraceae; genus CAG-170. The sequence goes on along the minus strand of CAZWKZ010000116.1, from coordinate 1,127 downwards.
ATCGTGTATACGTGGTGAGCGTATCAAGGGTTCGAATCCCTTCCTCTCCGCCATCTAATTTCAAATCCGAACGCGCCGCGATACATCTTTGTAAACGGCCTATTCGGTATCATCTGTAAAAGGTGATGAAAAACCCGCTTGCCCTTGAAGGGTAGGCGGGTTTATTCTTTGTTGCTTGTTCCGGCCTGTATTGCTGCGTCAATCCCGAAAAGAGCGATTGCCATTTCATTGACTATTTTTGAACGCCAGCGGCGAAGCGTTTTTATTTCCTTTTCAAGTATAACGCTCAAATCTTCCCATGTTGCTTCCGGCGCGTCTGCCGCTTTCGGTGTTCCGTCTGCGTTTTCATTGAAGTAATACAAGCGGATCACAACAAATTCTTTCCGGTCGCTGAATTGCTGTATAACTCGATCAAGGCGGCGGAAGTCTTTTAAGGTGGTATCAAATTCCGCTTCCTTGTCCTGCTCCATATCCTCTATAATATCGTCGCGGCTCTTCCATTGTCCGCTGGGATTGAAGCGAACAACGCTTTTGCTTCGCTCTTGAAACTCCACCCGTGTATATGCCGCTTTATCTGAAACAATCCGCTTTAATGTCGGATAACTGTATAGCAGTTTTTCAGTTATCTTGAAGTAATTGCGTTCCGGCGCGGCCTGCTGCCCGCCGCTCTGCAAAGCTGTTATTGTCTGCTGTATTGCTTGCGTAACGGCTGTATTGATTATATCAAGTACACTTTGCGGCAATGCGTCCATGCGCGCCCCTCTCTTTCGCGGTTATTCCTCCGGCTCTACGATCTCTATATCTTGATCCGCCGCCAGCTTGCAATAAATGTTTATATCGTCTTTGTAACCCTCGTAATTGTCAATGCGGATAATTTCATAGAATTTCCCGCCGTATTCGATCATCATTTCATTTGTTACATCCGTCCGGAAATTGATTGTAAATACGACTTCTTCCGAAACGTTCACCATTGCCGAAGCGTAAAACTCATTGCCGGAAAGCTGCCGATAATACGCCCAAAGACACCCGCTATGGAGCGGTCGCCATTCATCAACAGGGAACCCGTGTTCGTTTGTACCATGAAAATATTGCAGCACCCGTATTTTCTTATCTTTTAATTTCATTGC
>CAZWKZ010000115.1:0-6141 GCA_964633935.1 uncultured Oscillospiraceae bacterium | reverse complement strand
GCCTGGGTCTGACGGTGAGCATGCTCTAGCCTCAGATGCGCTCCAACGACCCGTCGGCGCGCAGCAGGTATACCGGCGTACTGTCCGGGATCTCATCGACGCCCGCCATACGCATCACAAGCCGGTCGCCTGGCCGCAGCTGCGGCAGCACGCAGGAATCGCCCAGGCCGCCGCGCAGCGACTCCTGACAGCCAGCCACACAGCACAGCGTCAGCTCGCGTCCGCTCTGTCTGCCTAGCTTTGCGATCGGGTGATGCATGCCGGCGAGCATGGACTGCTCAAAAACAGCGTCCAGAAAATAGGTCGGCAGCTCACGCTCGCGCACGGCCGTCACGCTGGCGATCAGTGCGCCGGCATCGGTGAGCAGATACCGGTCAAGCGCGGTCTGCAGACGCATCTGCGCAAAGCCGACCGGAACGAGCAGCTGCTCGTAGAGCGCATGGACCTGTTCCGCGGCCGTTTCGATCGCGGGCGAGGCAAACTCCGCCCGGCTGGATACGCCGAAGCCGCCGGAGAGATTGCACGTATCTACCGTGATCCCCGTTTTGTCGCGCAACTGCATGGCAAACGTGAACAGCGTCCTCGCCACGGCCGGATAATACGCCGCGTCCAGACAGTTGTCGCACGCGCAGAGCATGAGGCCGATCGACTCGGTGTCCTGCGCGGCAAAGCGGCGCGCCATGTCAAACAGCTCGGCTTCGCGCATGCCGTATTTGATCCGGTCAAAGTTTGCCAGTGTCCGCCCATCTGCGCGCAGCTTTCCGCCGGGGTTATACCGCAGCAGTACGCGCTTCGGTGCGCGGGGCGGCAGCACATATTCCCCATCGACGGCCCACGTGGCCTCCAGCTGGAACGCCAGCGCCTCAGCCTGCGGATGATGAACAAGCGGCGCGTAGAGAAGATCTTCTGCGCAAAAGCCGCATGCCGCGGCAAGCTGCAGCTGCGCAAAATCGGTACACATCGCGCCGCAGCCCGCCTGACGCAAAAGACGCAGCAGCGCGGGATTATTGCAACGGCGCAGCGGCAGAAACTGCCGAAAGCCGCCGTTCCAGGCAAAGGACGTAAAAAGAGCCTGTGCATTTGCCAGCAGACTCTTTTCATCATAGAGATACATCGGCGTGGCAAGCGCGCGCGTCAGCCGGTGCAGCTTCGCATCCGGCAACAGGGCGCCCGCGCCGGGCAGCCTCTGCGCACCGGCCGTCATAGGCTCTTTTTGTTGTTCTCGTACAGGATCGTCAGGCCCTTGAGCAGCAGATTCCTGTCGTAGATGATCTCACGGCGGCACATTGGAATCACAAACCGGGCAATACCGCCGGTCGCCAGTACCGTGGCCGGCTGGCCAAGCTCATCTTCCATCCGCGCGATCATCCCGTCAAGCATGCATGCCGCGCCCAACATAATGCCGCTGCGCATGCTGTCGACGGTGTTTTTGCCGATGGCGCGCTTTGGCTCTTCCAGACTGATGCCGGGCAACTGCGCCGTCCTGGCGGTCAGCGCCTCTGATGAGATGCGCACGCCCGGGCTGATGCAGCCGCCGATATAGGCGCGATTGGCGTCGATCACAGACATGGTCGTCGCCGTGCCCATGTCGATGATAATGATCGGCGCAGGATACTCGCGCAGCGCTGCAACCGCCGCAACGATCAGATCGCTGCCGATCTGTGCAGGGTTGTCCATCAAAATATTGAGTCCTGTCCGGATGCCGGGGCCAACGACCATGGGCTTCAGGCCCGTCAGCTTCATCACGGCCGTCCGGAATGAATTCAGCACCGGCGGCACGACGGACGAGATGATGACGCCCTCGATCATGCTGCAGTCGATCTCATACAAAGACAGCAGGTTTTTTAGATCCATGCAGTACTGGTCCGAGGTCTTGATGAGATCTGTCGCCAGACGCGCTTCATGCAGGATCTTCTGCGCTTGAATGCAGCCAAGGACGATGTTGCTGTTGCCGATATCGATAGCAAGGAGCATAAACGTTCCTCCATTTGGAATAATCTACACCTATTATACGACAAACACCGGTAAAATCAATCGAAATCTTCGACCCGGCATGTAAAGCTGCCGTCAACCGCGATCTCGATCAGGCCGTAACTCGCCCGGCCAAACTGACCACACGCGCCCGGATTCAGCAGCCATATGCCGTCGCGGCACTCACACATAGACCGGTGCGTGTGACCAAAGAGCGCGATCTGCGCGCCCACCGCCTTCGCCTGCAGCAAAAGCCGCCGCACGCCCAGTTTCACGCCAAACAGATGCCCATGCGTCAAAAATATGCGCACGCCGCCAAGCTCGGTCAGAATGCTGGGCTGCTCAACGCTGGCATAGTCGCAGTTGCCCGGCACGCGCAAGATCTCGATATCCGGCAGCGCATAACTAAGGTCCTGCGCGTCGGATATATGATCGCCGAGATGGATGATCTCGTCCGGCATTTCCTTGATCGCCGCGTCATACATATTACCGATAGAGCCATGGGAATCCGATAAAACAAGTATCTTCAAAATCTATCACCTGCGTACTGCGATATGCATAGAATAAACAAGAATGAAATGGGAGGTTGCGCGATGGACAACAAAAACGCTTCCAAAGAGGGACTGCCCTTCTCACAGCAGCAGGCCCGGCGCGTGCTTACCTCGCCCGAGGGGCAAAAGCTGCTGCAGCTGCTGAACCAGGACGGCGGAAACGCCCTGCGTCAAGCCGCGCAGGCCATGCGCGCCGGCGACTATACCGCGGCGCAGGCGATCCTGGGGCCTTTGATGCAGTCGCCGCAGGCACAGCAGCTGATCGAAAAGCTGAACGAAAAGCAGGTCTAGCGATGGAAGATTTTGAGCAAAAGCTGAGCGCGCTGCTGCAGGACCCGGCGCAACTGCAGGGGATCTTTGCCCTGGCCAAATCGCTCGGGCTGGGCGCGCCGCCCGGACAATCGCAGGCGGACCCCGACCCGCCGCCGAAACGTGAGCCGCCACCGCAAGCGCCGCCAGCTGCACAGTCTGCCGGTAAGCCTGCCGGCGACAGTGCGATCCCAGTCAGCGCGCTGATGGAAGCCGGTCGGCTGGATAGCAGGTACGAAAATCTGCTCTGCGCGCTCAAGCCGTTTTTGAAGCCTGAGCGGCGGGAAAAAATCGACCGCGCGATGCAGATCGCAAGGCTGACGCATCTTGCCGAATTTGCGCTGCGCGGACAAAAGGATACCCAGTAAAGCGGAAAGGAGACGTTATGTATAATCGCTACATACCAGGCGCAAACGGCACATTTCAGCGAACCGTTGTCGACGACCGTCCGCCGCCGCGTCAAATACAGCCGCAGACGCCGCCGCAGGCTGCGCCCCGCTACCCTGCAGAGCCGGTCCAAGAGCCGGTCTGTGAGGCTGTCTGCGAGCCGGAATGCGAAGCCGCGCCCGCTTGTCCAGAGCACGGCTCATCCGAGCACTTTCTTCGCCGGCTGCTGCCGCGCGGGATCGACCTGGGCGAGCTTTTGGCGCTTCTGATCGTTCTGCTGCTGCTCGTTGACAGCGAGGAGGATGACACGCTCACCGTACTGGTCACCATCGCGGCGTTTTTGCTGCTTTAGCGCGCGGCAAACGGTTCGCTCCCATCGGGCAGGCAGAACGCGTCGGAGAGCGCCTCATCGCCTTCCGCCAGAACATCGAGCCGCGCCTGCTGCATGATATACAAAGGACTGTCGTTTTGCAGCATAGTCTGCCGGCACAATAGGCCGCTCTGCACATCGATCCAATAATACTGCGTGCAGCCGTCCGATACAAAGCTGACAAAGATACAGGCCAGCTGCGACGGTTCCTCCAGCGTCACAAAGTCCGCGCCCTCGATCTGCGCGACGTCGATCGCCAGAATCGTCTCATATGTTGGGATGCCGATCAGCTCCTCTGCGCGCACGCCCTCGCGCAGCGGCAGCGCAAGCGCCGTCTCGTCGCCGTCATACCATAGATAAACCGATTCACCGTCGGTCAGGATCGACTTTACGCCATTTTCATCCGTCAGATCTGCGCGCAGCAGATCGCCGCTGCGCCAGATATCCACCTGCTGCTGCCGGCTGCTTTCACCGGCATAGGTCAGGACCGTCAGCGTCTGATGATACGACGACGGCCGCGCGAGACTGCGCAGCACAGCCTGCACGTTCTCGCGCGTGACCTCGGCGAACAGGTTCGGCTCTGCCGCTTCGGCAGGCTCCTCTTCCTGCGGCTGGGCCGCGCTCGGCTCAGGCAGCGTAATGCTCTGCTGCTGCGTCTGCGCCGCGCCGCCAAAAAACAGCACGACCAGCAAAACAGTCACAGCCAGGACCACGACGGCGACGATGACCGCCGTCCGCAGTGCCTGTCTATGCTCTTTCATCGCCGTCACCGCCTCTGATCAAAGTTTGTCATCTGTCCGCGGAAAAATCCGCGGGCCGGTCGGCAGCAAGGCCGAACCGCCATAGGATCGCCTGCGTGATACGCGCGCAGGCGTTGCCGTCGCCGTAGGGGTTGACGGCTTTTGCCATTTTTGCATAGGCCGCAGGATCGTCCAAAAGCTCTGAAGCCATCGCTGTGATCTTCTCGCGCTCGACGCCCGCCAGCCGCGCCGTCCCGGCCGCTATCGCCTCGGGCCGCTCCGTTTCGCGGCGCATGACAAGCACGGGCTTTCCAAGCGCGGGCGCCTCTTCCTGCAGGCCGCCGGAGTCGGTCATAACCATATAGCAGCGTGCCAGCAGGTTGTGCATCTGCTCCACATCCAGAGGATCGATCAGATGGATCCTGTCATGTCCGCCCAGAATCTGCGCGGCGCACTGACGCACAGCAGGACTCAGATGCACGGGATACACGACCTCGACGTCCTCGTGCGCGTTCACCACGTCCAAGATCGCGTGCATGATATCGCGCATGGGCTGACCGTAGTTTTCCCGCCGGTGGCACGTGACGGCAATCACACGGCGGCGCTTGAAATCCAGATCGTTCAAAAGCGGCTCGGAAAAGCGGAAGTCGCTTTGGACCGTATATTTCATCGCGTCGATGGCCGTGTTGCCGGTAATGAAGATCTCGCCGGCGACGCCCTCGCGCGCAAGATTCTGCGCGTTTGCCTTCGTTGGAGAAAAGTGCAGTTCCGCAATATCACCCACCAGCGTCCGGTTCATCTCCTCGGGAAACGGCGAGTACTTGTCCCATGTGCGCAGGCCAGCCTCGACATGCCCCACTGGGATCTTGTGATAAAACGCCGCCAGCGCCCCGGCAAATGTTGTCGACGTATCGCCATGGACAAGCACCAGATCGGGCTGCACCTGTTCAAACACCTGCTCCAGCCCGAGCAGCGCTTTTGTCGTGATACTGGAAAGCGTCTGCTGCTTCTGCATGATATTGAGATCAAACTCCGCCTTCAGATCGAAAATCTGCATCACGGAGTCGAGCATCTCGCGGTGCTGCCCCGTGAGACAGCAGGCGCTCTCAAGCGCCTCATGCTGGGCAAGTGCCTTGACCAGCGGTGCCATCTTGATCGCCTCCGGCCGCGTACCGAAGATCGACATGATTTTACGTTTCGTCATTGTGCTCTTCCTCCTGCGGCGGCTGCGCTTCCGTCTGCGTTAGCTGCGCTTCTATCTGCGTCGGCTGCGCGGGCGGCGCGTCGCCCGTGTGTGCGTCGTGCTCATGTCTTCCGCGGCCCGGCGCGTCGCGTGTGGAGAAGATCAGCTTCACGCCGATCGCGCCGACTACAAAGATCGCGCCGATCAAAATCAGCGCCTTCAACTCGCCCGACGACGTCAGCAGCACCGCTGCCAGCCCGAGGATCGCCGTGAGCATATAGGCGATGGCGACTGACTGCTTCTGCGAAAATCCCATATCGATGAGCCTGTGGTGGAAATGTCCACGGTCGGCCGTCATGGGGCTTTGCCCCTTGGCGATACGGCGCAGACACGCGAAGCAGATATCAAAGATCGGCACGCCCAAGATCAAAAACGGCACGGCAAAGGAAATGATCGCATACATTTTGAAAAGTCCCGTGACCGACAGCGTCGCAAGGATATAGCCCAAAAAGGTCGCGCCAGTATCGCCCATGAAGATCTTCGCCGGGTTCATATTATACGGCAAGAACCCAAGGCACGCGCCAAAAAGCGCGGAAAGGATGATAGCGACATTCGTCTCAGCCACCATCA
>CAZWKZ010000114.1:0-6238 GCA_964633935.1 uncultured Oscillospiraceae bacterium | reverse complement strand
CGTGCGAGTTGTTCGCCGCAGGCGGAAAACGAGTGCGCTGCAGCGGGCCGTGATCTTTTTGTCGGAAAAGGCGCATTGCCTTTTCCGACAGTCTCAAGCATCCGGCTTTTGCCGGATGCTTTTGCGTATGTTACTAGAATGCCGCGCCGTGCGCGTCACTTTTTGATCGGCTGAATAGCCGGAGTATGGATTTTCTTGAAGTTGCCGACGGTCTCGTTGACCTCGGTGATGTAGGCGAACGTGTCGGGGAACTGACTCAGGGCGCGGTGAAAGGCCACGATCTGACGCCTGTTGACGACACAGATCAGCAGCTGCTTCGTATGGCCCGAGTACATGCCGTGCGCGGGGATGACGGTCACGCCGTGGTGCAGCTCGCGCAGCAGGAGCTGCGAAAGCGCCTCGGCATGCTCGGTCACGACCTCGAATTTGAGCGCGCGCTTGCCGCCCTTGAGGATGACGTCGCCGATGCGCGAGGTGAGGTAGCAATAGATCAGACACAAGATGACCGGCTCAAATTTGCAGTCATAGACGAAAAATGATGCCACGGCGACCAACGCGTTCAGCACGAAGATTACCCATACCAGACTGAATTCCGGCCGCAGGCGCTGCAGCACCGCCGCAAGAATGTCCGTACCGCCCGTGGAGGCGCCAAGCAGGATGGTAAGGCCGGAGATCGCGCCCGACAAAACGCCGGCCGTCATGGGACCCAGGATGGCCGAGGTGCCGTTGTCGGTGTGATAGACGATGCCGCTCAGATCCATGTGGCTCATGGCCAGCGTGACGGCGGAGAAGACGAGCGTGAACACCGTGTTCCGGCAGGCAAACTCGTGCCCCACGAAAAACCACGCCAGTACAAGCAGCGGCACGTTGATGATCAAAGAAAAATAACCGATGTTCAAATGAAATAGATACTGCACCATCGTGGCGATACCATTGATGCCTGCGGGCGCAAAGGAATTGGGAAAGACGAACAGTTCGTAATTAAGACCCATCAATACGGCCAGAGCCGCAACGATCAGATAGCTCCCGATCCTCTTTCCCATAGACTGCTGCAATGTGGCCATCTCCCATCTATGCCGGCGTTCCGGCGAAGTTCCGTTGCAGAGTATAGTGCATTTGGCCGAATTTTGCAATAGGTATTGCAAATAAAAATTTTTCTTGCAAGTTTAGCTGCATTTTGATGCAAATTCCGACGAAATTGGTCGGCAGCTGCCGGGAAAAAATGAAAGATTCCGCGCCGGCAGATGCAGCCATTTTCGCGATCGCGCGGCGCGATGAGAAAAGGCCGCCTCTGCAATCCATTGCAGAGGCGGCCAAAGTATCGCAGTTATTTTTCTTCAAATTCCGTGTTCTTATAGCGGCTGTAGGCCACCACGATACGGCGGTTCGGCTCGGTGCCGGTGGAGAAGGTAGACACGTCCGGATATTCCTGCAGCGCGGCATGGATCACATGCCGCTCATAGGCGTTCATCGGCTCAAGGGTGATGTTGCGGCGGTACTTGACGACCTTGCCGGCGACCTTCTGCGCCAGCCGCTGCAGCGATTCCTCGCGCTTGCGGCGGTAGTTCTCAGCGTCAACGTTGATGCGCACGCGCTTGCTCTGGCCGCGGTTGACGGCGTAGTTGGTCAGATGCTGGATCGCGTCGAGCGTCTCGCCCCGGCGGCCGATCAGAATGCCGAGATTTTCGCCGACCAGCTCGACCATGTAGCTTTCATCGGCGCTCTTGACGGCGTGCGGTACGGCGTCAGACCCCATATGCGTGAGAAGGCCCTTGATAAAGACCTCGATCTTCTCCTCAGTCGAGCCGGGCTGTGCCGGCGCGTAGAGCTTCGGCTCGGCCGGTGCGGCGGGCTTTGGCTCATGCGGGGTACGCTCGGGCTGCGGCTTGGGACGGCTGCGGTTGTCCCGGCGTTCGGGACGGGGGCGGTCCGGCTTGGGCGCGCGGGGCGCGTCGGATTTTGGCTGCTGCGGCTTAGGCGCGGCAGGCGCGGCGGCGCGCTGTGCCGGCTCGGCCGCCGGCGCGATGACCTTGGGCGCGTTTTCCGCAGCGGGCGCGGATTTTTTCGGCTTGCTTCTCGACGCGCTGGAAAGCGCCGGCGCGGGGGCGGCAGGCTCGTCCGGAGCCTCATAGCTCACCTTGATCTTGGCCGGCTGCGCGCCGATGCCGAGAAAACCGGATTTGGGATTTTCCAGAACTTCAACGGAAACGCTGTCACGATCCATGCCGAGCTGCTCGAGCGCGGCGGCGATGGCCAGATCGATGGTCTTTCCGGTTGCGGTAATAAACTTTTCCATGCTTGTACCTTATTCCTCGCTTTCTTCTGCCGGCGCGCCCTTGCGGTAGCGGTCGGCCTTATACGCGCGGCCGCGGCAATACGGACGCTCTGCGTCGCCCGAGAGCGGCTGCTCCTTCTGCTCGGCTGCAGCTGCGGCGGCGGGATTCTTTTTCGCGGCGTATTCTCTGGCGGCCCGTTCGGCAGCTTCTTTTTCCTGCTGCTTCAGCTTTTTCTTGCTGACGTTGTCCATGATGCCGTCGGGGTTCTGCTCGCGGCGCAGCTGACGCTGCCGCTCGCGCTCGGCCTCTTCGGCGCGGCGCTGGGCGGCGCGGGCCTGGCGCTCGGCGTCCTCGCGGTCATAGATTTTGGTGTAGTGCTTGGTGAGAATGACGTCCTGGATGGTGCTGAACAGGCCCTGCGCGATCCAGTACAGCGACAGCGCGGCCGGCATGGAGAAGCCGATCCACAACGACATCAGCGGCATCAGCAGCATCATGGTCATATTCGTCTGATTGGCGGTCTTGGCGGCCTCGGCGTCTTTTTCGCCGTCGGCGTTGGTGGCGATGCTGCCGCTCATTCTCTGGCTGATGAACATGGATACGACCTGCAGGCCGGCCGAGAGGATCGGCAGCAGGAACAGGCCGATCTCGCCCCAGCCATGCGCCGTCCAGAACCGGAACGACGGAATGGAGGCCAGGTCGATGCCCAGGAAGGAGAAGTTGAGCGAGGCAAGGTTGGCGCCGGCCGTGACGGAGATGCCCTTCAGCTCTTCGGCAAATTCATTCAAATGGCTGGCGGCGGCCAGCTGCGCGTAATAGGCGTTGGTGCCCAGGTTCACGCCCTTGGCCTGCATGAACGCCACAATGGCCGCAGAGACCGAGCGCGAGTTGTGCAGCATATAGGTGATCGGCTCGCGGATGACGTAATACAGCGGCAGCATGATCAGAAGCGGCAAAAACGACCACAGACACCCGCCCGTGGTGGACACGCCCTCTTCTTTATACAGCGCCATGACCTCCTGCTGGTATTTCTGCTTGTCGTCGCCGTATTTTGCCTCAAGCGATTTGACCAGCGGCGACATGCGCGTCATTTTCAGCATGCTCTTCTTGCTTTTGACGCCCATGGGCAGCAGTACCAGCTTTACGATCAGGGAAAACAGGATCAGCGCCACGCCATAGTTCTGGCAGAATGCGTGCAGCCAGTCGAGCAGATAGCCGAAGGGCACACGGATGATGTCAGAAATACTGGTCTTGTCCTGCGTGGCTGCGGCCGCCGCCTCAGCGGCTGCGGCAGGCTCCATCGCGGCGTACTCGTCCGTCTGCACGGTTGCGGCCACGCACGCGGTCAGACCGACCGCCAGCAGCACGACCAGCAGCAGTGCCAAAAATCTTTTCATTGGTAAATTCCTCCATTGCAACGGATGCCCAAAAAACGGCGCGCATGCGCGCCGTATCACGGCACAGGATCAAAGTAGTCGCCCTTGTAGAAGGGGTTGCAGCGCAGCAGCCGCTTACACGCAAGCCAACCGCCCTTCCACGCGCCGTAGCGCCCGATCGCCTCCAGCGCGTACTGTGAGCACGTGGGAGAAAAGCGGCAGCGCGGCGGGAAGGCCGGAGAAATATTGCGCTGATAGAATCGAATGAGCCATAACAAAATGCGCTTCATCCCTCGTCCTCCTGACGGAAGATGCCCAGCCGTGCGGCGAGCGAAAGATACGCCCGTTCAAGCTGGCGGTAATCTGCCTGCATCGCGCGCGTGCGCGCGACGACGACGACGTCATAGCCGCGGGCAAACTGCGCCTCGTGCAGCCGGTAGATCTCGCGCAGGCGCCGCCGGACGCGGTTGCGCTGCACGGCGTGGCCGAGCTTGGCGCTGACCGTCAGCCCCACGCGGTTGGTTTTACCGCCGTTTTTGCGGCAGTACAGGACCAGCCAGGCGTTGGCGCTGGACGCGCCCCTGCGGTAGAGCCGCCGGAACAGGTGATTTTGTTTGAGGGATATGGAAAACTGCATTCTGCGCCTCTTTCGGGCCATAGCCCTGATAAACAGATGGGGCGAACAGAACTAGCTTCCATTCACCCCTATGACTCATAATGAGCGGTATATGCGGCCATGGCTGCGCGGCGATCACGCGGACAGCTTCGCTCTGCCCTTGGCACGGCGGCGGGCAAGGACCTTACGGCCGTTGGCGGTCGCCATTCTCTTGCGGAAGCCATGAACCTTGGATCTGTGACGCTTCTTGGGCTGATAGGTACGAACAGTGGACATTTCTTACACCTCCTGAAAAATTATGCTCAACAGCTGCAAGCGCAGCCGCAGCGAGTCATTGGAAATATTCCGAAGAACATACGCAATGTATTATACCGGATAGGGGCATGTTTTGTCAATTATTTTTTGCGCGCTGCCGATGATTTGGCCGTTGGTTTGGCCGCGTTTGCGCTGCAAAGCAGACGGCACGGACGCCCGGCCGGCGCGCAGGGCGCTTCAGCGCTTCTGCGCCAGCGGCTTTGAGCGCTGCTGCTCGTCCAGCAGCCGCACGAGGATGGAATTCGACACCATGAAGCCCCTCGGCGTCAGCCGCCAGCGGCCGTTGGACAGGACCGTCAGATCCTGCTTCTGCAGATCGCGCAGCACCTTTTCCAGCGGCGCGAACGGCAGCAAGAACGAGCGGGTGTATTCGCCCTCTTCCACGCCGTCGACCGTGCGCAGCCGCAGCATCAGATACTCGCCCGCGCGCTCGCGCAGCGGCACGGCCTCGCACTCGCTGAGGATCACGCCCTTGCCCAAAACGCCCGCGACGTATTTTTCCAGATCCGCCTCGATGGTGAAGCGCTTGCCGGCAAAGTCGGATGCGGCGCACGGACCGAAGCCCAGATACTCGTCGCCGACCCAGTATTTCATGTTGTGCCGGCAGATGTAGCCGTCCTTGGCGAAGTTGGAGATCTCATACTGCTTATAGCCGAAGGATTCGAGCGTTTCCACGGCGTAGAAATACATGTCGGCCTGCGCGTCGTCATCGGGCAGATTCGCGCAGCTGCGGTATTCATAGAGCTTTGTGCCCGGCTCGACCTTCAGTCCATAGCAGGAGATGTGATCGGCCTTGAGGTCGATGACGCGGCGCAGCGTCTGCATCCACTGCTCGCGGCTCTGGTTGGGCAGGCCGAACATCAGATCGACCGACACATTGTCAAAGCCCGCGCGGCGCGCCAGCGACACAGCCTGCTGCGCCTGTTTGTAGTTGTGCGGACGACCGAGCGCCTTGAGCTGTTCGTCAAGATCGCTCTGCACGCCGATCGAGATGCGGTTGAAGCCCGCGCGCCGCAGGCTCATGAGCATGGGCAGCGTGACCGAGTCGGGGTTCGCTTCAAACGTGACCTCGGCCTCGCGGCTGACGTCGAAGCGGCGGTCGATCTCGGCAAAGAGACGGCTCAGCCCGCGCGCGCCGAAAAACGACGGCGTGCCGCCGCCAAAATAGACGGTGTCGACCTCGTAGCCGGGCGCGGCGAGCGCGCTTTCGCGGATGTGCGCGACGGTCGCGTCGAGATAGCGCTCCATCAGATCCTTATTGCGCGCGCCGGCGATGGAATAGAAGTCGCAGTATTCGCATTTGCTCCGGCAGAACGGCACGTGCACGTAGATGCCGAGCGGCTTTTTCTTGTGTTCCACAACGGGAAGGATCGCCATACATGTCACCTCCGATGGCAAGACTGACAGCTTGAGACGGCGCCGCGCGCCGGTCTGTGATAAGTTAACGTTTCCGGTTCGCCGCGCTACTGCTCGTCGAGCTTGAGCACGGCCATGAACGCCTCGGACGGCACGCTGACGGTGCCGAACGTGCGCATGCGCTTTTTGCCCTCTTTCTGCTTTTCCAGCAGCTTCTTTTTCCGCGTGATGTCGCCGCCGTAGCACTTGGCCTGCACGTCTTTTCGCAGGGCCTTGATGGTCTCGCGGGCGATGATCTT
>CAZWKZ010000113.1:0-6357 GCA_964633935.1 uncultured Oscillospiraceae bacterium | reverse complement strand
TGTATGCAAAGCACATCACATAATAGATGATGAGCGTGCGGCCGTAGTCGCCGATGATTTCGGGACCGTAGGTGGCGACCAGATACGCGAAGAAGCCGAAGAAGCCGATGGGCGCGTAATAGGTGATGATCTTGACGGTCTTCATGATGCAGTTGGTCACGTCGGCCAGCAGCTGCGCGGTCTTCGTCTGCGCGCCGCCCGCCATCTGGATGCCGAAGCCGAAGATGACGGCCGCCACGATCAGCGGCAAAATGGCCCTGCGGCTGAATAGCTCTGTAAAATCGGGCTTGGTGAAGAAGTTGATGATCATATCGGCCACGCCCAGCGTCTGGTCGACCTCACCCTTGACCGCCTCGTACTGGCCGACCACCAGCGGGATAAAGCGCACGATCACGTACATGATGGCCGCCGAGATCGCCGCCGTCACGCAGAATGTGAGCACCGTCACGCCCATGACCTTGCCGGCGCGCCGGGCGCTTTTCATGTTGGCGATGGCCGAGGCGATCGAGCAGAACACCATCGGCACGACCACGCAGAACATGAGGTTGATGAACACCGTGCCCAGCGGCTCGAGGACCGTCGCGCCGCCGCTCACGACCGCGCCCGACGCATCCTTGACCACGGGCCACAGCGCGCCGACGATACAGCCGGCCACGATGCCGACCATCATGCAGATCAAAAACCAGTAGGTCTTCAGAAAGCTTCCCTTTTTCATGTTTCTTCCTCCATTTTTTATTCTCATTCTTCTTCCTTCAATATTCCGCCGCAGCCGGAAGCAGGATCTTCACTGCGCGCCGGGCAAAAACGCCTCGTCCAGCGCCTCGCCCTGCGCCACGAGCCGCGTCGGACCCGTCAGATACAGCGCTTCGATCCTTCCGCCCGCCTGCGCGGCGTCCACCAGCAGCTCGCCGCCGCGCATGCGCACGCGCACGCCGCTGCCGCTGACAAGCCCGCGCAGGGTGAGCGCCGCGACCACGGAGCCTGCGCCCGTGCCGCAGGCATAGGTGAAATCCTCTACCCCGCGCTCATACGGCTTCGCCGTAAGGGTATCCGGCCCCGTGATCTCATAGAAATCCACGTTCGTCCCGCGCGCAAACGCCGGGTGATAGCGAAGCGCGCGCCCCGTCTGACGAAGCGCCGTCTCGTCCGCCTGCAGCAGATCCTGGCGGCACACGGCCGCATGCGGAATGCCGGGGCTTCCCAGCTCGACGTAGTCGTAGACGACCGGCTCGCCGCGCAGCATAAGGGTCTGATCGAGCTTTACCACACTCGGCAAATTCAGCGCGATGCGGTAGCTGCTGCGATCCACGCGCCAGCCGGTGACCAGGCCCGCCGTGGTCTGGATGCGCTGCGTCTGACCGCACAGCCCGTTTTCATAGCCGTAGCGGCAGACGCAGCGCGCGCCGTTGCCGCACATCTCGCCAAGCGAGCCGTCGGAATTATAAAACAGCATCCGAAAATCGGCCTGTACGCCCGCGTCTGCCGGCTGCAGCACCATCAGGCCGTCCGCGCCGATCGACATGCGCCGGTCGCACAGCGCGCGCGCAAGCGCCGGCAGCGTCTGCTCGGACAGCGCGCGGTCAAGATTTTCCAGGATGATAAAATCGTTGCCCGCGCCGTTCATTTTGGTAAAGCGCACACGCGTGCCCCCTTTTTGTGCTTCTGCTTCTATTATATGGATGGCGCGCACTTTGTAAATGCAAAAAATTGCCCTAAATCTTGCAAAAAATGCTCCCGCACACAATCCGCGCATTGACATTCGGCGCGCAGGCGCGTACAATGAAGGCAGCAAGCGCACGGAAAGGAGATCGCAGATGCAGACGTGCTATAATTGCGGAAAAGAAGTGGACGACAACGTGCTCATCTGCCCCGAATGCGGCGCGCTGGTGCGGCGCTATGACGCGCCGGTACATGACGGCGAAGCGTCCAGCGAGCGCGCGCCCGTCCGCGCCGAGCAGGCGCGCCAGGACCAAGCCCCCTCCGGCAGCATCTGGCGCGACGATACGGGCCGGCTGCGGCTGCGCGGGCTTTTCTGCGCGTGGCTGGTGGTGTGTACGGTGGGCGCGCTCTATGCCGCGCTCAGCTTTGGCTGCGGGCTGTATCTGTTTCGCCACCAAGCGTCGGTCATTGCCATGCTCACGCCGTATCCCGAATTTTCGCAGCTGCTGGAGATGCTGAAGATCATGCTGCAGAACATCGAGCAGTTCCCTTCGCTGTATGTGCTGTTTTTGCTGGTGTATCTGGCCAAGGGCGCGGCGTATATCTGGTTCATGAAGAGCAAGCGCCGGCTGGCGCTGTACATCGCCTGCGGCGTAAGCGGCGTTCTGTATGTGATGCTGCTGCTGCTTGGAAACGGGTTTTCCTCGCTTTGGTATGTGGCCGACGTCCTTGTGACGCTGCTGCTGCTGCGCGGGAGCTGGGCGATGCTGCCAAAATAACACAAGCAGGAGGGACTGCCGCCGCGCGCGGCGGTCCTTCTCTATCATAAAGCAACGGAGGGCGTACCATGTACCGAATCTTACTGGTCGAGGACGACCGCGCCATCGCGCACGAGGTCTTAAAGCTCGCGCAGGCGTGGCAGCTCGAGGCCCGCGCGGTCGAGGATTTTTCCAACGTCATGGGCGAATTCGCCGCCTTTAACCCGCAGCTGGTGCTGCTGGATATCTCGCTGCCGTTTTATAACGGCTACTACTGGTGCGGCGAGATCCGCAAGGTCTCGCGCGTGCCGGTCATGTTTCTGTCCTCGGCCGCGGACAATATGAATATCGTCATGGCCATGAACATGGGCGCGGACGATTTTATCGCCAAGCCCTTTGACGGCAGCGTGCTGATCGCCAAGCTCCAGGCGCTTTTGCGCCGCAGCTATGACTTCGCCGCCTCGGCCCCGATTTTAGAGCACCGGGGCGCGATCCTGCAGCTGGGCGGGCAGACGCTCTCGTATCAGGGCCAGACGATCGAGCTGAGCAAGAATGAGTTCCGGATCCTGGCCCTGCTCATGCAGAACAAGGGGCAGACGGTGAGCCGCGAGAAGCTGATGGAGTCCTTGTGGCAGACCGACAGCTTCGTCGATGAGAACACGCTGTCGGTCAACATCGGCCGGCTGCGCAAAAAGCTCGGCGCGGCGGGGCTGCAGGATTTTATCACGACGAAATTCGGCTCCGGCTATCTGGTGGGGTAGGCTATGCGTATGTTTTTTTCGTATCTGCGCTCGAAATGGAAGACGCTCGGCGCCTGCGCGCTGTTCGCGCTGTTGTTCTTCGCGTCCTTCGCGCTCTACCGCCTGCCGCTGGCGGCGGTGGCGTATCCGGTGGGGCTGTGCCTGGCGCTGGGGCTGGGGCTTTTGATCTTCGATTTTCTGCGCGTACAGCGCAACTGCAAGCGGCTGGCGCGCATCCGCTCGGCCACGGGCGCGCAGCCGTCCGCGCTGCCGGACACGCGCCGGCCCGTCGACGCGGCCTATCAGGCGCTGATCGAGCGCCTCGTCCGCGAGCAGGCCGCGCTGCAGACCAAGCTTACCGGCCGCTACGGCCGGATGATGGACTACTACACGCTCTGGGCGCACCAGATCAAAACGCCCATCGCGGCCATGCGCCTGCAGCTGCAAAGCGAGGACACCGGCGCGGCGCGCGCGTGTCTGCTCGAGCTTTCGCGCGTCGAGCAGTATGTGCAGATGGTCATGGCGTATCTGCGCCTGGATTCGGACGCGACGGACTATGTGTTCCGCAGCTGCGAGCTGGACGATATCCTTCGCGCGGCGATCAAGAAATTTGCCGGCGAGTTCATCGGCCGTAAAATCAGGCTCGTCTACGAGCCGGTCGGCGCGCGCGTGCTGACCGATGAGAAGTGGCTGCAATTCGTGCTCGAACAGCTCATCAGCAACGCGCTAAAATACACCCCCGCCGGCAGCGTCACGATCCGGCTGGAGCAGCCCGCCACGCTCGTGATCGCCGACACCGGCATCGGCATCGCGCCCGAGGATCTGCCGCGCGTGTTTGAACGCGGCTTTACCGGCTGCAACGGCCGCGCGGACAAAAAGGCCAGCGGCCTGGGCCTGTATCTGTGCAGGCGCGTATGCAAAAATCTGGGCCACCAGATCTACGCCGAGAGCACGCCGGGGCGCGGCACCGCCGTCTATCTCGATCTGTCGCACAACGCCGCGCAGTACGAATGAGCGATGCAATTCTTACAAAATCGTAAGACGCGCGGGGCAAACCGTAAGCCGATTCGATGGCGGCGCGGCGGCCGCGCGCGCTATAATGGGGCCAAAGCAAAGGAGGCTTGACCATGGAAATTCTAGAGGTCAGCGCTCTGCGGAAGGTCTATACCACCCGCTTTGGCGCAAACGAGGTAGAGGCGCTGAAAAACGTCAATTTCAGCGTACAGGAGGGCGAATACGTCGCCATCATGGGCGAATCCGGCTCGGGCAAAACGACGCTGCTGAACCTGCTGGCGAGTTTGGACCGGCCCACGTCGGGCGAGATCTGGCTCGACGGGCGGCCGCTGTCGAAGATCCGCGACGCCGACGCGGCGGCGTTCCGCCGCGATCATCTGGGCTTCGTGTTCCAGGAGTTCAATCTGCTCGACACCTTCTCGGTCGAGGACAATATTTTTTTGCCACTCGTGCTGGCCGGAAAAAGCCACGGCGAGATGACGCAGCGGCTCGCGCCGCTGGCACAGAAGCTGGGCATCGCGGAGCTTCTTAAAAAATATCCCTACGAGATCTCCGGCGGACAGAAGCAGCGCGCCGCCGTGGCCCGCGCGCTCATCACGAACCCGCGCCTGCTGCTGGCAGACGAGCCGACGGGCGCGCTGGATTCGCGCGCGACGGACGAGCTTTTGCGACTCTTTGCGCAGATCAACCAGGGCGGACAGACCATTTTGATGGTCACGCACTCGGTCAAGGCCGCCAGCCACGCCGGGCGGGTGCTGTTCATCAAGGACGGCGAGGTCTATCACCAGCTCTACCGGGGCGCGTGCAGCAATGAGCAGCTGTACCAGAAGATCTCCGACACGCTGACCATGCTGCAGACGGGCGGTGAGGCGTGATGAAGGCGGGGTTCTATCCGCGGCTGGCCGCCACGGGCATCTCGAAAAACAAGCGGCTGTATCTGCCGTACCTGCTGACCTGCGCGGGGATGACGGCGATGTACTATATT
Organism: uncultured Oscillospiraceae bacterium; assembly: GCA_964633935.1. GTDB lineage: Bacteria > Bacillota > Clostridia > Oscillospirales > Oscillospiraceae > CAG-170. Next base: position 1,201 of record CAZWKZ010000113.1, on the reverse strand, counting down.
GTGCTGTTCCTGTCGCGCTCGCCGCTGCTGGAGGGCATGTACGGCGGCAGCACCGCGCAAATGACGCTGAATTTCGGTAGCTTCGTCGTGGCCGTCTTCGCGCTGATCTTTTTGTTCTATACGAACTCGTTTCTGATCCGCAAGCGCAAGAAGGAGTTCGGCCTATACAACATCCTTGGTATGGGCAAGTGGAACATTGCGCGCATTTTGCTGTGGGAGACGCTTCTGATCGCACTCGTGTCGCTGCTGGCAGGGCTTGCGCTGGGCTTTCTGCTCTCCAAGCTGGCGGAGCTTTCTCTGGTGAACATCATGCACGGCGAGGTCACATACCGCATTTATCTCGATCTGCCGGCCATCGGACAGGCCTGTGCTATTTTCGGCGCGATCCATGTGCTGATCTTGCTCAACGCCCTGCGTCAGATCAGCATATCCGGCGCGCGGGAGCTGCTCGCGAGCGAGTCCATGGGCGAAAAGCCGCCCAAGGCCAACTGGGTGCTGGCGCTGGCAGGCGTGCTCATGCTTGGCGCGGCGTATTATATCGCCGTGACGGTGGCAGACCCCATATCGGCGCTGATGTGGTTCTTTGTGGCCGTTGTGATGGTCATCATTGCAACCTATGCGCTGTTTATCGCAGGCTCCGTGACTGGCTGCCGCTTGCTGCAAAAAAACAAGCGCTATTACTATAAAGCCAATCACTTCGTTTCTGTCTCGTCCATGCTCTACCGCATGAAGCGAAACGGCGCGGGCCTGGCGTCGATCTGCATTCTGGCGACGATGGTGCTGGTCATGCTGTCGTCGACGACCTGTCTGTACGTAGGCGCGGAGGATTCGCTCAACACCCGCTATCCGCACGATTTTTCCGTGCAGGCCGGCCTTTCGTCGCCGAACGATCTGCAAGCGGAGAATCTTTCCCATTTGCAGGCTGCGCTGTCGCGCACGGTGGCAGACGCCGGCGTGACGCCCGATACCGTCGAGGCGTACAGCTGCGCCGCGACCTCCGGCATGTTCTTCGGCAGCGAGCTGGAGCCGGACGTGGACGCCGTAGACAAACGCCTTGTCAACATGGCGCAGGTGTGCACGGTCTATCTGGTGGGGCTGGACGACTACAACCGCTGCATGGGAACAAACGAGACGTTGGAAGCCGATGAGGCGCTCATCTACACCGTCCGCACCAGCTACACAGAGCCGGAGATCTCCATCC
>CAZWKZ010000112.1:0-6406 GCA_964633935.1 uncultured Oscillospiraceae bacterium | reverse complement strand
CGCCGCCGGTGGAAATGTGGGTGATCTTGTCGGCAAAGCCCAGCTGCTCGCACGCGGCTGCGGAGTCGCCGCCGCCGACGATGGTGATCGCGCTGGATTCGGCCAGCGCCTCGGCCACGGCGATGGTGCCTTTGGCGAGGATCGGATTTTCAAACACGCCCATCGGCCCGTTCCACACGACGGTCTTGGCGGACTTGGCCGCCGAGGCAAAGAGGACTCTGGTCTTTTCGCCGATGTCCATGCCCTCCATGTCATCCGGAATCTCGGCGACGTCGACGGTCTTGACCTCGATGGGCGCGTCGATGGGACTGGGGAAGGAGGCGGCCACGACGGTATCGACCGGCAGCAGGAGCTTGACGCCCTTGGCCTCGGCCTTTTCCATCATCTGCTTGCAGTAGTCGACCTTTTCCGCGTCGAACAGGCTGTTGCCGACGCCATAGCCCTTGGCGGCCAGGAAGGTGTAGGCCATGCCGCCGCCGATGATGAGCGTGTCGACCTTTTCCAGAAGGTTATTGATGACGTTCAGCTTGTCCGAGACCTTCGCACCGCCGAGGATGGCGACGAACGGACGCTCGGGATCGGCCAGGGCCTTGCCCATGACGCCGATCTCCTTCTGGATCAGGTAGCCGCAGACGGCGGGCAGATGATCGGCTACGCCGGCGGTAGAGGAATGCGCGCGGTGCGCCGAGCCGAACGCGTCGTTGACAAAGATCTCAGCCAGCGCGGCCATCTTCTTCGACAGCTCGGGGTCGTTCTTCGTCTCGCCCTTTTCAAAGCGGGTGTTTTCCAGCAGCATCACCTCGCCGTTTTGCAAAGCGGCGGCCAGCGCCTGCGCGCTCTGGCCTACGACGTCTTCGGCCATCTTGACCGGCTGGCCCAGCAGCTCGCTCAGCCGCTTGGCGACGATCTTCAAAGACAGCTCGGGCTTGACCTCGCCCTTGGGCTTGCCCATGTGCGAGCAGAGAATGACGCGCGCGCCGTTTTTCACGAGGTACTCAATGGTCGGCAGCGCCGCGACGATGCGCTTGTCGCTGGTGATGACGCCGTCTTTGGTGGGGACGTTGAAATCGCAGCGGCACAGAACGCGCTTGCCGCGGACGTCGATATCTTCTACAGATTTTTTGTTATAGTTCATTGTGCTCCTCCTTGTGCTTGTTCCAGTTTATCATTCCGCCCTGCGCCTGCAGATGGCAAAACGCCTGCTGGCGCAGCGCCTCAAACACGCCGATGGCGGCGCTGTTGCCCAGGTTCAGACTCCGCGCCTCGGCGCGGATGGGGATACGGACGCAGCAATCCTCGTGCGCCGCCAAAAACGCTTCCGGCAGGCCCTTCGTCTCCTTGCCAAAGAAAAGATAGCACCCGTCGGGATAGCTGACGTCGGCGTAGCAGCGCGGCGCCTTGGTCGAAAAAAGACGCATGCACGCAACGGTATTCTTTGCAAAAAAATCGTCAAGATTCTCATACACGCGCACGTCGACCAGATGCCAGTAGTCAAGCCCTGCGCGCTTGACTGCCTTGTCGGAGATATCGAAGCCCAGGGGCTTTATCAGGTGCAGCACGCTGCCGGTGGCGGCGCAGGTGCGGGCGATATTGCCGGTATTGGATGGGATCTCCGGCTCGACCAGTACGACGTGCAGCATAGTTAGCATACTCCCGGACGCAATTTCTCTTATGCGGCGCGGCGCGATCGGGCTGCCGGCACACGCAAGCATATTCTATGATAGAACGTCGTAAATTTCAACTGTTTTTTCAGAAAAAATTCAGATTTTTGGTGGAAATAATTCTTTCTGCTGCAAGCCCGGGGCCCAGTCGATTTCCGCCTGTCCGTGCGCGCGCAAAAACGCATTGGCGCGGGAAAACGGGCGGCTGCCGAAAAAGCCGCGGTAGGCGCTCAGCGGGCTTGGATGCGGCGAACAGATGGCCAGGCGGGGATAGGGCGAACGGGTGATGGAAGCGGCCTTTTTCTGCGCCTGAGCGCCCCAGAGAATGAATACCACGGGCTGGTCCAGCGTGCCGATCGCGTCTACCACGGCGTCTGTGAACGTCTGCCAGCCGAAATCCTTGTGACTGTTGGCCGCGCCGGCGCGCACGCTGAGCACGGTATTGAGCAGCAGCACGCCTTGCCCTGCCCAGCCGGCAAGACAGCCGTCGCGGCCCGGTTCGATGCCCAGATCGGTCTGAAGCTCTCGATAGATATTCACCAGCGACGGCGGCAGCTTCACCCCGGGCCGTACCGAGAACGCCAGTCCGTGCGCCTGTCCCGGCTCGTGGTATGGGTCCTGTCCCAAGATCACCACACGCACGCGCTGCGGCGGCGTGAGCTGGAACGCGGCGAAGCGCTCATGCGCCGGGGGGTAGATCGCGCCGTGCGCGTCGGCCTCGTCCACGCGCGCGGCGAGCGTTTGAAAATACGGTTTTTGCAGTTCGTCCTGCAGCAGCGGCGTCCACGCGCCAAGTCCGGAAATGTCCATAAGCTTCCTCCAGTTTGCCGTTTTGCATACCATAACACACGGCCGGGCGGAACGCAAGCGTTCGCTGCAACGCGGTATTCGCTACCGGCAATGCGCCGCTTACCGCCGGCGCGGTCAGAAAATGGTCCGGCGCGCCGCTCAGCTATCCTGCCGCCCATCCTGCCTTACGCCGGAGAACAGCGCCGTCAGCTGCAGAAACAGCGTGATGCCCTCGCTGCGCCGGTCGGAGGACAGGCCGCCGAACAATCTTGACGCCTGCAGCACGATCTTTGCCTGCGCCCAGCCGTCGGGGAGACATGAGATCAGCTCCGCCGGCGGCATGCCGACGTGCGCGGCAAGAAGCTCGATCGTGTCCGCCCGCAGATTTGCGCTGCCGTTCGCGTAGGTCTTCATGGATGAGAGCGGGATGTCCCATTCCCGGGAAAGCTCTGCCAGAGAGCGGCCGCTCTCGCGCATGAGATTATTGAGATTTTTTGCAATATTAGTACGGATTTCCATGACAAACGCCTCCTGCTATCAAATTTGAGGCAAGGCTTTCCTGCGCAGGGCGCCGCCTGTGAGTAAGCGCAGACGCTTCTCCGACTTTGCCGTAAGAGACCGGACGGGGAAATTGTGATAAAGTCAAGCCGGGCGGCGTGAGATCAGCATCTGCATCAGATCTGTCACAGGATTCCTGCCGGAATTTTTTATTAATAGATTCTATAGTTATTTATATTATATGTTAACATGATTTTGACGAAATATTTTGTTGACAAAGAAATTTATCTGTAATATAGTATTATTAAAATTATTGTAAAGGAGAAACGGCGATGCGTTTGACAAAATGCGAGAAAGAAATGATGGAAGTTTTTTGGGCGTCCGATACGCCGCTGTCTCAGCCGATGCTGCTGGAGCAGGCCGGTCAGAAAAGCTGGAAAGATAGCTCTGTGTATATTTTATTGAATGGACTGCTGGAAAAGGGCATGCTGCGCGAGACCGGCTTTTTCCGCCGCGGCAAGGCGTATGCCAGATTGTTCGAGCCGGCCGTGTCGTGTGAGGACTATTGCGTGAAGGAGCTCCTTGCGCTGCGGAAAAGACCCGAACTGACGAAGCTCTTCAGCGCGCTGCTGGCCGAGGAGGAAGCGCTTTCTGAACAGATGCTCGACGAGATGGAGGCGATTTTGCAGCAAAGCCGTCAGAGACTGAAGAAGGCATGATCTCGCTTTACAGACGATACAGATCCGGCGCCCGCCCATTGCGGCGGGCGCCGGGTATTTTAGCGCGTCTTGCATCGGCCGCACGGCAGAGCCGCGCTTGACAGCCTGCAGCAAAAGAAATATACTAAAACCATGCAATAAAACAGATTAAACGGAGGGAAATACGATGCAGCCATCCAAGGTTTATTTCACCGATTTCCGCTGTCGCGAGGGCGTTTCGCAGCAGATGAAGCTCGAGAAGCTTTTGGTCGCGGCGGGCATGGACCAGATCGATTTTAACGGGAAGTTCGTCGCCATCAAGCTCCACTTCGGCGAGCTGGGCAATCTGGCGTTTCTGCGGCCGAACTATGCCAGGACCGTGGCCGATATGGTCAAGGCGCGCGGCGGCCTGCCGTTTCTGACCGACTGCAACACGCTCTATGTCGGCAGCAGAAAGCACGCGCTCGAGCATATGGACACGGCGTACATCAACGGCTATTCGCCGTTTTCTACAGGCTGCCACATCATCATTGCCGACGGATTGAAAGGCTCGGACGATATCGAGGTCCCGGTCGCGGGCGGCGAGTATGTGAAACGCGCGAAGATCGGCCGGGCGCTGATGGATGCGGACATCGTGATCTCGCTGTCGCATTTCAAGGGGCACGAGAACACGGGCTTTGGCGGCGCGCTGAAAAACCTGGGCATGGGCGGCGGCTCGCGCGCGGGCAAGATGGAGATGCATTCCGCCGGAAAGCCCACCGTCGACCAGGCTGCGTGCATCGGCTGCGGCGCGTGCCGGAGGATCTGCGCGCACGACGCGCCCGTGATCGCAGACGGCAAGTGCGTGATCGATCATGCCAAGTGCGTCGGCTGCGGCCGGTGCATTGCGGTATGTCCCAAGGACGCGGTCTGTCCAGAGTATGACGAGTCGTTTGAAAAGCTCAACTGCAAGATCGCCGAGTATACCAAGGCGGTCGTGGACGGCCGTCCGAGCTTCCATATCAGTATTGTGCGCGACGTCTCGCCCAACTGCGACTGCCACAGTGAAAACGACGCGCCCATCGTGCCGGACGTCGGCATGTTCGCGTCGTTTGACCCCGTGGCGCTGGATCTGGCCTGCGCCGAGGCGGTCAACCGCCAGCCGCTGCTGGCCAACAGCGCGGTGACGGACAACGGCTGTGAGCACGATCCCGACCATCTGCACGGCGCGCATCCCGACACCTGCTGGCAGCACGCCATCGAGCACGGCGTCAAAATTGGCCTCGGCAGCGACCAGTACGAGCTGGTCACGGTCAGGTGATCGCGCAAAAGCGCCGAAAAAAGAAAAAGCGCCTGCCCGGGCCGCTGTCAGCGGTCCGGGCAGATTTCTTACAATTCTGTTACAACCTGCCGTATCCGCTTGCAATCGCGCAGCAGGCCCGGTATACTCTAGGGTAAGAAATTGTTTGCGCAGCCGGCGCACAGGACGAAAAGGGAAGGAGGCGCGGCGTGTGAAGCGGATCATTGGTCTGGTGTTGGCGTGCTGTATGCTGTTTTTGATGGGAATTCCGGCGGCTGCGGCTGAGCCGCGAGCGAAGACGATGACGTTTTCCGATCAAGATGAGATTCGGAACGACAACGAGGTGCAGATGCTGGTCGATCTGGGCCTGATCGCGGGCTACAGCGACGGCACCTTCCGTCCCCAAAACGGCATCACGCGTGAGGAGACGGCGAAGCTCATCGCCATGCTCTGTACCGATACGCCCGAGGCGCAGGACGCGCCCGAGTTTTTGGATATTGCCGACTCATGGGCGGGCGAGTATATCGGCTATTGCGCCTCGCGCGGGATCATCGCCGGCTCGAACGGTATGTTCCGGCCCAAGGACGGCGTGACCGCGCAGGAGCTGGCGAAGATGCTGCTGGTCGTGCTGGGCGAGGACGCCGAGCGCTATGTGGGCGCGCAGTGGGCCGACGCGGTCAACACCGATGCGGCGGCGTTCGGCATCTATGACGGATTTGGCAAAAGCTATGCCTCGCAGCTCTGCCGGGACGACGCGTGCCTGCTGATCTACAACGCGATGCAGTGCAGCGCAGTGGTCGATCCCGAGGCAGAGGGCATGCTGCGCTATGAGCTGGACGAGCTGATGAACCCCAAGACGTATCTTGAGGTGCGCTATGATCTCGTGCGCTATACCGCGATCCTGACGGCAAACGAGTGTGCCGATCTGAACGCCGCGGGCGGTCAGCTGGAGGCGGGCTACAGCCGGCTCGAGGGCTACAGCAAGCTTTTCGAGGTCTCGACCGATCTGGGGCTTCTGGGGCGCAACGTCAATATCTATATGCGCGGCGGCGAGGTCATCGGCGTGCCGTGCTATGCAAAGGGCGAGCTGTATTATACGTTTGCCGACCGCGCAGAGCTGGAGCAGCTGTGCAGCGAGGGCGTGTTCTCGCTGGATGAAGCGACGCAGTACTACTACAATTTTGACGCGTCTACGGCGGATGTGCTCAATCAGCTGCCGTCCAATGCGAAGATCACCGTGATCGACCACACGGGCGATATGGTCTTCGATATCGTGCTCATCACCACCTGCACCGAAGCCACCGTCAGCTCGGCGCATCCGCTGACGGTGAGCATCGGCTCGCAGCCGGCTGTCGAGGTAGCGGCGTTCAACAGCGTTGACTCCTTCACACCCGGGCAGCAGGTGCTCTACATGCAGATCTGCGGCAAGGGCTACGTCCGGCCAATGGAATAAACAAAAGAAATCCTGCAAAAGCTCCCGC
>CAZWKZ010000111.1:0-6444 GCA_964633935.1 uncultured Oscillospiraceae bacterium | reverse complement strand
CCTTCGGTTGAACGGGTCGCGGTAGCCCTCCATCCCGGCCTCGTCGCCATAGTAGATACAGGCGATACCGGGCAGCGTAAACTGCAAAAATGCCGCCAGCCGCAAAAGCCGTTTTCCGCGCACCCGCTGCTCGTCGGACATGTGCCGTTTGGCAAGCTCCGCGCGGTCGGCGTCGGTGGAATCGATCAGCGCGGTCAGCACGCGCGGCGTGTCGTGCGTACCGAGAATATTCATCACGCAGCTGAGCACGTCCGGCGGATAATTCTCTGCCAGCTGCATAATGCGCTCGCCAAGCCCGCGGCCGTCGTCCTCGCCTCTGACATAGCGCAGGATCTCCTTCTGCCATGGGTAGTTCATGACAGAGTCCAGCTCCCGGTCGACGAAGTAACGCCTGCGCACGTCGTAGGCGATCTTGTTCGACGCATCCTCCCACACCTCGCCGATGAGCAGCGCGTCGGGCTTGATCTCGCGGACGCGCCGCCGCAGCTTTGCCACGAACGCGTCGGGCAGCTCGTCGACCACGTCCAGCCGGTAGCCGTCCGCACCGAGGCGCAGCCACTTTGCGACTACGCTGTCGGCGTCCTCAATGAGATAGTTAACATAACTTTCTTCCAGCTTGTTGATGCACGGCAGCGTGGTGATGCCCCACCAACTGGTATACACATCGGGATAGTGTTTGAAATCGAACCACTTGCAATACGGCGACGTTGGGTCGTGGATGGCCTGCTGGAAATACTCGCTGCGGTCGCCCACGTGCGAAAACACGCCGTCAAGGATCACACGCATCCCCAGCGCATGCGCCGCATCGCACAGCGCGGTAAAATCCGCCTCTGTGCCCAGCATGGGATCGACCCGCTTGTAATCGTAGGTGTCATAACGGTGCGTGGAAAACGCCATAAAGATGGGATTGAGATACAAGATCTGCACGCCAAGCTCATGCAGATACGGCAGCTTCTGGCGAATCCCGTTCAAATTGCCGCCGTAGAAGTCGTTGTTGAGCACCTCGCCCTTTTCATTTGGCAGATACACCGGCGTCTCGTCCGTGCTCTCATGCACCCAATACGGCTGCAGCTTCTCTGTGCAGTCGCACTTTCCGCTGGAAGCAAAGCGGTCGGGGAAAATCTGATACATGATCGCGCCGCGCGCCCAGTCGGGCACGGGGTATTTTTCAGCCACCACGCTCACCTGCCACCAATCGCCCGACTCCATATTGGTGTCGCTCCCGAGTCTGAAAAGGCGGAAGGTCTCATGTTTCGTGGTGATACTAAAGTAGTAGAAATACAGCGCCGGCTCCGACAGGCGGAACGTGCAGCCCCAGGTCTCATACAGCTCCGTCTGCGCGCATTTTTGCATCGGCTCGCGCCGCAGCGGCGTTCCGTTCTCCTGCAGCAGCACCAAGTCTGTCGCGACGGTCTGGCAGCTGACGGGGATCTGAAGCTGTATGCGGCAATCCTGATCCGGATGCAGCGTGCCAAACGGCGTTTTGAACTGTGACAGCCGGCTGTCAAATAAAATTCGCATGTAATAAAACGATCCTTATAACTTCCAAATTTTTTCGCCATATTCGCGCACCGCGCGGTCGGACGAGAAGATCCCAGCCTTGGCAATGTTGACCAGCTGCATATTGGTAAACTGCCGCTGATCCAGATACGTGCGGCCCGCCAGCTCCTGCGCCTGCGCGTAGCTGGCAAAATCGGCGATGGTCATAAAGCGGTCCGCCGTACCAAACCGGTTCGTCAGCAGCGACGCATAGATATCGTCGAACCGCTGGCCCAGCACGCCGGAGGTCAGCATCTGCAGCACGCGGTCAAGCTCAGGCGACAAGAACTCGCGCGGATTGTAGCCGCGGTGCCAAAGCTCCTCGACCTCGTCGGCCGTCATGCCGAACAAGAACATGTTTTCATTCCCTACCTGCTCGCAGATCTCGACGTTAGCCCCGTCGAGCGTACCGAGCGTGACCGCGCCATTGATCATCAGCTTCATGTTGCCCGTACCGGACGCCTCTTTGCCGGCAATGGAGATCTGCTCGGACAGATCCGCGGCGGGAATGATGATCTCGGCCAGCGAGACCTTATAGTCCTCGATGAAGACCACGCGCAGCTTCTCGCGCACCTGCGGGTCGGCGTTGATGAGGTTTGACACCGCCACGATCAGACTGATGATCTGCTTGGCCAGCAGATAGCCCGCCGAGGCCTTGGCGGCAAAAATGAACGTATGCGGCGTCACATCCAATCCGGGGTTATCCTTGATGCGGTGATAGAGCATCAGCACATGCAGGATGTTCAAAAGCTGCCGCTTATATTCATGCAGCCGCTTTACCTGTACGTCAAAGATCGAGTCCGGGTCCAGATTGACGCCGTTGGCCTCAGAGACGTATTTTGCCAGCCGCAGCTTGTTTTCACGCTTGATCGCGCGCAGCTGCGCGAGCACGTCCGGCTCGTCATAGTGCTCCAGCAGCCGCTCCAGCTCGCACGCGTCGCGCATAAAGCCATCGCCGATGAGCGACCGCAGATACGCCGTAAGCGGCGGGTTCGCCTGACACAGCCAGCGCAGGTACGCGATGCCGTTTGTGACGTTCATAAACCGTTCCGGCTCCAGATTGTAGTAATCACGGAAGATGCCGGTTTCCAGGATCTGCGTATGCAGCTTTGATACGCCGTTGATCTTGTGGCACGCCGCAAGACACAGATTTGCCATGCGCACCTCGCCGTCCGCCACGACGGCCATGTAGTTCCACTTGCCGGCATCGTTTGGATAGGAGCGCTCCAGCTGCTCCATCAAGCGGCGGTTGATCTCCGCCACGATGCCGTATACGCGCGGCAGCTGCTCGCGGAACAGATCCACCGGCCAGCGCTCAAGCGCTTCTGCCATGACGGTGTGATTGGTATACGAAAGCGTTTCGCAGGTAATCTTCCACGCCTCATCCCACGTCATGTCATACTCGTCGAGCAGCTGGCGCATCAGCTCCGGCACGCAAAGCGCAGGATGCGTGTCGTTGATATGGATGGCCACATGCTCGGCCAGATTGGAAAGCGTATGGTACTGCTTCAGATGCGCCTGCAGAATGCTCTGCAGCGACGCGCAGACCAGCAGATACTGCTGCTTCAAACGCAGGCGCTTGCCGCTGATATGATCGTCCGCGGGATAGAGCACCTTAGAGATCGTCTCGGCCATTGTGTTTTGCTCGAGCGCACGGACATAGTCGCCGCGCGAGAACGCCGCCATATCAAAGCCCTGCGGGAGCTTGGCGCTCCACAGTACGAGCTTGTTGACTGACTGCGTGCCATAGCCGGAGATATACAGATCGTGCGGCACGGCGATCACCGACTGATAGCCCACCTGCGCGGCCTTGAACTTGCCGTTGTCCATCCATTCGTGGACGCTGCCGCCAAAGCGCACCTCAACGGCGTCGTCCTCGCGCGTCTGCAGCCACACGTCGCCCATGCCCAGCCAGTCGTCCGGGAACTCCATCTGCCAGCCGTCGACGATCTTCTGTCGGAAGATGCCGAACTCATAGCGGATGGAAAAGCCCGTCATGCCGATATCCAGCCCTGTGGCCGCGTCCATATAGCACGAGGCCAGCCGGCCAAGGCCGCCGTTGCCAAGACCCGCGTCCGGCTCCATTTCACACAGCCGGTCCAGGCTGAAGCCAAGAGAGTCCAGCAGCCGCCGCGTTTCATCCAAAATGCCGAGATTGTAGAGATTATTGCGTAAGGAGGTGCCGACCAGAAATTCCATCGACATATAGTAGACCTGCTTGTGCCGCTGCGCCGCAGATTCTTTTGAAAATGCGCGCTGACGCTCCTGCAGCAGCTCGCGCACCGCGCAGCACACCGCGCGGTATGCCTGCTTTTCGGCCGCGTCCTTGAGCTGACAGCCAAACATGCGCAGGCAGGTCTGTTGGATTCGTTCTGAGATTGTCTGTCTATCCATAGGGGAAACTGTTATCCTTCCAATGCGTTTTGATAGAGCGCCATATAGCGCTGCGCCGGGAGCCTCCAGCTAAAGTCCTGGCGCATATCATGCTCTGCCAGCGCCAGCCACTTCTCGTGCGCGCCGTAATACAGCCCCAGCGCCCGGTCGATCGCGCCGAGGAAATCATCGGCGTTATAGCTCTGGAACGTAAAGCCGCGGCCGGTGGACTGTGTCTCGTCATATGGCTCGACCGTATCGTTGAGGCCGCCCACCGCATGCACCACGGGCACCGTACCAAAGCGCATCGCGATCAGCTGTGACAGACCGCACGGCTCGCTCATGGACGGCATGAGATACATATCCGCGCCTGCGTAGACGAGATTGGCAAGCTCCGGGTCAAAGCAGAGATTGACCGACGCCTGCTGCGGATAGCGGTATTGCAGCGACGACAAGAACCACTCGTACTTCTGCTCCCCCGTGCCGATGATGACCAGCTGCACGCGCCGCTGCAAAAGCCGCTCGGCGATGTAGCACAGAAGATCGATGCCCTTGTGTCCGGCAAGCCGCGAGACCATCGCCAGCACCGCTGCGTCGCCATCCTCCGGCAGGCCCAGGCGTCTTTGCAGCGCGCGCTTGTTTTCGCGCTTGCCGTCGGCCATGCTGCCGGCATGGTAGAACGCAGCCAGACCGGCCGACTGTTCCGGGTCAAACAGCTCCATATCGATGCCGTTGGTGATGCCGCTGAACGCGCTGCCGCGGCTGGAGAGCATATTGGCAAGACCGTGCGCATAGTACGGATACTGCAGCTCACAGGCATAGGTGTCGGATACGGTGTTGACTCTGTCTGCCGTGACGATGGCCGACTTCATGAAGTTCGTACAGTCGTCAAAGCGCAGAATCTCATCGCAGCTGCCGTCAAGCCCAAGCACGTCATAGTTGAAGTGCAGGTTGGCCTTGCCCTGATACTCGATATTGTGGATGGTAAAGACGCTTTTCGTCTGACCAAAATCCGCAGCGAACTCCGTCTTCATCAGAAGCGGGATCAGCGCCGTCTGCCAATCGTGACAGTGCACCACGTCGGGCTGCAGCTCCAGCCCCGCCATGAGCGCAAGCGCGGCCTTGCTGAAGAAGGCAAAGCGCTCGCCGTCGTCGTCGTAGCCGTAGACGCCGCCGCGGTTAAAGTAGCGCTCATTGTCGATAAAATAGATCTGCAGCTTCTTCCGGCGGGTCTTGAGCCGGAACATTCCCACGTACTCACGCCGCCAGGCAAGCTGTACCTTGAAGCTGCCTAAAAACTCAGTGTCCCACTTGCCGCTGTACTTGATCTTGCCGTAATACGGCAGGATCACGGAAACCTCATTCTTCGGCAGCTCTGATAGCGCCTGCGGCAGAGCCTGGATCACGTCGCCCAGACCGCCGGTCTTCAAAAACGGCGCGGCCTCTGAGGCGATGATGGCAATTTTCATATGACTGCTCCTTTGCTGATAACCAGGGGATGATCGGGCGAGCCAAGCAGGCTCGTGCCAGGTTTGATTGTAACATTTTTATCGAGAATTGCATAGCGGATTTTTGCGCCGGCGCCGATCTTGCTGCCCTGCATGACGATGCAGTCGCGCACCTCGGCGGACTCGTCGATGTCGACCTCGCGGAAGATCACGGAATTCTCGGCAAAGCCAAAGATATGGCTGCCGTCGGCAAGCAGGCAGTTGGGCGCCTGGCCGTTCTGGCCGAAAAGCGTGGGCACCGCGTCGCGGACCTTGGTGTAGATCGGTACTTCGCTGCGGAACAGACTGTGGCGCACCTCCTCGCTCAGAAGGCGCATATTGTTGTCATAGTATTCCTCTACGCTCTCATTGAACAGCGCTACGTTGTGGAACGAATAGACGTTCACCTTCAGCCTGCCCTCGTTATACTCGGGCAGCAGGAAATCGCGTTCCAGGTGATACTTGCCGTGCGGAGTCATCTCATGGATGATATCGATGAGCTTCTTCCGGCCGATGATGAACATGCTCATACCCACAAGGTATTCCTCGGGCGCGCGGTAATCGACCGCCATGTCGCAGACCTTGCCGTTTTCATCGAGTTTCAGCGCCAGCTGGTGCTTCTTCTTACCGTCGGCGCGGCCGGCCTTGGCCACAACCGTCACATCGCAGCCCGAAGCCGCGTGCTCTTCCAGCACGAGATTGAAATCGATCGCGCACAGCACCGTCGTATCGGCCAGAACGACATAGTCGGCCTCGCTGCGCTGCAGTACCGGCAGCGCAGTCTGCAGCGCCTCAAGCTTGCCGCGGTATGCGCCGGTGTGGCCGGTGGCGTAGGGCGGCAGGAAGCGCACGCCGTCGCCGAGCGACAGGTCCCACTCCTCACAGCTGCCGAGGTGATCCATCAGCGACTGATAGTTATACTTGGTGATGATGCCGATGTTGCGGATGCTGGAGTTGGCCATGTTTGACAGGATAAAGTCAATCTGGCGGTAGCGGCTGCCGAACGGGATCGAAGCGGAGGTCCGCTCATTGGTCAGCTCGCCCA
>CAZWKZ010000110.1:0-6536 GCA_964633935.1 uncultured Oscillospiraceae bacterium | reverse complement strand
CTAGAATAGGCGCAGAGCAAACACTGGCTGGATCGCGGCGGGGCGCCGCAGAAGAAGGAGCATCAGCAAATCATGAAAAAACGATTGTTGGCAGTGACGTTGGCGCTTGCGCTGTTGGCCGGGCTGTTGGCCGGCTGCGGCAAGAAGAGCCAGACGCAGACGCAGGCCGCGCAGCCGCCTGCTGCAGAGCAGAGCGCCTCTGGCGATCCGGCGCAGCAGAGCGGGCAGGAGCAGCCTGCGGTGACGGCCAAATACGCCTACAGGACCGATTACCGGCAGCTTACGACGAAGCTGACATATATCTATAGTATGTGCGCCGCAGATGGGTGCGTGTACGTTTCCGGCTCTGTGGAAGAAGACGGCGCCTCGCGCGACGGCGTTTTCCGCGTGGATGTGGACACGGGCGAATGCGCCGAGCTGCAGGGCGTCGCGCTGCCCGCGCTGCCCGACGGCTGGGACGGCGGCGCGCATGTACAGCAGATACAGGCAGCGGACGACGGGTCATTGTGGCTGCTGTGCAGCGTCTATACCTACCGCTACAACGTGCCAGAGGATTTTGACTCCCAGACCGACGCGCAGTGGAACTACTATGAAGAGGGCGAAAGCTATGCAAATCTGCTGCACATAACGGCCGGCGGCGAGCGCCTGTCTGAGATTATGCTGCAGCCGGAAAACGGCGAGGCCATCGGCATATCCAGCTTCTGTCTGGACGCGGACGGCAATCTCTACGCCAACGACTGGCAGAACGCCTATGTCTATGACGCCGAGGGAAATTTCCTGTTTGACGTGGAGATCGAAAACGGACGCAGGCTGTGCCGGCTCGGCGATCAGGTGGGCGCGGTCGAGACTGTCTACAGTGCGGATGGAAACGGCGTCAACTTTTGCTTCCGCGCCATCGACATTGCGTCGCAGGGGCTTGGAGAGCAGCTGCCGCTGCCGTATGGCATAGGCGACGTCTTCCAGGGCGACGAGGCTTATGATCTGTATTACACAAGAAGCGGCAAGATCTTCGGCTACCGTCTTGCCGACGAGACGAACGAGAAGCTCGTCGACCTGCTTGAAGCGGACGTGAGCACGAACGATCTGTACGAGTGCTGCCTCCTGCCGGACGGACGCGTGGCGGCGGTTGTGCGCGCCGACGGCGGCGCGGAGCTTGCCGTGCTTACGCGCGTGGACGCGAGCACGCTGCCGCAGAAGACGCTCATCACGCTGGCGTGCATGTACATGCCGTACGATCTGGGGCAGAGCATCGTTGCGTTCAACCGGACGAACGAGCAGTACCGCATCGTGGTCAACGACTACTCGGAATACCTTGCCGATGACGGCAGCGATGACGCGGCCATCACCAAGCTCAATACCGAGATCTTGTCCGGAAAGCTGCCGGATATATTCGTCAACAGCGGCGTTATGCCCTTTGATCTGTATGCGTCAAAGGGACTGCTCGCCGACCTGTACGAGCTGATCGACGCCGACGAGACGCTTGGCCGCGAGACGTTCGTGCAGCCGGTGCTCAAAGCGATCGAGACCGACGGCAAGCTCTATGAGATGCCCACCGCGTTCTATCTGCAGACGGCGTTCGGCCTGAACAAATACGTCGGCGAATACGAGACGTGGACGATGGCCGAGCTTACGGACGCGATGGCAAAGCTGCCCGAGGGCGCGCTCGTTATGGACCCGTACTATACGAAGCTCGACATGCTCAGCAGCTGCCTTGCAAGCGACATGGGCGCGTTTGTCGACTGGCAGACGGGCACGGCGAATTTTGAAAATGATAAATTTATCGAGCTGCTGCAGTTCTGCAATACCTTCCCGGAGGAATTTGACTGGGATGAGAACGAATGGGCGCAGTACGGCAGCGTGCAGCAGGCCATGAACGCCGGCCAGCAGCTGATCAGCGTCGTGACGCTGAGCGGCTTTGAGGACTATGTCGGTCAGTGCCTCGGCTATGACGGCGGGGTGAAGATCGTGGGCTTCCCGTCGTCCGACGGCTCGGCCAGGAGCACGTTCTATATGGAAAGCAGCTTCGCGATCAGCGCGTCGTCGGAAAACCGGGACGCGGCGTGGGCGTTCGTGCGCGAGCGTCTGCTCGAGCAGAGTGCGTCGGGCGCCTCCCTTTTCGGCTTCTCGATCTTGCAGGAGGCCTTTGACGCTGCGGTGGAACGGGCCATGACGGTCCAGTACCGGACGGATGAAAACGGCCAGACCGTCTATGATGAAAACGGCGAGCCGACGAAGCAGCCGAAGACCAGCTACTTCGACGCCAACGGCGCATTGGTGCGTGTCTATGAGCTGAGCCAAGAACAGGTCGACGCCGTCCTAGAACTGATAAACAGCACCACCAGCGTCTACCGGCATGACGAGGAAGTGATGGATATCGTCGAGGACGAGGCCGCCGCGTATTTTGCCGGCGAAAAGAGCGCGGAAGACGTAGCAAAAATGGTACAAAACCGTGTGAGCCTTTACATGGCGGAGCAAGGGTGATAAGATAACGACAAGAAGGAGCGTGCGAAAATGAAAAAACGTTTACTTGCGGTGATTTTGGCGCTGGCGATGCTGGCCGGCGTGATGGCCGGCTGCAGCAAGCAGGGCCAAACGAACGAGCCGGGGACCGAAGCGTCCGACAACAAGACGCCGTCTGCTGCGGTGGGCACGAGCGATAAGGCGACCGTGACCGCGAAATATGCCTACAAGGCAGAATATCTGGACATTACGGCCCAGTTTGAGTGGATCAACCAGATCTGCGCGGCCGGCAACAATGTGTATATCACTGCCAGCGTGAAGGATGAGGAAATCACCGAGACGGACGATGTGACCGGCGAGACCTACACCTATTACAATTACCGCGACGGCCTGTTCCGGCTGGATATGCAGACGGGCGAAGTGACAGAGCTGGAAAACTTCTCGCTGCCCGACATCCCCGAGGGCTGGCAGGGCGGTACGAACGTGTACAGCATGCAGGCGGCCGAGGATGGCTCGCTCTGGCTGCTGCTCAACTTCTATACCTACCGCTACAACGTGCCCGAGGACTTTAACCCCGAGACCGACCAGGAATGGAACTACTACGAGCAGGGCGAGGAGAAATCGAGCATCCTGCACGTGGCGGCCGACGGCAGCACGATCGGCGAGCTGGACGTCCAGCCCGAGCGAGAAGAGGACCAGGACTACTACAGCAACATTTCCTCGTTCTATGTCGACGACGCCGGCAACGTCTTTGCCAGCGACTGGCAGAACGTCTATGTCTTCGATTCTGAGGGCAATCAGCTGTTCAAGCTCGACTGCAGCGAGAATGGCGGCAACCTGTGCAAGCTGAACAGCGGAACCGTCGGTATCTCGGCCTATGTCTACGACGAGACGACGCAGACCGGCGGCCAGCGCTTCAAGCCCATCGACGTGCAGGCGCAGGAATTCGGCGACGAGATCAAGCTCCCGCAGAGCGCGTACAGCTTCTATCCCGGCGACGATGTGTACGATCTGTACTATGATAGCAACGGTAAGATCTTCGGCTATAACCTCGACAGCGGGACGCCCGAAAAGGTCGTCGACTGGATTGAGTGCGACATCAACTCGAACGACCTGAACGGCTATGCGCTGCTGCCGGACGGCCGCGTGGTGGCATTTTTGTACGACTGGGACAGCGAATCGGGCACAAGCAAGATGCAGATGGTGACGCTCACGCGCGTGGATGCGAGCACGCTGCCGGAGAAGACGGCCATCACGCTGGCGTGCCTGTACCTCGACTGGGACCTGCGCGAAGAGATCGTTGAATTCAATAAGGCCAGCGAGCAGTACCGCATCGTGGTCAACGACTACTCAGAGTATAACACCGAGGACGACTATACTGCCGGCATCACCAAGCTCAATACCGAGATCCTCTCGGGCAAGGTGCCGGACCTGTTCCTGGTCAACGACAACATGCCCGTCGACCAGTACGCCGGCCAGGGCGTGATCGCCGATCTGTATCAGTTCCTCGACAACGACGCGGAGCTGAGCCGCGATCAGCTGGTGCAGCCGGTTTTGAAGGCGCTGGAAAAGAACGGCAAGCTGTATGAGCTGCCCACGGCGTTCTATGTGCAGACGGCCTTCGGACTGAATAAGGTCGTGGGCGAGTATGAGACCTGGACGCTGGCCGATCTCAAGGACGCGATGACCAAGCTGCAGCCCGACGCGAGCGTGCTCTCTCCGTATACAACAAAATCGGATATGCTGCAGCAGTGCATCACGCGCAACATCGCCGCCTTTGTCGACTGGACCACCGGCACGGTGAACTTTGACAGCCCGGAATTTGCCGCGCTGCTGGAGTTCTGCAACGAATTCCCGGCGGAATTCGACTGGGAGAATTACGACTGGCAGACGGACGGCGACACGCAGACGCGGATCAACACCGGCATGCAGCTGCTGAACACGTGCACCTTCGCGAGCTTTGATGACTATCTGTACCAGTGCTCGGGCTATGACGGCGGCATAAAATTCGTGGGCTATCCGTCCGAGGACGGCACGTCCGGAAACACGTTCTACAAGCAGACGAGCTTCGCTATCTCCGCCGTCTCGCCGAACCAGGACGCAGCCTGGGCCTTTGTGCGCGCGCAGCTGCTGGCGCAGACGCAGGAGTCGGAAAACAACTATATGTGGTGCTTCCCGATCATGCAGGCGGCGTTTGACGCCATGCTGGAAGCTGCGATGACGCCGGAATATCAGCTGGACGAAAACGGAGAAATCATGTATGATGACAATGGCGAGCCGCTGAAGTACCCGAAGGTTACCTACGGTGAGGCCACCGACGGCGGTGAGACGAGGACGGTCGAGATCTACGAGCTGAGCCAGGAGGATGCGGATATCATCCTGGACCTCATCGAAAATACCCATGCGGTCTACGCATTTGATCAGGATATCATGAACATCATTACCGACGAGACGGCGGCGTTCTTTGCCGGCGAAAAGAGCGCGGAGGATACGGCCGCCATGGTGCAAAGCCGTGTGAACCTGTACGTAGCCGAACAGAGCTGATACAACATATTGTATTCCGGCAGCGGAGCCTGCCCCACCATATAGTGTGGGGCAGGCTACCGCCCGGTTTTCCCACGAAAACGCCCAATGGGCGCTGGCGCTGCCTTCGTGCTGTTTGCCCGCCGCGCGGACATACAGCAGGGCGGCAGGCCCGTATTCAGGTGCAAAGGAGGCAAAGCTTTGCGCAAATTTTGGCGAAATGCAAACCGAAAGGTCGGCGATTTTCTCGCCTCCATGTGTTTTTCCGGGCCGAGCTTTCTCGGCATGGCCATTTTCTACGTCATCCCGTTCGGCGTGGTCATCTACTACTCGTTCATCGCGGGCGCGGTGGATTCGAGCTTTGTGGGGCTGAAAAACTACATAAACGTGCTCAATAACGGCGCGTTCAAGATCGCGGTCACCAATACCGCTACCTTTTCCGGTATCGCGGTGCCGCTGGCGGTGGTGCTGTCGCTGCTGATGGCGCTGATGCTCGAATGCCGCATCCCGGCCAAGAGTCAATTCCGCTCGTTCTTCTTGAGTCCCATGATGGTGCCCATCGCGTCGATCATTCTGGTGTGGCAGGTGCTGTTCCACTCCAACGGCGTCGTGAATGAATTTCTCATGGTCTTTGGCGCCGACAAGATCGACTGGCTGAAATCCGACTACTGCATGGTGGTCATCATCCTGCTGTTTTTGTGGAAGAACCTGGGCTACAACATGATCCTCTTCATGGCGGCCCTCAACAATATCCCCAAGACGCTGCTGGAAATGGCGGAGGTCGAGGGCGCTTCGGCGGCGTATCAGTTTTTCCACATCAAGCTGCGGTATCTCTCGCCGACGGTGCTGTTCGTGACGATCCTGTCCATCATCAACTCGTTCAAGGTCTTCCGCGAGATCTACCTGCTCTCGGGCGACTATCCGTACGACGGGCTTTACATGCTGCAGCACTTTATGAACAACATGTTCAATAAGCTCAACTATCAGGCGCTGTCCGCCGCCGCGATCTTGCTGGCGCTGGTCATCATCGTGCTCATCGCCATCATGTTTGCCGTAGAGGGCGTGTTCGGAAAGGATGTGGAAGGATGAGGCTGCGCAAGAAGCGGTATTTTTCCCGCGCGGCGCTGATCGTGCTCGCTGCGGCGCTGGCGTTTCTGTTTTTGATGCCGACGCTTCTGACGATCACGAATTCGTTTATGACGCAAAGCGAGATCACGGCCAACTACGGCCAGGTCTTTCAGAACGCGAACGAGGGAAAAAGCTACATCAAAGACACCATCAACCTCAAATTCATCCCGGACAAGGTGAGCTTTTCGCAGTATTTTACGGTGCTGCTGAAGAGTCCGGATTTTCTGTATAAATTCTGGAACTCGGTGATTTTGGTCGTGCCGATCGTGATCGCGCAGCTGCTGGTGGCGTCGATCGCCGCCTACGGCTTTACGCGCTGGCGCGGCAAGATCAGAGACAGCATCTTCTTTTTCTACGTGATCTTGATGCTCATGCCGTATCAGGTCACGCTGGTGCCGAACTATCTGGTGAGCGACTGGCTGGGG
>CAZWKZ010000109.1:0-6625 GCA_964633935.1 uncultured Oscillospiraceae bacterium | reverse complement strand
CTCTTCGGCAGATCGCGCAGATGGCCCATGCTGGCCTTGACCTGATAGTCCGGGCCAAGATATTTCCCAATGGTTTTCGCCTTTGACGGCGATTCTACAATGACAAGATTTGATGCCTTCGGCATGAACTGCCTCCATTTACTGTTTTTCAGCCAGCGAGAACATTCTCCCCGGCAGACGTTTGACATAGCCCTTGACCTCGAGCAGCGTCATAGACGCGAGAATGCGCCCGGCGGCAAGGCCGCTTTCGTCGATGATCGCGTCGATATGCCGCTGGCCCTGCTGCAGCAGCTGTACGATCGTGCGCTCGTCGGGCGTAAGGCTCTGTAAAAGCTCTTGTACGTCAATATAAGCCTTGTTTTCCGAGTTGTCAACGTCTTTTCCGCCGCGAATTTCGACATTTTGCCGCTGCGGGTCCGCCGCGCGCTGCGCCTTGCCCGGTTTTGCCGCGCGCGTTTTTTCGCGCGGCGCGCGCTCATGCGCCGTAAGCGTCATATTGATCGGACGCGGCCGGCGGCGGATGAGCGTGGGATACAGATGCGCATACTCCTGCATCACGTCCCAGCCCTCAGAGACGATGATCGCCCCCTGCTTGAGCAGCTCGATGTTGCCCTGACACGCCGGCGAACCGACGTTGCCAGGGACGGCAAATACGTCGCGCCCCTGCTCAAGCGCGCGCTCGGCCGTGATGAGCGCGCCGCTCTTGCTCGGCGCCTCGACCACCACCACACCGAGAGAAAGCCCGCTCAAGATCCGGTTTCTGACGGGAAAATGCTCCGCCAGCGGCGGCGTGCCGGGCGGATACTCGCTCAGCAGGCAGCCGTGGTGGCGGATATCCTCAAATAAGGACCTGTTTTCCGCCGGATACGTCACGTCCACGCCGCAGCCCAGCACTGCGATCACGGGTCTGCCCGCCGTAAGCGCGCCCTTGAGACAAAGCGTATCGACGCCGCTCGCGCCGCCCGAGACCACGATCGCGCCGATCTTTCCCAACTGATAGCCCAGCTGCTTGGCCTGCAGCAGACCGTAGGCCGAGGCCCTTCTCGTGCCGACCATGGCGATCACAGGCTCGGTATCGATGGCGGGCACGGTGCCCTGATAGTAGAGAACGATGGGCGGATCGTCAATATTGCGCAGCCGCTCGGGATACGCCGCGTCCTGATACGTCAGGATATGGATGTTATCCTGATAGCACAGCTGCAATATCTTCTCCGCCTCGGCCATGTCCTTGTCGAGCAGCGGCGAAGCGTCGCGCAGCTCCTCGATCGTCTCGTAATCCTGCGCGTCGGCGCAGTACGCCTGCTCGGGCGTTTCAAACCGGCGCAATACCGCCAGCGCGCCGCGCGCGCCAAGTCCCTTTCTTGTTGCCAGCCAGATCCAGTATTTTAGCATGCCGTTTCCGCCTTTCTTTCTCTTTCAGCGTTTGTTGATCAGCACGTTTTTCAGCGTCTCATCTGCCACATGACGATGGCCGCCGCAATGGCCGCGTTGAGCGATTCACAGCGCGCCGTCATGGGGATGACGACGCTGCCGTCTGCCTGCGCCAGAAGCTCGCGGCTCACGCCCTGGCCCTCGCTGCCGATGACGACGGCGGCGCTTGAAACCGGCGCTTGGCGCAGATCTACCGCGCCGTCGCACATAGCTGTGGCAAGCAGCTTGATCTTCTGCCTGCGGCAGCTTTGTACCGCCTGCTCGCGCGTCATAGAAAGCGGCTGCGTGCGCAAAACCGCGCCCATCGACGCGCGCACCGTTTTGGGGCTGTATGCGTCGGCGCAGCCGTCTAGCAAAATCACCGGCACGTCGAGCGCGTCGGCCGTGCGCAGGATCGTACCGAGATTTCCCGGATCCTGCACGCCGTCGAGAAGCAGGCTGCCCGGCGCGACCACGGCCTCTTTTTCCTCAGGCAGCCTGCAGAGGAACAGCGCCCCCTGCGGCGTATCCATCAGTGATATCTCCCGCATGATGCTCTGCGGCACACGCACCACACGCACCGCATCCGGCAGCGGGCACAGGCTCACGCCCTGCTGCGCGATCACGGTATGTAGGCCCGGATACCATCTGGCGGCCTCTTCCAGCAGCTTTGTGCCGTCGGCGGCAAACTCGCCGCATTTTTTGCGGTAGCTGCGCGACGACTGCAGCTTTTTTACATGAACCAGCAGCGGATTGTGACGGCTGGTGAGAATCGTCTCGCTCATGCCTTGAGCTTTGAGAGCTGCTCGTTGTTGCCCACCACGACCAGCACCGCGTCCTCCTGCAGCGCGACGTCCGCCGCCGGCGAGACGTTGACCTTGCCGCCGGCCTTGAGCGCAATGATATTTACGCCGTATTTCGCGCGCACGTTCAGTTCGCGCAGCGTCTTGCCCGCCCAGCCGGCAGGCGTGGGCAGCTCGGCAATGCCATACTCCTTCGACAGCTCGATAAAATCCAAAATGCTCGAGGACGTGATCGTCTGCGCCAGCTTCACGCCGATCTCCCGCTCGGGGATCAGCACGCGGTCGGCGCCGATCTTCTCCAGCGCCCGCTTCTGCGTCTCGTCGGTGGCCTTGCAGATGACCAGCGGCACCTGCAGCTGCTTTAAATTGAGCGTGGCGATGACGCTCGCGGCCAGATCCGTGCCGATGGCGACGATGGCGCAGTCGTAGTTCTTTACGCCCAGCGACCGCAGCACGTTCTCGTCGCGCGCGTCAGCCACAACGGCATAGGTCACGCCGTGCTCGATGCGCTGCACGTTTTCCGCGTTCGCGTCGATGGCGAGCACCTCGTTGCCCAGCTCATACAGCCGCTCGGCAACCGCCGACCCAAATTTCCCGAGTCCAATGACGACATAGGTCTTTCTCATAATATTTCTCCCAAATCAGCCGATCATGATTTTTGTCTGCGCGTACTGCGTCCGCTCCGCCGCAGGATTGGCCGCCATAAAGCCGACGCTGATGGTCATGATGCCCACGCGCCCGAAAAACATATAGATCATAAGCAAGATCCGCGACGCCGCGCCGAGCGAGCTTGTAATGCCCGTGGTGAGGCCCACGGTACACAGCGCCGAGATCGTCTCATACAGCGCGTTTTCCAGCGCCACGCCGTCGCACACGCACAGCATCCCCGCGCCAAGAAGCGCCAGCGCGAACACCAGCAGCACAATGGCCACTGCCTGGCTCACGGCGCGCGGCGAAACGGTCCGCTTGAACGCCGTCACCTGTGAGCGGCCTCTCGCCGTGCCCACGGCGTAGAGAATGACCACGCCGATGGTGACGGTCTTCACACCGCCGGCCGTCGAGCCGGACGAGCCGCCGATGAACATGAGAAGATCGCTCACTGCCTTTGACACGTCGCTCAGCGCGTTCTGGTCGATGGTGGTAAAGCCCGCCGTGCGCAGCGTGACCGATTGAAACAGCGCCGCCAACAGCTTGCCGCCCGGCGTAAGGCCGCCGAGCGTGGCGGGATTGTTCCACTCGAGCAGCGCAAGGATGGCCGCCCCGCCAAAGATCAGCCCCAGCGTGATCAGCAGCACAAGCCGCGTATAGACCGACATGCGCGAAAAGCGGCGGTTTTTCCGCACGTCGCCCCAGACCGCGAAGCCCAAGCCGCCGATGACGATGAGCAGCATGATCGTGATATTGACGGCCGGGTCAGAGACATAGCGGCACAAACTTCCGCCCGCTTCTAGATCGCCCAGAACGTCGAAGCCCGCGTTGCAGAACGCGGAAACGGCATGAAACACGCCATACCAAAGCGCCCGCAGGAAGCCGAACTCCGGCCAGAAGCGGACACACAGGATCGCCGCTCCCGCGCCCTCGACCGCCAGCGTGCCAAGCAGCACATGCTTGACGAAGCGGACGATCCCGCTCATATCGTCCAGACTGAACGCCTGCGAGATGACAAGCCGCTGCTTCAGCCCGATCTTCTGCCGCAGCGCGAAGAAAAAGATAGACGCGATGGTCATAAAGCCGAGGCCGCCGATCTGGATCATGATCAGAATGACCGCCTGGCCGAAGCCGGACCAGTGCGTGCCCGTATCCACCACGATCAGGCCCGTGACGCAGGTGGCGGACGTCGCGGTGAACAGCGCCGAAAGGAAATCGGTCGGCCGGCCGGAGCGCGACGACGCCGGCAGCGTCAGAAGCGCCGCGCCCGCCAAAATGACCGCCAGAAACACCAGCACGATGATCTGCGCCGGGCGCATCCGCCGCAGCGGCCTTTGGAGCTGTGAAATGAATCGCTGCATACTCGCCCGCAAGCTCATCCCTCCATTGCAGGCGCAAGAAACGCGCGCTGCGAAGACTGCGCCGAAACGGGCACTTTCAGAAAAGAACCGCGTCTTGGTGCGGTTATTATAGCCCGAAACGGCGCAAATGTCCATAGCAAGGCGGAAATGTTCGCATTTTTTATCCCATATCGTGCAAAAGCGGCCCGCTCGCGTGAGCAGGCCGTCTTGCTTCTTCCGTTTTCTCTCACTCCGCCGCGCGGTCACAGCGCACGGTGACGCGGCTTTGCCCGCCGTAGGTGCAGGTGAAAAGCGTCAGATCATATGTGCCGTCGGTCATTTCCTCCACGTCCGTGGCCTCCAGCACCTCGATCACCGCCGCTGTATAGGCGATGGTGACTCCGTCCATATCCGTAAGATACACCGCATCCCCCACCGTCAGCTTTGACAGCGAGCCAAAATGCTGCGTATAGTTGTGCGCCGCAATGACCAGATCGTCGGTCTTTGCCGAGCCGGCATAGCGGCACGGCGCGATCTTCAGCCGCGCATCGTCGCATTCAGCCAGCACCGGCAGCTCCAGCTCCAGCGCCGGGATACTCAAATAGCCGATATAGCTGTAGCCGTCTATCTGCGTTTCGCGCATGGTCGGGTCGTACGGGTCCGGCAGCACGGGCGCCGGCTGCGCCGCGTCCGTCTCGGCCGCGTCCTGCGCCGTCTCTGGCTCTGCGGCTGTCTCGGCCGGCGGCGCTTCGATCTGCCGTATCACCATCGGCAGCACCTGCTGCACGCTCTCGCCGGCCCGGCGGTCCTCGGCCCGGTTCCAAAGGAACAGGAACAGCGCTGCCAATACCAGCACTGACCCCAATACCATACAGGCGGTCCCGATCTTATTTCTCATGCTCGCTCTGTTTTCTGCCGAAGCGCAGCGCCCAGCCGATCGCGACCAGCGCCAGTCCCAGCACCACCAGCACCGGCACCGGCCAATTCAGCTGTCCGGTCTGCGGCAGCGTCGGCTCATCCGGCGTGTCGGGCGTATCGGGCGTCGTAGGCGTATCCGGGGTCGTGGGCTTGTCCGGCGTGGTAGGCTCATCCGGCGGCGTCGGTTCATCCGGGGGATTCGGTCCATCCGGCGGCGTCGGGGGCTGCTTTTCCAGCTCCACCTTGGGGCTGGCGTCGACGTCGTAGAGATATGTGCCGTTTTCCAGCATCGGCATGCTCACCAAAAACGGCGCGGCCTTGCGGTAGCCGCTCGCGGCGCGGCTCTGCACCACCAGGTACAGCCCCAGCTCGAGATCGTCAAAAACGACCGTTCCGTCGGCGCCGATGTTCTTCGTCTCGCCCTCGATGCCCTGGCTCGCCGCGTAGCGCGCCAGCTCCTGCGCCAGCGTATCGGACGAAATATCCGTCAGATCCGCGCCGCTCTCGGCAAACGCCTCGCTGAGCACAAAGCTGTAATTGCCGTCGTCCTGCGCGACGTCGCCCACCCGGTACAGCGTGAGCGAGCCGCCTGCCACCGGCCGGCCGTCATAGCTCATGGTGATGCTGATCGTGCCCCGCTTGGATGCATCCGGCACGTCGTGGGCAAGCGCGGTGAAGCACGCGCTGCCGAGCAGCAGCACGGCCAGCAGCAGCGCTGGCACTCTTTTTTGCAGATTCATATGCTCTTCCTTCTCTTTTCGCGCCGCCGGCCGCTCTTTGTACGCGAGCTGACCAGCAGGATGATCAGTAACAGCAGCAGGAACGGCGCCGCGACCAGCGGAGCCACCAGCAGCGGCTCGACCTGCATGGCGTCCGCGGTGACGCGGACGGTTTTTGCTTCTTCTTCGTTTTCTACCCGGCTGCCGCGTACCAGCAGCCGGTGCGTGTTGATGCCATAGGGCGTACAGGTGACGAGCGTACAATAGTCCTTGTCCTGCTCGATCTCCAGCGCCCACATTTCATACGGCTCGACGATCAGGATCTGATCGACCTCATACGTCAGCGTCTCGTCCAGGATCCGCAGTAGGAACGTGTCGCCCACGGACAGCTCGTCCAGATTGGTAAACAGCTTCGCGCTGGGAAGTCCCCGGTGGCCTGACAGCACGCTGTGCGTGCCCGCGCCGCCGATGGGCAGCGACGTGCCCTCGATGTGGCCCACGGCGATCTGCAGCACCGATTCGTCCGTGCCGTGATAGATGGGCAGGCTGCAGCTGATCAGCGGGATCTCGATATAGCCGATGATTCCATTGCCGGAGACGTCCAGAAGGCTTTCATACTCTGCCCGCTCGGCGTCGGTCAGTTCGTAGCGGTCGGCCTTATCCAAAAGGGTCTGGTTATAGCGCTCGGCGTCTTCCCACAGCTGGCCATACAGGTCGTTGTCCAGCTGGGCCACCTGCTGCGCATATTCCATGATAAATTTGGTCTGGTGCAGAGAGTTCCAGTAGT
>CAZWKZ010000108.1:0-6694 GCA_964633935.1 uncultured Oscillospiraceae bacterium | reverse complement strand
GCAAACGTGCGAGTTGTTCGCCGCAGGCGGAAAACGAGTGCGCTGCTGCGGGCCGGCGGTCCGCTTTTTTGCGCGGGCAAGCGGAAACAGGCCAAAAAGGACCGCCGCGCGAACGATCGCGCGGCGGTCCATACTATAGCTTATGCAACCAGCTGTTCCAGCGCGGCCAGCTTCAGGCACGTGCAGAACACGTCCATCGCCTGCTCCAGCTCCTCGACCGGCGGCAGCGACGGGGCGATACGGATGTTCGAGTCGTTGGGGTCGATCCCGTACGGGAACGTTGCGCCCGCGCTCGTCATCACAACGCCCGCCTCTTTGCACAGCGCGAGCGTCCGCTTGGCAAGACCGTGCGCGGTGTTGACCGAGACGAAGTAGCCGCCCTTGGGCTTCTGCCACTCGGCGATGCCCAGCGGCGCGATCTGCTCGTCCAGCCAGCGCAGCACGCACTGGAACTTGGGTGCCATGATCACGGCGTGCTTTTTCATAAGCTCGAGCGTGTGCGCGCGGTCCTTCAGATACCTCACATGCCGCAGCGCGTTGACCTTGTCGTAAGAAATGGTCTGGATCGCCAGCAGCTTCTGCATATACGCCTGATTGTCCACAGACGCCGCCATTACCGACACGCCCGCGCCAGGCAGCGTGATCTTAGAGGTCGAGGCGTATTCAAAGACCATGTCGGGGTTGCCCGCCTCGCGGCAGAGCGTGAGAATATCTTCAAACGGCACGAACTCGCCTTCAAACTCGTGCACACAGTAGGCATTGTCCCACATGAGGACGAAATCGGGCGCAGCAGGCTTGAGCGCCGCGATGCGGTGCACCGTCTCATCAGAGTAGATGATGCCGTCAGGGTTCGAGTATTTCGGCACGCACCAGATGCCCTTGACCGCCGGGTCCTTGACAAGATCTTCGACCATGTCCATATCCGGCCCCGTTGGGGTCATGGGAACGGTGATCAGCTCGCAGCCGAAGGACTCCGTGATCTTAAAATGGCGGTCATAGCCGGGCGACGGGCAGAGGAATTTGACGGTATCGAGCTTGCACCACGGCTTCGGCGAGTGCAGCAGGCCGTGCGTAAACGCCTTGGAGATCGTGTCGTACATGAGCGTCAAAGACGCGTTGCCGCCGATAAAGCATTCCTCCGGCTTGCAGCCGAGAATATCGGCAAACAGCCGCTTCGCGGCCATAAGCCCGCTCAGTTCTCCGTAGTTGCGCGCATCCACACCGTCTACCACGCAGTCGGCCGGATCGGACAGCACCGTCAAAATGTCGGAAACCATATCCAGCTGCGCCTTGGCGGGCTTGCCGCGCGCCATGTTCAGCTTCAGCGCCTTTGCCTTTAGCTCCTCAAAATGCGCCTTGACCTCGCCATAGGCCGCCTTTTGTTCGGCCTGAGAAAGATTTTTGTAAGCAGCACACATGTTCTGTATCCTTCCTTTTCATTTCTTGCCGCGCAGCACATTCCGGCGGCCACTGTACTTAGTATACAGGCTCCGTCCAATAAAAGCAAGGGCGTGAATGTCCGCGCCGGATTTAGAAGAAACGATACCCGGCGAAACTCGCCGGGTATCGCAGCACATGATTTTACAGAAGATTTGCCGAAGCGATCATTCCTTCGCCTTGGCAGCGGCCTTGGCGGCCTTGGCGGCCTTGTTGCGCTCGAGACGGGAGATGAACAGCGCGCAGGTCGCGTCGCCCGTGATGTTCAGCGCGGTACGGCCCATGTCGAACAGCTTGTCGACGCCGGCGATGATGGCGATGCCTTCCACGGGAACGCCGATCGTGGTCAGCACCATCGCCAGCATGATCATGCCCGCGCCGGAGACGCCGGCGGTGCCGATCGAGGCGAGCGTTGCAGTCAGAACGATCATCAGCATCTGCGTGATCGTCAGATCCATGTTATAGCAGCAGGCGATGAACACGGCCGCCACAGCCTGATAGATGGCCGTGCCGTCCATATTGATCGTCGAGCCGAGCGGCAGGACAAAGGAGCTGATCTCAGGCTCGGCGCCCAGCTCGTTGCAGCATTCGATGTTGAGCGGCAGCGTCGCGGCCGAGGAGGTGGTGGTAAACGCGCAGATCATGGCAGGCGCGATGCCCTTGAAGAACTTCAGCGGGCTCATGCCGGCCAGGAAGCGGACGGACAGGCCATAGACAACCACAACGTGGATGATATAGCCAATGTAGGCAACGCCAATGACGAGCGCCAGGGTACCCACGATGGACGGGCCGTTGACGGCGACAACGTTGATCATCAGGCAGAATACGCCGATCGGGGTGAGCTTGATGATCATCATCATGATCTTCATGACGACCTCGAACGCGCAGTTGACCAGCTCGCCGACCTTCTTGCCCTTCTCACCGGCGGCCAAAACGCCCGCGCCGAGGAACAGGGAGATCACGATGACCGGCAGCATATCGGCGTTGACCATCGGCTTGAGCCAGTTGTCGGGGAAGATGCCCACGATCACGCTCATGACCGACGGCGCCTCGTTTGCCGCATACTCCAGCTCGTTCAGCTCTGCGCCGGGCAGCGCCGGGAACGCGCCCTTGAACACGTTGATGATCACAAGGCCGATGACGACGGCGATGGCGGTGGTGCACATATAGTACACGAACGTCTTGACGCCGACGCTGCCGACGCGCTTGAGATCCTTCAGCGAGATCACGCCGTCAGCGATGGAGAACAGCACGACGGGCACGACGAGGAACTTCAGAAGGTTGATATAGATCGTGCCGATGGGCTTGATCCATTCTGTCGTGAAATCGGGATTTTTTAGGAACAGCAGGCCAACAAGGATACCGGCGAGCATGCCGATGAATATCCATGCGGCAAGACTCAGTTTTCTCTTTTCTTTCATAATTTCTTTCACCTCTCAACTCATTTACCGGAGCTGTCACCTTCCAGTGTTTTTATTGTACCAAAGCGTTTGGATGGTGTAAAGTTTTATTTGTCATTTGTTATAATTTTGTTAAGGTTTCCAAAGTTTGGTTCGGAAATTTTGACGAATTGCCAGTTGACAAACCGCGAATCGGGACACATTCTTTTCATTCCCGGCCAGTAAAAAAATATGCGGCGGCGCGCAGTCTCGACGCGCGCCGCCGCAAAAAGGCCGTTATTTCTATGCAAGCGGATAGCCGCAGAAGCGAATGGCCGCCTTAGCCAGCTCCGCCGTGGGGTCGACAAAGGTCTCGTCCGTGCGCAGCTCCTGCGCTACAATGGGAAGCTCGGTGCAGCCGAGGATGAAATAATCCGCGCCGCGCGCGCGAAGCCCCTGCAGAAGCGCGCTCCACGTATCCGCCTCCGGCGCAAGCGGCTTCGCCGCCTTGACCACGTCGTAGATCAGATGCATCAAAACGTCCTGCTCGCCGCCGTCTGGAAGCATATAGCGCACGCCCTCGCGCGCGAGCGCGTCGGAATACAGTCCCGTGCGCAGCGTCCCCTTGGTCGCGAGCACCGCGGCACACTTGCCGCAATGCCCGGCCGCGCAGGCGCGCGCCGTGGCGGCCAGCATGCTGATAAAAGGCACGTCGGTCAGCTTCTGCAGCTGCGGCAGGAAATAGTGCGCCGTGTTGCAGGGCATGACGATACAGCTCGCGCCGCAGCGCTCGAGATTGCGCAGCGCGCTTATCATCTCAGGCATAGGGCTTTCGCCGCCGGACAAGATCGCAGCCGTGCGGTCGGCAATGGCGGGGTTATTGTCGATGTAAATGCGGATATGCTCGCGATCGCACGAGGCCCTTGTGAGCCAGACGATCTTGCTGAACAGGTCCGCCGTAGCCAGCGGTCCCATACCGCCGAGAATCCCGATGCTTTTGTTCATACGTCTTCCTCCTACGCGCAGATAAGCTCCTGTATTACCTTGATCGCCAGCAGCACGAGAACCACGATGACCGCCGGCCGCACGATCTTTGAGCCGTTTTTCATGGCCAGGCCCGCGCCAAGGTAGTGCCCCGCGATGCTCGTCACAGCGCCGATCAGCCCCAGCGTCCAGAAGACCTTCCCCTGCGTCATCGACGTGACCAGCGCGCCGATATTCGAGGACAAATTGACCAGCTTGACGTTGCCGGCCGCCGTGCGCACATCCAGCTTGGCGAGATTGCAGAAGATCAGCAGCAAAAACGTGCCCGTGCCCGGGCCGTAGAAGCCGTCGTATGCGCCGACCACAAACGAGGCCAGATAGACGATCGCCATCTGCTTTTGGCGCGCAATGACGCCGGGCTGCTCGGGCAGCTGCCGCTGGCGCAGCACGACAAACGCGACCACGGGCAGCACGATGAGCAGCAGGTATTTCAGATATTCCTCTCGGATGGCCAGCTGCAGCCGCGTGCCAAAATGCGCGCCGACAAGCGCCAATGCGATCGACGGCAGGCCGAGCCTCCAGTCGACATAGCCGTTTTTGATAAAGCGCGCCGTGGACACCGCCGTGCCGATGCCGGACGAGAGCTTGTTGGTGCCCAGCGCCATGTGCGCGGGCAGTCCGGCCAATAAGTACGTCGGCACCGAGATGATCCCGCCGCCGCCCGCCAGCGCGTCCATAAACGAAGCAAGAAACACGCCGGCCGCCACGATCAGCGCCATTTTCAGCGTCAGTTCCATACTAGATCGCTCCTTCCACCAACCGGTCCAATACCCACGCCACGCCATCATCGTCGTTGCTGGGCGCGACAAGCGCGGCGATGGCCTTGATCTCGTCGTCGGCGTTCGCCATTACGACCGGCACGGCCGCATAGCCCAGCATGCGCAGATCGTTCTCACTGTCGCCGATGGCCATGACCTGGCGCTTTGCCAGCCCCAGATGCTCGCGCAGCGCGTCGAGACTTGCGCCTTTGTTGGCTGCGGCCGCAGTGATCTCAAGGTTCTCGGGCGCGGATGAGGCGATATACAGCGGAAGCTCGCGCACCGCGTCCCATGCCGCGTCTCGCTCGGACTGCGAAACGAACAGCAGAAACAGCTTTTCCACGGGCTGCTCGTTCGACTGCAAGAACGCCTCGAACCTGTCCACCGGCAGATAAAACCGGCGGATATACGCCGCCGCCCAAGCCGGTAAAAACGCGTCCGCCGTGCGCCACAGCTCGCCGTCGCAGTAGATCTTTCCGCCCGTAAAATAGCAAAACACCCCGCGGAAGGATTTTAGCCGCCGGTAGAGCGCATACGCCTGCTGCGGCGTAAGGCAGGCGTCATAGATCGTCTCGCCCGATACAAGGTCGAGCACGCGCGCGCCGCTGCTGCACGAAATATAGCGCACCTGCGGCAGCGAGGCCAGAATCTGCCCGCATTCGCACAGCATCCGCCCGGTGCTCACGGCAAAGTGGACGCCCGCCGCCTGCGCGCGCGTGATGGCGCGCTGCGTGGCGGGAGTGATCGTTTTTTCCGAATTTAACAGCGTGCCGTCCAGATCGGCCGCGACCAGTTTGATTGCCATCGTCTTTCCTCGTGTTTGTCTTTGTTTCAGCCCCATTCTAGCAGTCCGCCGCTATGAAATCAAGAACGCAGCGGAGGTTTTCCGCCGCAAATTCACAATTTCTTCTTTTTTTAGCGCCGAGCATATGGTATAATCCAACTTTAGAATGAAAGTAATATGCGCATACGCGCAGGAGGACATCACATGGGGCTTTTTACAAAGATGTTTGGCACGCGCTCAGAGCGCGAGGTCAAAAAGCTCACGCCGACAGCCGACGCCGTCATGGCGCTGGAGGAGGAATACCGCGCGCTCTCCGACGACGCGCTGCGTGAAAAGACGAAGCAGTTCAAAGGCCGGCTCGCAGCCGGGCAGACGCTCGACGACATTCTGCCCGAAGCGTTCGCCGTCTGCCGCGAGGCGGCCGACCGCGTGCTGGGCATGCGCCCGTACCGCGTACAGGTCATCGGCGGCATCGTGCTGCATCAGGGCCGCATCGCTGAGATGAAAACCGGCGAGGGCAAGACGCTCGTCGCGATCCTGCCGGCGTACCTCAACGCCCTGACGGGCGACGGCGTGCATATCGTCACGGTCAACGACTACCTCGCCAAGCGCGACGCCGAGTGGATGGGCAAGGTCTATCGCTTTCTGGGCCTTTCCGTGGGCCTGATCGTGCACGGCCTCACGGCGGACGAACGCCGCGCGGCCTACGCCGCCGACATCACCTACGGCACGAACAACGAGCTTGGCTTTGACTACCTGCGCGACAACATGGCGCTGTATAAGGCCGAGATGGTACAGCGCGGGCACAACTTCGTCATCGTCGACGAGGTCGACTCGATCCTGATCGACGAGGCGCGCACGCCTCTGATCATTTCCGGCAAGGGCGAGGAATCGTCGAAGCTCTACGAGATGGCGGACTACTTTGTCTCGCGGCTCAAAAAGCAGGTCTTCTCCACCACCGACGACAAAGAGCTGCAGGACCAGTACGACTGCGACTACGTGGTCGACGAGAAGGACCGCACCGTCTCTCTCACGCAGAAGGGCATCTCCAAGGCCGAGGAATTTTTCGGCGTCGAGAATCTGGCCGACCCCGAGAACGCCACGATCTCGCACCATCTCAACCAGGCCATGAAGGCGCGCGGGCTTATGAAGCGCGACATCGACTACGTCGTAAAAGACGGCCAGGTCATCATCGTCGACGAGTTCACGGGCCGCCTGATGTACGGCCGCCGCTACAACGAGGGTCTGCATCAGGCCATCGAGGCCAAAGAGGGCGTCCAGGTCGCGAACGA
>CAZWKZ010000107.1:0-6803 GCA_964633935.1 uncultured Oscillospiraceae bacterium | reverse complement strand
CCTCGGCCTCGACGACCTGGTAGCCAGGGTTCTCGGGATCGGGGTTCATGCCCATCACACGGCCGCGGCGCTTGTTGAGATCGCCGATGATATCGCCCATGTTGGCGTCGGGGATCAGGACCTTCAGCTCGCCGATCGGCTCGAGCAGCGTCGGGCCGGCAGTGGGCAGGCCCTCTTTGTACGCGATGCCCGCAGCCGTCTGGAACGCCATATCCGACGAGTCGACGGGGTGATACGAACCAAAGTACAGCGTGGACTTCAGGAACACGACGGGGTAGCCGGCCAGAACGCCCTTGTTTACACAGTTGCGCAGGCCCTTTTCAACCGACGGGATGAAGTTCTTCGGCACACAGCCGCCGACGGTCTCATCGGCAAATACCATCTCTTCGGATTCCGACTGCGGCTCGAAGCGGATATAGACGTCGCCAAACTGGCCATGGCCGCCGGACTGCTTCTTGTGACGGCCGTGGACCTCGACCTTCTTCTTGATGGTCTCGCGGTAGGCGATCTTGGCGGGCTTGAGCACGGCCTCGACCTTGTACTTGCTCTGCAGCTTGGCCATGAGCACGGACAGCTGCATATCGCCCGCGCCGCAGATGATAAGCTCCTTGGTCTCGGGGTCGTTGCCGTAGGTGAACGACGCGTCTTCCTCATTGAGCTTGACAAGGCCGGCGGCGATCTTGTCCTCGGTGCCCTTGACCTTGGCGTAGATGGCCATCTTGTACATCGGCTCGTCGTACTTCATGGGCTTGATGGTCACGGTCTTGTCGGCCAGGCCCAGCGTATCGCCGGTCTTGACAGATGCAAGCTTGGTGAACACGCCGATATCGCCGCAGCAGATCTTGCCGGTCTTGGTGTTGTCCTTGCCGCGCGGGAAGAACATGTTGCCCAGCTTCTCGCTGTCGCCCGTACGGACATTGACAAACGTCATGGTATCTTCGACGTCGCCGGAGATGACCTTGAAGTAGGAGTTCTTGCCGTACTGGTCGGCCATGGTGTTGAACACGAACGCCATGGGGCTGCCCTTCGGGTCAAGCGTAAACTCGGATTCATTGCCCTCGTCGTCGACCTTGACCATCGGACGGCCCTCGAGCGGATTGGGCGCGTACTTGACGATGTTGGCCATCAGATTCGCAGTGCCAAGGCCCGAAACGGCGCAGCCGCAGAATACCGGCGTGACGCTGCGCTCACGGATGCCGGCCTTGATGCCGGTCAGCAGCTCTTCGGCGGTGAACGGCTCTTCCATGAAGAATTTCTCCATCAGAGCCTCGTCGGTCTCGGCGACCTGCTCGTTCAGCTCGGCCATGTATTCTTCGATCTTCTCCTCAGCGTCGGCAGGCAGCGCGATGGGCTTGCCGGCGGCGTCGTACGCCTTCTTCTCGATCAGATCGACCACGCCCACGGCCTGCTCGCCCTGCAGGATCGGGAAGGTAAACGGAATGACGGACGCGCCGAAGCTGCTGCGCAGCGAATCGAGCACGGCGAAGAAATTCGCATGCTCTTCGTCGAGTTTGGAGACATAGAACATGGCGGGCAGCTTGGCCTTGGCCAAATACTTCCAGCCCTTCTCGGTACCGACGCCGATGCCGCTCTTGGCCGTGACGCAGATCAGGCCCGCGTCGGCCACGCGCAGAGACTGCACGACTTCGCCGACAAAATCAAAATAACCGGGGTTGTCGATCACATTGATCTTGCATTTATTATATTCAACGGGGATCACAGACGAAGAGATGGAGTACTGTCTCTTCTTTTCCTCGTCGTCAAAGTCGGAAACCGTCGTGCCGTCGGCACGCTTGCCCAGGCGCGTGATCGCCTTTGTCGTGAAGAGCATGCTCTCGCACAGCGCGGATTTGCCGTCGCCGCCATGGCCAAGCAGACAAATATTGCGGATGTCATTGGCAGTATAGCCCATAGTCAAAATTTCTCCTTTCTACAGACGGGCAGCGCGCCCATCTCTCGGCAGTACACAATTCAGCCGACTCTTAGTGCCCATTATATACGAATATCAGGCAGAATGCAAATAGAATCTTCGTCAGTTTCGAACAATTTCAGGCCTTATTGCCGCTGCGGCGCAGCGCGTCTACGTCCGGCCGGTCAGCGACGTGATCAGCAGGTTCGGCAGCAGCCATAAAACAGCCAGCAAAAAGACATTGAGCGCCGACGCGGCCTGCACCGAGCCGATAAACGCCAGGAAAAACAGCATCAGCGCGCCGAATACGCCGCCGGCGATCGAGATGACGGCGCTTCCTACCGTCGTTGCATGCAGCGACCGCGCGCCCACCACGGCGGCAATGAAGCTGGAAAAGCCGCCGCGCGCCATCAGAGCGCCCTGCCTGCCGTCCTTCACCGCGTCCGGCGAAGACAGTCTTGCCCGTTCCTCCACCGTCGGGAACTCGATGCGGTCGGGCGAGATCTTATAGCGGTGCTTGATGAACTGCGGCGTGATCATAAAATCACGCGTGGCCAGGATCGGCAGAAGTCCCTTGGTCCTCGTCGCCGCAAGCAGGCTGTTGCGCGCCGCAGCCGCCGGCGCATAGGTCAGGGCAAACACGGCGGCAAGCTCGCCGTTGATGGACAGATACACCGCCTGCTTGAGCCGCGCGCCGTCCGGCATGCGCACCTTCATGAGCTTCATGAACGCGATCGAACCCATCAGGATCACGTCGCCCCGGATCTCCGCGCCAAGCCCGCCGCCCTCGTAGCGGCGGAAGGTGTCGACGCTGTAGTGCCGGCCGTTCTGGCTCTGCATCATTTCCTCGAACAGCGGCGAAAGCCCGCTGCCCGCGCTGGCCACCACCGCCGCGCCATAGCCGATGATCTGGCTGGCGCTGCGGTCGGAATAGAGCTTCATACCGTTGAGCGTGACGTTCTGCGTCGGAAACAGGTCCGTATCATGTACGGCCACGCCGCATTCGCCGCTCATGGTCCGCGCGCCGTACCAGCCCGCCAGCGCGCAGCCGGCGCGCAGCAGCCGTCTGGATAGCGCGGCGAACGGCCGCGCATAGGCGATCAGCACGCCCGTAGGAAAGCCCGCCAGCAGCATCGCGCTCCACGCCCACAAAAACGTCTGCCCGCTCTGGAACGTCGTCAGCAGCGACGCCGCCAGCGTCAGCGCCGACAGTACCGGCGCATACACGCGCATCACGCGTCTGGTCGCGTCGGGGATTTCCAGCCTGACGGCGAAGCCGTCGCGCTCGCCCGGCGCGCGGAAAATGCAGTCGCGTCCGTGCCACGCCTTTTCCTCACGCACCGCAGCCACAGGCGAGGACATGCTGCAAACAGCCTTCATCGTTCTGCGCTTGGCGCCCAGCAGCATCAGCCGGCCCCACAGCGCCATCGTCAGCTCCAGCGAGATCACCGTGCAGAACGGCGCCCGTCCGCCGACCAGCGCAAAGCACGCGTCGGCCGCGGTCACAAGCGTTGCCAGCAGCAAAAGTCCCTCGCTCTCTGGGCGCAGCCTGAGCCACTGCCGCGCGCCCGTCAAGAGCACGTCGCCGCACAGGCACACGCTCAGCGCCATGGCGGCCAGCATCCCGGCCGAAAGCGCACGCACATGGCCGGTCAGATCGACACTGCCCACGCGCAAGCTGGCAAGCGCCAGCATCACCGCCGAGCCAAGGCACGCCAGCACCGACAAAAGCAGCCGCAGCCGGATGCTCGAGCGCCTGCAGTATGCCGCATACGCCTCCTCCGCCGTGGCATAGACGACGTCCGGCTGTTCCTGCCGGCGGTGCAGCTTGCGCTGCTCGCGCTTCTGATAGCGCTCGAGCCTGCGCTGCTGCGCGGCGGCTTTTTTCTTCGCGCGCGCCGCTTTTTTGCCCGGCGCCTGCTCCGACTCGTCTTCCGGCCCCGCCTCGCCCTTGTAGCTCCAGATCTTGACGGGCGGATCCTCCGGCTCGGGCTGGGCGACGGGCGCAAAGCGGATGGTGTCGCCCGCCAGCGATTTTGCCGCGTCCGGCTCCTGCCCGCTTGGCTTTTGCTCCGGCGGCCAGACGCGCGGCGCATCCGGTTCCGGTTCCGCCGGCGCAGGCTCGGCAGGCGGTTCCTCCCGCTTGCTCCAGCCGCCGAACTCGTTCATGATGTCCTCGAGCGAATATTCCGGCTCTGCGGTCTCGGCAGAAACGGAATCGATATCTATTTGTTGTTCCGGCTTCTGCGGTTTTTCTTTCATTACGATATCCTCTCATACTGGGGCGGGCCAGCCGCCCCGCAGAGTTTCGCGGCGGCCAGACGCGCGCGTTCTCTCAGCCGCGCTGTCTGCGCACCTCATACAGCAGGATCGCGGCCGCCGCCGAGGCGTTCAGGGATGAAATCCTGCCCTTCATGGGAATACTGAGCGTAACGTCACAGCTATCGGCCACCAGACGGCTCATGCCGCTGCCCTCATTGCCGATGACGATGGCGGCCGGGCCTGTGAGATCGGTTTGATACAGCTGCGCCGCCGCGCCGGCCGCCGTACCGTAGACCCATACGCCGCGCGACTTCAGCTCCTTGATGGCGGCGGTGATATTCGCCACGCGCGCGACCGGCATATACTCGATCGCGCCCGCCGACGCCTTGCCGACCACGGCCGTCAGGCCGACGCTTCTTCGCTTGGGAATGATCACGCCGTGCGCGCCCGCGCACTCGGCCGTGCGCAGGATCGCCCCGAGATTGTGCGGATCGGACAGCTCGTCACAGACGACGATGAGCGGCGGCTCGCCGCTTTGCTCCGCCTTTGCAAAAATATCGTCGATCGCGGCGTAGCTATGCGCGGCCACCACCGCGATCACGCCCTGGTGCGCGCCGGTGGCGCTCATCTGGTCGAGCTTTCGCCGGTCGGTAGGCACGACCACCGCGCCCGCCTGCTTGGCCATGGCCGCCAGCCTTGACAGCGCGCGGTCGGTCTCGCCCTCGGCCACGAATACTTTATCGATCGTCCGCCCGCCTGCGAGCGCCTCGGCGAGCGCGTTTCTGCCCTCTAGTAGATTTTCCGCCTCCGCTGCGTCCGCCGTGCGCCGCTTCTGGCGGCGTGTGTCCGCGCGCGGCGCGCGATCGGATCGGGAATCGTATCGGTTGTCCATGTCCGTCCTCCGGCCTTTGTATATTTTCCGCCGCAGCGCGCCGCCGGCGCGCGCAGCGCAACTATTCTATACCATTTTGCATTATAACAGGTATCCGCCAAGGAAACAACCCAAAAGCGCGTTTGAATTTACAGAAAATTTACCGGATCGTCATTCGGGAATTCTTGTAAAAATGAAACGCCTGTGTTAAGATGTGTTCACGCTGAAAATATACGGGATGATATTCCGTTTTTTGCATTTGCATTGAAAGAAGGTGCTTCTTTGAACCAAGACCCCAAAAACAAGAAGATGAACGACCGCCCTCCGCAGAAAGAGGACAACGACAACCGCAACGCGCGCAGGATCGTCATTTTGGTGATCTGCGCGCTGGTCGCGACGCTTCTGATTAACACGCTCTATTCCACCATCGCCAACTCCTATCTCAGCCAGATCAGCTATTCGGAGTTTCTGACCATGCTGGAAAACGGCGAGGTCGACTCCGTGCAGTTTCAAAATGACCGCATGCTGATCTTGACGAAGGAGCAATCGCTCAAGCCGGCAAACCAGCAGAAGATCTACTACACCGGCCTCATCCCCAATCTTGAGCTTACGGCGCTGACCGAGCGCATGTCGCAGCTCGGCGTCGATTATGATATGGAGATCGTCGAAGAGACCAGTCCCATCGTGACCTTCATTGTCTCCTGGGTGCTGCCGGTGGTACTGATGTACGGGCTGCTCAGCCTGCTCATGCGCAGCATGACCAAGCGCATGGGCGGCGGCATGGGCGGTATCGGCGGCATCGGAGAAAACAAGGCCAAGGTCTACATGGAAAAGTCCACCGGCGTCACGTTTGCCGACGTCGCCGGCCAGGACGAGGCCAAGGAATCGCTCGTTGAAATCATCGATTTTTTGCACAATCCCCAGAAATACGCCGCCATCGGCGCGAAGCTGCCCAAGGGCGCGCTGCTGGTCGGCTCGCCGGGCACGGGCAAAACGCTGCTGGCCAAGGCCATTGCGGGCGAGGCGAAGGTGCCGTTCTTCTCGATCTCCGGCTCCGACTTCGTGGAGATGTTCGTCGGCGTGGGCGCCAGCCGCGTGCGCACGCTCTTCCAGGAGGCCAATAAAGTGGCGCCGGCCATCATTTTCATCGACGAGATCGACGCCATCGGCCGCACGCGCGACTCAAAATTCGGCGGCAACGACGAACGCGAGCAGACGCTCAACCAGCTGCTGGCTGAGATCGACGGCTTCGATTCGTCCAAGGGCGTCGTGATTTTGGCCGCGACCAACCGTCCCGAGATTCTCGACAAGGCGCTTTTGCGCGCGGGCCGCTTCGACCGGCGCATCATCGTCGACCGGCCGAATCTGGCAGGCCGGTATCAGACGCTGCGCGTGCATACGAAAAACATCAAGCTGGCCGAGGACGTCGATCTTCACAAGATCGCGCAGGCCACGGCCGGCGCGGTGGGCGCGGATCTTGCCAATCTTGTCAATGAAGCGGCGCTGCGCGCCGTGCGTATGGGCCGCAAAGCCGTCAATCAGCAGGACCTTCTGACGTCCTTCGAGGTCGTCATCGCGGGCACCGAGAAGAAGGGCACGGTGCTGACCGACATGGAAAAGCGCATCGTATCCTACCACGAGGTTGGCCATGCGCTCGTCGCGGCGCTGCAGAAGCACACGCAGCCGGTCTCGAAGATCACGATCGTCCCGCACACCTCCGGCGCGCTGGGCTATACGATGCAGATGCCCGAGGAGGAGAAG
>CAZWKZ010000106.1:0-6984 GCA_964633935.1 uncultured Oscillospiraceae bacterium | reverse complement strand
TCATGTTGGACGCATGGTAGATGTCCAGGTTGTTGGTTGGCTCATCCAGCAGGACATATTCCGTGTCCTGGGCGATGACCATGGCGATATAGGCTCGCTGCCGCTGGCCGCCGGACAGCTCGTCGATGAATTGGTCCTGGATATCTGCAAGCTCCATATAGGCCAGGGCCTGGTCAATGATTTTTTCGTCTTCGGCTGTGTTGCGGCCGCTGGAGTAGGGGAAGCGGCCAAAGCTCACCAGCTCTCGGACGGTCAGCTTCATCTGGATGTTGTTGGTCTGGGTCAAAATTGCCAGCCGCTTGGCAAGCTCTTTGCTTTTCCAGCTGGAGATGTCGCGGCTTTCAAATGTGACGATGCCGCTGTCGCGGGCGATCAGTCGGGAGATGATCCCCATGACTGTGGATTTGCCCGCGCCGTTCGGCCCGATCAAAGAGGTGACCTTGCCCTTGGGGATCTCAAAGCTTACGGCGTCTACGACGGTTTTTCCGTCGTATTTTTTCGTTAATTCTTTTACTTCCATAGATTACACCTTCTTATTTGTCAGAAGCAGATAAAGGAAATATAGACCGCCGAAGACACCAATGAACACACTGATGGGAACGGCGTAATGATAGACGCGTTCGACGATAAGCTCGCCGCCGATCAAAATCGCCATACCGAACAAGGTAGAGGCGAGGACAAGCTGCGTATGCCGAAAGGTCCGTAGGAACTGCCGGGCAAGATTTGCCATGATCAGACCCAAAAAGGAGATGGGACCTACCATCGCGGTAGCGACGGCGATACACAGCGTCACGCCGATCAACAGCCTGCGGATACACCTGTCATAATCCACGCCCAGGTTGATGGCCTGATCCTTTCCCAACGCGATCACGTCCAGCAGCGCCAGGTCCTTGCGCAGAAAGAAAATGACTGCGGCCAAGATGATCAGGCAGGCGACGATGATCTCGGAGTTGACGTTTTCAAAGCTGGCCACCAGGGTTTCCAACAGACTGTCGTACTCGTTGGGGTCCATGATGCGGGTCATCGTCGTTTGGATACTGGAGAAAAGGGAGGTCAGCACCGTGCCGATCAGCAGGATGTACAGAATGTTGTGGCGGGTTTTTTCAAATAGATAGCCGTAAACGACGGTGGCGACAATGGCCATCAATACCAGATCCACAGCGAAGGAGAGGTTGCTGTTGGTAGCCAGAAGACTGGTGGAACCGGCGAAGAAGACCACGGCCGTATGGATCAGAGAATACAGCGCGTTCATGCCCAACAGGCAGGGCGTGACGATCACGTTGTTGATGATGGTCTGGAATACCAAAGACGCGCCGGCAATGGCAAAGGCCGTAATCAGCATGACGATCAGCTTGGGTGAGCGAAGCTTCATGGAATATTGGAACAGCTTGGGGTTGCCAAAGTTGACTGCGTAGAACATATAACCTGCGGCGCAAAGCAGCACGATGAGCGCCAGGACCGTCAGTTTTCGCCGGTTTGCGCGGACAGCGGCCTGATTCATTGTTCGTCGCCCCCTTTCACAGCGGATACCGCAGCGGCGCAGCAGCCGGTGCCGGCCGCGCCCAAACGAATGGCTTTCCTGCCGTGGTTCAGCCGGTAGAGCAGCATGCCGATAAAGACCACGCTGCCCACGATACCGATGATAAGCTCGATGGGAAGCTCATAGGGGGCGATCAGCGCGCGGCCGATCATATCGCATATCAGTACGAAGATGGAGCCAAAAAGGGCGGTGTCGACCAGTGTACCGCGGATGCGGTCGCCTTTGAACATGGCCACCAAATTTGGAACGATCAGGCCGATGTAGGAGATGGAACCAACCACAACGACGACCGCGGCGGTGATCATAGCCGCGATGGAAAGCCCCATGAACAGCACCAGGTTGTAGGGGACGCCCAGATTTTTGGAGAAATCCTTGCCCATACCAACGATGTTGAAATGGTTGGCGAATACAAACGCAAGGGTGACCATGGGCACGACCAGATAGACAAGCTCATACCGGCCGCGCAGCACCATGGAGAAATGGCCCACCAGCCAGGTGGACAGCGCCTGACTCATTTCGTATTTGTAGGCGAAGTAGTTGGTGACGCCCGTGATCACATTGCCGAACATG
The DNA here is from genome assembly GCA_964633935.1 of uncultured Oscillospiraceae bacterium. GTDB lineage: Bacteria > Bacillota > Clostridia > Oscillospirales > Oscillospiraceae > CAG-170. Next base: position 4,874 of record CAZWKZ010000106.1, on the reverse strand, counting down.
ATGCCGACCAGAGGCACCATGACCGCGTCCTTAAACTGAATGCGCTGAATAAAGGATACAAAAATCCAGGTGCCGGCAATGGCAAAGACAAACGCGAGGATCGCGCGCCCCCACAAGGTGGAATTGGGCAGGAACAGCAGCGCGATCAAAATGCCGAACTGCGCCGAAGAGATGGTCGCGCCGGTGGTGGGCGAGACGAATTTGTTCATACACAGCTGCTGCATGATAAGACCGGCCACGCTCATGCCAACGCCGGTACAGATAATGGACAGAAGCCGCGGCAGTCTGGAGATCAGCAGGATCTCGATTTGCTCTATATCGCCGGCGAATATCCCGGACAGGTCCATGTCCAGAACGCCGACAAACAAAGAGTAGACGGAAAGCATCAGCAGGATGATGGCCAGAATGATGGTTGAGGCATACTTTTTCATGAGAATTTCCTCGTTTCTCCCTCAGAAAGTTAGCGAAAGCTAACCGCAGAATATAAAAAGCGCGCCATGCGATGAGAACTGGACTTACATGCTCATCGCATTGCGCGTTGCTCAGTTAGCATAGCACAACCGAATTTGAAATGCAAGTGGACGTATCGCTACATTATCGGCGCGATTTTGCCGCGATTTTATGCAATTTGCCACAGCGGCGCGCTTCGCTCCTGCGCGCTGCCGGCAGACAAAACACCCGGCACGGTATATGGCCATGCCGGGTATTTTGTCTGTATAGGGTCCATGCTGCAAGGTAAAATAAACGTGTGCACTAAAAAAGGAGGTTTTTCGATGGACGATCACAGACTGACCCCAGAGCGGATCGAAGACTATGGGCGGCGTCTGCGGCAAGAGGAGCGAAGCGCCGGTACGGTGGAAAAGTATCTGCGCAGCGTGCGCGCCTTTGCCGGGTGGCTGGACGGCCGGCCCGCCGTAAAGCACGAGGTGAGCGCGTGGAAGGCGCAGCTGCTGTCGCAGCGGCGCGCGCCGTCGACGGTCAATGCGGCGCTGGCAGCGCTCAACGGACTGTTCCGGTTTTTGAACTGGCAGGATTGCCGGGCGCGCTTCGTGAAGGTGCAGCGGCGGACGTTCCGGGAACCCGCGCGCGAGCTGAGCCGCGGCGACTATGACGCGCTGATCTTCGCGGCGCGCCGGCAGGGGCAGCAGCGGCTAGCGCTTTTGATGCAGACCATCTGCGCCACAGGCATCCGCGTGTCCGAGCTGCGGTATATCACGCTGGAGGCTGCCCAGCATGGCCGCGCGGAGATCGCGCTGAAGGGAAAGATCCGCACGATCCTTCTGCCCGCCAAGCTGTGCAGAAAGCTGCTGAAGTACGCGAAGGGCAAAAAAATCGCCTCTGGTGAGATCTTTCTCACAAGAAGCGGAAAACCGTTGGATCGGCGGCAGATCTGGGCGCAGATGAAGCGCCTTTGCGTCAGCGCGGGCGTGGCGGCGGAGAAGGTATTCCCGCACAACCTGCGTCATCTATTCGCGTCGGCCTTTTACAAGGCGTGTCGGGACATCGCACACCTGGCAGATGTGCTGGGACATTCGTCGATCGAGACGACGCGCATCTACCTTTTGTCCTCAGGCGCGGAGCAGCAGCGGCAGTTAGACCGGCTGGGCCTCGTCTTATAGGACGGAATCAACATTCCGTCTATTCAGATTTGGCGCAGTAGCGCCATACCGGCTACATATTCATTGAGATTATATCACCCAGCTTTTTGAAATGCAAGACACTTTCCGAATTTTAGGCGCAAAAAACCCAGCTGCAAAAAGAATATTTTTTGCAGCCTAGTTTTCTGCGCCCTTTTTTCGCCGTCTAGGCGTATCCGGCGCGCTTATTTTGCCGCGTTGGTCCCGCTGACGCGAAGACCGGCGGTGGAATAAATGACGGAATGTTGATTCCGTCCATTGCGGACGCCGGCGCGGCGGGGAGGGTGCGCGTTTGAGGACGTCTTTCTATGACTACTGCCGTCAGCACGACCAAGCGCCGCTGCTGGCGCAGTGGGACGCGGAGAAAAATGCGCCGCTCACGCCGCAGACGGTCACATATGGCAGCCGGATCAAGTGCTGGTGGCGCTGCGAAAAGGGCCACGCGTATCAATCCGCCGTCTATAGCCGTACAGCGGGCACGGGCTGCCCGTATTGCAGCGGCGCGCGGCCCTGCGCCGGCGAAAACGATCTGGCGACGCTGCGGCCCGATCTGGCACGGCAGTGGCACCCGGTGAAAAACGGCGCAAGGACGCCCGACACGCTCAGCGTGGGCAGCCACAGCCGGGTCTGGTGGCTCTGCGAAAAGGGGCATGCGTGGCAGGCGGCCGTGAAATCGCGGGCGAGCGGGAGCGGCTGTCCGGTGTGCGCCAACCGCAGGCTGATCGCGGGAGAAAACGACCTTGCCAGCACGCACCCGGCGCTGGCCAGGCAGTGGCACCCAGAGAAAAACGGCGCGCTGACGCCGCGCAGCGTCAGCGCAGGGGCGCGGCGAAAGGTCTGGTGGCGCTGTGAAAAGGGGCACGCGTGGCAGGCGGCCGTGGTCTCGCGCGCCAGCGGCGGCGCGGGCTGTCCGGTATGCGCCGGGAAGCTGGTGATCGCCGGCGAGAACGATCTGGCAAGCATCTTCCCCGATATCGCCGCCGAGTGGCATCCGGAAAAAAACGGAACGCTTCGGCCGCAGCAGCTCACGCCCTACAGTAACCGCCGAGTCTGGTGGCGCTGTGAAAAGGGGCATGCGTATCAGGCCTGCGTGGGCGCGCGGTCGCTGAGCGGCTCCGGCTGTCCGTATTGCGCGGGAAGAAAGGTCCTGCCGGGTTTTAACGATCTGGCCACGGCGCAGCCGAAGATCGCCGCCCAGTGGCACCCCACGCGCAACGGCGCGCTGACGGCGCAGATGGTCACGGTGGGCAGCCACCGCAAGATCTGGTGGCAGTGCGCTGAGGGCCACGTGTGGAAGGCGGTGGTCTATTCCAGAGCCTGCGCAAAATGCGGCTGCCCGGTATGCGCCGGGACGGCCGGGAGAAGGCGGCCGCGCATCGGCCGGACAAGTATGGAGGAAACGCGATTCGGCGGTTCCGAAGGGCGTACTGCATCGACAAAAATATAGATGGAAAAGGAGAGAATGAATATGCGCATACAAAACCGGGCCAGAGACCCGACGCGTCCGCCGCGGCGCAGAACGCAAACAAGTAACGACTTATGTAAAAATTTGGAGGTTTAACGATGAAGACCAGAAAAAAAGTCCTTGCGGCTTTCTTGGCTTGTCTGATGCTGCTCACGCTGCTGCCCACAACAGCGCTTGCGGCGGATACCGAGAGCGCCACCACCTATGTGGCTGAGGTCAATGGCGAACGGTATGAGACTCTTCAGGGGGCCCTCAATGCGGCCACAGAGGGGCAAACTGTGAAGCTGCTGACGGATGTAACCGCAAGCAGTAACATTTGGATGAATACAAGCGGCGTTACACTGGATCTTGACGGCCATACCATTACCGCCGGGAATCAGGTCGCAATCGCCATTGGCTCAGGTGTGACAGCCACGGTGAAAAACGGCACGCTGACCGGCGGCTCTTTTAGCACCGTGTATATGTATGAAGGGAACATGGACCTTACTCTGGATAAGGTCACTGTTGCTTCGGCAGAAGGTGCGGGCGGCATCTATGATTACGGCACCAAAAGCTCCGTCACGCTGACAGACTGCGACGTTTCCGGTGATTACTTTGCGGTCTATCACAACGGCAACAATGCCGGCTTCACGCTGACCGCGACCGGCAGCACGATCACCGCGATTGACGGAAGCGTACCTGATGCCTGCGCGATCTATGTCTCCGGCAACAGCAGGAATAGTGCTGACGAGGCGGACGGTATGAACTCGATCGCGCTGACCGGCTGCACTGTGACCGGCCCCACCGGCATCGAGGGCAAGTACACCAACATGACCCTCACCGACTGCGACATTACGGCCACTGCGGAGGCCGAGTTTACGCAGAACAACAACGGCAGTACGGCGCTGGGCTTTGCGGTGGTTTCCACCGACAACACCATGACGCCTGCTTCTCCCAAGCCCCAGTCGACCATCACGATCAGTGGCGGCAACTATGATGGGCTTGTCGGTCTGAGCAAGCTGGACGAAGTGACAGACTATGAAGAGTTTAAAGAGGCTGAATATGTCGTCAGCGGCGGCACCTTCTCCGGCGATGTGTCCGACTACCTGGCGGACGACGTGACGGACGTGGAATACAACACCGTCATTAAGGCGGCGACCTGCACCGCCAACGGCGTGGGCAAGCTGACCAAGATCGAAGACGGCGTAACCACCACCAGCTACTATGTCATCCCCGCTTCTCATAAGGCGGCCGCGGCTGTCAGGAAGAACGAGGTTGATGCCACCTGCACCGAGACCGGTTCCTATGACTCCGTAGTATACTGCTCTGTCTGTGACGAGGAGCTGAGCCGTGAGACCGTGACCGTCGAGGCGCTGGGTCATACCGAGCCTGCGAATGGCGTTACCACTGTCGATGCCACCTGCGCTGTGGACGGAAGCAAGAGCTATACCTGCGACGTCTGCAGTGAGAACGTCACAGAGGTGATTCCGGCTACCGGCGAGCATGCTTGGGTGGACAGCACGTACATCGACGCCACCTGCACCGAGAACGGCAAGGCCGGCGGTCAGGTCTGCTCCGCCTGCGGCGCTGTGAACCCCGACAACCAGCCGGAGGACCTGGGTGATGTGGACCCCGCAACGGGTCATGACTGGGAGCTGGACGAGGAGGCTAAGGGTTATCAGGCCGCCACCTGCGTGGATGAGGGCGTGGGTACCTACAAATGCTCCAAGTGCGGCGCGACCAAGACCGAGGTTATCCCCGCTACCGGACACACGCCGGGCGAATCTGAGTAC
>CAZWKZ010000105.1:0-7030 GCA_964633935.1 uncultured Oscillospiraceae bacterium | reverse complement strand
TCCAGCGGCGGGTCTGGTGGCCGAAATGCACGCCAGCTTCCAGCAGCTGCTTCATAGATACGACTGCCATGATATTTGTTCTCCTTTTCGTTGTGACCTCCAACCGGCTCATCCGGCCGCTCCACCCCTGCGGGCACGAAAGCGCCGATCCCCGGCTGTGCGGTTTCTTTTGTCGCTGCGCCTTGCACAGCGCCTAGGTATTATACAAAATCGCGTCTGCAAATGCAAGTATTTTTTTACAGAAATGGCCCGTTTTCCGCGCTTTTTTCCGCGTCAAAACAGGCCGCGCCGCTTGCGCGGCGACTTCCAGTCACCGACCGGCCCGTCGACCAGAATGATATCCTCGCCGATCCGGCGGATGCAGTTCCAGGGTACGATGTACTCCGAGTCCCGGCCGAACAGCCCCAAAAAACGGCACGGGCCTGGGATAATGACCGAAAGCACGCGCCCGGATTCCAGATCGATCGACAGATCGTTGATATATCCCAGGCGCGCGCCCTCGCAGATGTGGATCACTTCCTTATTCCGAAGCTCTGAAAACCGATTGACCATCACAGCGCCTCCTCTGGGCATACAATCTCAGTAGAGCGTATGCCTTGCCGGGGCAAATTATGACACGCTGATGGCCTTGCGGATGCTGCTCAGCGCGCTCTTTTCCAGCCGCGAGACCTGCGCCTGCGAGATGCCGACCTGACTCGCCACCTCCATCTGCGTCTTACCGCTGTAGAAGCGCAGCGCAAGAATGCGCTTTTCCCGCTCGCTCAGATCCTTGATCGCCTCGCGCAGCGCGATCGATTCCAGCCACTGCTCGTCCGTATTTTTGCGGTCGCGCACCTGATCCATAACCGTCAGCGGATCGCCGCCGTCGGAATAGACCGGCTCGTACAGCGACACCGGCGCGGTGATGGCGTCCATGGCGCTCACGACCTGCTCAAGCGGCAGCTGCAGCTCCTGCGCGATCTGCTCCATCGTCGGCTCCTTGCCGTCGCGCGCCGTGATGGACTGCTTGCACTGCAGCACGCGGTAGGCGGTGTCGCGCACCGACCGGCTGACGCGGATGGGGCTGTAGTCGCGCAGATAGCGCCGCAGCTCGCCCGCGATCATCGGCACGCCGTAGGTAGAAAAGCGCACCTGCTTGCTGGTATCAAAATTCGCAATGGCCTTTAAAAGACCGATGCAGCCCACCTGAAACAGATCGTCGGGATTCTCCCCCCGGCCCATAAAGCGCTGCACCACCGACAAAACGAGCTTGAGATTGCCCTCGACAAGCTTGCCTCTGGCCTCGTCGTCGCCCGCCTGCGAGCGCTCGATCAACTCCATCATCTGCTCATTCGACAAGGTTTTCAGTTTTGACGTATTTACGCCGCAGATTTCTACTTTTCCCTGCATGACGGCCTCCTGATGAACGATTCTTGCATCAGTATTTCCCAAGCAATGAAAAAGATACCCATCCGGAAAAAACTTCGTGTTTGGCGGCGCTGCAGCGAACTTTTTTCCCCGCGATTTTTCGATCGGTCAAAATTGTCCACGGACGTTGTAGACGTAATCCAGCTTCCGGCGGAAAATAATTCCCTTCATTTTGCTGCGAAAAATCAAATTTCCCCCATGTGGACAACTGTGTGGAAATGTGGAATTCTCCTTGCAATTCAAAAGTTTTTCACATTGTCCACAGATTTATCCACAGAAACTTTTTTTGAAGGTGCCGGTTTCCGTAATATTCAGTCGTTGACATAAGGCGTTCTAACATTATGGCGCAAAACTCGCTACGTCCGCCAGACTCAGCCCGCGGTGCACCGCCAGATCGATCCCATAGCCGATGAGCCGGCCCAGCTCGCGCACGCGCGCGTCGATATCGCGCGGCGTGATGACCATGCCCGCGATCGCGCGCGGCTCGCCGTCGGCTGCGGCGGGCAAAAGCGCGTCGGCGTCGACGACCGTGGGCACGCCCACGGCCACGACCGGCGCGCCGAGCGTGCTCTCATTGAACGCCGCGCGCGCGTTCTGTACGCCGGAGCCGGGCACGATGCCGGTGTCCGTCAACTGAATGGTCGTACACAGCCGGTGCGCGCAGCTGGCCGCCAGCGCGTCGACCACGATGATGACCTCGGGCTTGACGTGCTCGGCCACGCCGCGCACCAGCTCCACGCTCTCTACGCCCGTGGCGCCCAGCACGCCCGGCTGCGCCGCGCTGACGCTGGCAAAACCGGAAAACGCCTCCGCGCCGCCCAGCTTCAGATGGCGCGTCACAATCACGCTTTTGAGCGTCTCCGGTCCCACGGCGTCTGGCGTGACGGCGGCGTTTCCCAAACCTACGACGAGCACGCGCTCGCCCTGCGGCAAAAGCGCGCGCAGCTGGCGTGAAAGCGCCAGCGCGGCGCGGTTGAATCCGCCCGTCTCGCGCCGGGTCAGCGGCGCAAGCTCCAGCGTCACATACGTCCCCACAGGCTTGTGCAGCCGCTTCGCGCCCTGCTCGTCAAGGATCTTGACGCACGTCGTTTTGATGCCTCTTGTCACGCTCTCGCGCGCCCAGACGCCGGGCAGCTCCGTCTGCTCGCCTGCGTCGCGCCGGAACAGCTCTCGCTCTTCCAGCGCCAGATCCGTTCTTGCTCCCATCCGTCTCACCTCGCGCGTATTTTCTGCGTTCACGCGCCGCGCTATGCGAATTTTTTTGAAATTTCAAGAAAAAAGCTATTGATTTTGGAGAACTTGCACGCTATAATGTATTTCTGCATGAAACGGTATGTTTCGGTACTAACGCTATTGGAGGAGGTGTAGTCATGCCCAACATTAAGTCTGCCAAGAAGAGAGTTCTGGTTTCCAAGGCCAACAACGAACGCAACAAGATGGAGAAGTCCGCGCTGAAGACCACGCTGAAGAAGTTCGACGCCGCTGTTGCCGAAGGCAACCGTGAGCAGGCCGATAGCGCTTACAAAGCTGCAGTGAAGTCCATCGATCAGGCTGTCAACAAGGGAATTATTCACAAGAATAACGCTGCCCGCAAGAAGAGCAACATTACCCTGAAGATGAACAAGCTGGCTTGATTGCCGAATTGATTCCCTCCGAAGCGAGCTTCGGAGGGATTTTTCGTGGCGCCGGCGCGCGCAGCGCTCTGCGCGGCTTTTTCGCACATTGAGGGAAAGGAGCATGCGAAATGGACATATTTTCGCCCGTGACAGAACTTGCCGGGATCGGCGCAAAGCGCGCCAGAGCGCTGGAAAAGCTGGGCGTGCGGACGCTGTACGACCTGCTGGCATACTTTCCCCGCACGTATGAGGACCGGACGGCGTTTGTCCCCATCCGCGCGCTCGAGCCGGGCAAGCCCGCCTGCTTTGCGGCCATGGTCGTCTCTGAGCCGCGCACGGCGCACGTGCGAAAGGGCATGGATATCACGCGCGTGCAGGTGGCGGATGAAACGGGCAAGCTCACGCTCACGTTCTTCAACCAGAGCTATGTCAAAGACAGCCTGCGCTATGGCGAGAGCTACCATTTTTACGGCGCGCGCTCAGAGAGCTTTTTCAACCAGATGGCAAACCCCGCCTTTGAGCCAGCGGAGCACGCCGGTCTGATCACGGGCCGGATCCTGCCCGTCTACGCGCTCACGGCGGGCCTTTCCAACAAAATGCTCATCAAATGCGTGCAGCTCGCGCTCGCATCCTGCGCCGGCGCGCTGCCGGAGATCCTGCCCGAGCCTGTGCTGCGGCGCTACCATCTGTGCCCTGTGCGCCTGGCATATGAGACGATTCACCAGCCTGCCAGCGCAGAGCTTCTTGCCGAGGCCCGCAGGAGGCTGGTCTTTGAAGAATTCTTTATTTTTTCCGCCGGACTGGCCGTGCTGCGCAGCCAGCGCAGCCAACAAGCCGCGCAGCCGTTTGCACCCGTGGACATGGATGCGTTCTACGCCGCGCTTGGCTTCCGCCTAACTGGCGCGCAGCAGGCCGCCGTCGACGATATCCTGCGTGATCTCTCCTCCGGCGCGGTGATGAACCGGCTGGTGCAGGGCGACGTGGGCAGCGGCAAGACGGCCGTCGCGGCGGCGGCGATCTACTGCACCGTCAAAAACGGCCGGCAGGCCGCGTTCATGGCCCCGACGGAGATCCTAGCCGAGCAGCACGCCAAAACGCTCGCCGCGCTTTTCGCGCCGCTGGGGATCGAGGTCGTGCTTCAGACCGGCTCGCTCGGCACGGCCGCCAAGCGCGAGGCCAAGCAGCGGCTTTTACAGGGCCGCGCGCAGCTGGCCGTGGGCACGCACGCGCTGCTCAGCGCGGACGTCGTCTTCGCCGATCTCGGACTCGTCGTGGCCGACGAACAGCACCGCTTCGGCGTGGCGCAGCGCGCGCAGCTGGCCGCCAAGGCGAAAACGCCGCACCTGCTCGTCATGTCGGCCACGCCCATCCCGCGCACGCTGGCGCTGATCGCCTACGGCGATCTGGACGTGTCCGTCATCGCCCAGCTGCCGCCCGGCCGGCAGAAGATCGACACCTTTCTGCTCGGCGAGGACATGCGCCGGCGCATCAACGCCTTCATCCGCCGCGAGTGCCAGGCCGGCCATCAGGCATATATCGTCTGCCCCGCAGTCGAAGACAGCCCCGACGACGCGCTCAAATCCGCCGAGGTCTGGTCGCAGACGCTGCAGCAGGCCGTCTTTCCCGATCTGCGCGTGGGGCTTCTGCACGGCAGGATGAAGGGTGCGGAGAAGGAAACGGCGCTGGCCGCCTTCGCCCGGCACGAGACCGACGTCCTTGTCGCCACCACGGTCGTGGAGGTCGGTGTGGACGTGCCCAATGCGACGATCATGGTGATCGAAAACGCCGAGCGCTTCGGTCTGAGCCAGCTGCACCAGCTGCGCGGGCGCGTGGGGCGCGGACAGGCAAAGTCATACTGCATTTTGTTTTCCGAGACAAAAAATGAGCAAACGCGCGCGCGGCTCAAGGCGCTGTGCGCAACAAACGACGGCTTCGCCATTGCCGAGCAGGACCTATCACTGCGCGGCCCGGGCGATTTCTTCGGCAGCCGCCAGCACGGACTGCCCGCGTTCAAGGCCGCGAATCTGCAGATGGACCTGGACACGCTGCAGCAGGCGCAGCAGGCCGCGGCAGAGTATATCGGCAGCGCCGACGATCTTGCCGCGCCGGCGCTATCGCCGCTGAGGCTGCGTATCACGGCGCTGTTCCAGCAGCAGGACGTGGCGCTCAATTAAGCGCGCAGCGGAACCTTTTGGCGCAATATGCATATCCTATTGGCGTAAATCATTCTGAAGTGGGGGATGCATATGGAACATACGCACGAAATCCAGTACTATCTCGGCGCCAACGCCGCCGGTGGCTTTTATTCGCTCTACGACGGCTTCTGCCCGCCGGAGTCGGAGGATTTTCTCTGGGTCATCAAGGGCGGCCCCGGCTGCGGCAAGTCGAGCTTCATGAAAAAGATCGGCGCGCGCATGCAGGCCGAGGGGCTTGACGCAGAGTACGTTCTCTGCTCGGGCGACCCGGATTCGCTTGATGGGGTATATTTTCCGCAGCTGCGCACCGGCTATGTCGACGGCACCGCGCCGCACGTGCAGGATGTGGCCTATCCGGCCGCGTCGGGACTATATCTGGATCTCGGCCGGTTCTATGACCGCGCAGCGCTGCAGCCGCGGCGCGACGAGATCCGCACGCTGAACCTCGCCTACAAGGGCCTCTATGCCGAAGCGTACCGGATACTCGCGGCCTGCCCCGCGCCCGATCTCGGCGACGCCGGCGAGCCGCTGCCGGAGCTGCCGGTACACAGCGGCGCGCCCGGCACGATCCACCGCCGCTTTCTGCGCGCGGTCAGCTGCAAGGGCCTTGTCAGCGTGCCCGAGCCGTCCTGCCGCCGCGTGCGTGAGCTGCACGCGCCCGCCGCGCTTTCGCGTCTGGCTGAGCGCGCCGCCGCAGCGGGATATGAGATCTACTGCGCGCAGCACCCGCTGTTTCCCGCGCTGTATGAGTCTGTGCGCATTCCGGCGCTCGACACAGTCTACTTTTGCAGCTTCGCCGCCTTTGACACGGCCTGCGCGCCGCTTCTGCGCGAGGTCTGCAGCAAGCTGCTCGAGGCAAAGAAGCTGCACGACAAGCTCGAAGCCGTGTACAATCCCCACGTGGACTTTGACGGCGTCTACGCGCTGGCGGAAGCACATATTCAGGCGCTGAAACAGCAAATTTCCGCATTGTAATTGGGCAGAATCTGTAGTAAAATAGATTGGATTTTTGAAACGTCTATTACCTGGAGGTATCACAAATGAAAAAACCGATTGTTCTGGTCATTATGGACGGCGTCGGCCGCGGCGACGGCGGCCCCGGCGACGCGGTAAAGATCGCAAACACCCCTGTGCTCGACAAGCTGTTCGCCACCTGCCCCTACACCTGGCTCAAGGCGCACGGCACAGCTGTGGGTCTGCCGTCCGACGACGATATGGGAAACAGTGAGGTCGGCCATAACGCGCTCGGCTGCGGACAGGTCTACTCTCAGGGCGCGAAGCTGGTCGGCGAGTCGATCGAAAACGGCGCGCTGTTTGCCTCGCAGACGTGGCTGCGTCTGACCGATAACGCCAAGTCTGGCCGCGCGCTGCACTTTTTGGGCCTTTTGTCCGACGGCAACGTCCACTCGAATATCGCGCATCTGATCGCGATGCTCAAAAAGGCGCGCGAGCTGGACCTGCCGCGCGTCTACTGCCACATCCTGCTCGACGGCCGCGACGTGCCGGCGACGAGCGCACTGGAATATGTCGCGCAGCTTGAGAACGTCCTTTCTGCGCTGAGCGACGAGACCCACGAGTACAAGATCGCCTCCGGCGGCGGCAGAATGCAGATCACCATGGACCGCTACGAGGCCAACTGGGGCATGGTCGAGGCCGGCTGGCGCACGCATGTACAGGCCGTCGGCCGTCAGTTCCCCGACGCAAAGACCGCCATCGAGACCTATCGCGCCGAAACCGGCTGCATCGACCAGGATCTGCCCGCGTTCGTCATCGCGCCGAACGGCAAGCCCGTAGCAAAGATCGAAAACGGCG
>CAZWKZ010000104.1:0-7204 GCA_964633935.1 uncultured Oscillospiraceae bacterium | reverse complement strand
ATCCAGGATGCGCTTGCGCATGCGCAGATTCTTTGGCGTGACCTCCAACAGCTCGTCGTCGGCCAGATATTCCAGACACTGCTCTAGTGACAAGATCTTCGGTGGCGCAAGGCGGATGGCCTCGTCCGAACCGGCGGCGCGCATATTGGTCAGCTGCTTCTTTTTGCAGACGTTGACCGACATGTCCTCGTTGCGGTTGCAGACGCCCACGATCATGCCCGCGTAGACCTCGGCGCCTGGGCCGATGAAGAGCGTGCCGCGGTCCTGCACGTTGCCAAGGCCGTAGGCGCAGGCGTCGCCGGTCTCAAACGCGACAAGCGAGCCGGTCTGCCGCCGCTCGATCTCTCCCTTGACGGGCGCATAGGACGCAAGCGTGGAGGCCATGATGCCCTCGCCGCGGGTATCGGTCAAAAATTCGTTGCGGTAGCCGAACAGGCCGCGCGTCGGCACGAAAAACTCCAGCCGCATGCGGCTGCCGATGGGGGTCATGGTGATCAGCTCGCCCTTGCGCTGCGAGATCTTGTCGATGACCGCGCCAACGGCATTTTCGGGCACATCAGCGACCATGCGTTCGATCGGCTCGCAGAGCTTGCCGTCAATCTCCTTGTTGAGCACGTGCGGCGTGGAGATCTGGAACTCATAGCCCTCGCGGCGCATCGTCTCGATCAGGATCGACAGATGCATCTCGCCGCGGCCAGCGACGTTGAACGAGTCGGTGCCGACCTCATGCACGTGCAGCGACACGTCCTTCAAAAGCTCGCGCTGCAGCCGGTCGCGCAGATTGCGCGAGGTGACGTACTTGCCCTCACGCCCGGCAAAGGGCGAATCGTTGATCGAAAACGTCATCTCGATCGTGGGGTCGGAGATCTTCACAAACGGCAACGGCGCGGGGCTGTCGACCGCGCAGATCGTGCGGCCGATGGTGATATCCGAGATGCCGGAAAAGGCCACGATCTCGCCCGCGCTGGCCGACGGCACGGCGCTGCGGCCAAGGCCCGTGAATTCATACAGCGCCACGATCTTGGCCTTCTGCTTGAGCGAGGCGTCGTGATAGTCGGTGACGAGCACCTCTTGGTTCTGGCTGATCCGGCCGCGCTCGATCCGGCCAATGCCGATCCGGCCGACGAACTCGTTGTAGTCGATCGACGACACCAGCACCTGCAGCGGCCCCTCGGGATCGCCCTTGGGCGGGTCGATATAGCTGACGATCGTCTCAAACAGCGGCACCAGATCCTTGCCGGGATCGTCGGGACCGTAGGAAGACGTGCCCTGCCGGGCCGAGCAGAAGATGGTTGGAGAATCGAACTGCTCCTCCGTGGCGTTGAGGTCCAGCAGCAGCTCGAGCACCTCGTCCATGACCTCATGCACGCGCGCGTCGGGCCGGTCGATCTTATTGACCACCACGATGACCTTGTGCCCCAGCTCCAGCGCCTTCTGCAGCACGAAGCGCGTCTGCGGCATCGGTCCCTCGGCTGCATCGACCAGCAGCAAAACGCCGTCGACCATCTTCAAAATCCGCTCGACCTCGCCGGAAAAGTCGGCGTGGCCCGGGGTGTCGACGATATTGATCTTATAATCTTTATAATGAACGGCCGTGTTCTTGGCCAAAATCGTGATGCCGCGCTCGCGCTCGAGATCGCCCGAGTCCATCACACGCTCCGCCACGACCTGATTTTCGCGGTACACGCCGCCCTGCTTCAGCATTTCGTCGACCAGCGTCGTTTTGCCATGGTCGACATGCGCGATGATCGCAATGTTCCTGATCTTGTCCTGCGTCATATGCTGCGCCCCTTTCTTTCTGTGCACGCAATCTCACAAAAAAGTATTCTAGCACAGACATTCCCCAATTACAAGATTTTTAGACCGTTTCATTGTGAAAATTCGCCATCTTTTTCTGCGATTTTTTGTGATTTTCTTCCTGCCCGCCAGAGTCAAACCGGCGCGCCGGCTCATATGATGGATGGAAGGAGGGATACCCATGAGCAACATAGACCCCAAGCAGGCCGAACGCGTCTGGAGCCGTGTGATGGGCGTATCGTGCCAGACGGCCAGCGCGCCAAAGGCGGAAGCGCCGCAGGCGCCGTGCCTTGACGGCCAGACGCTTTGCGAGCTGCTGTGCGGCGAGCTGCAGCAGTACGCGGCCTATTGCCATCTGGCCTGCATGGCGCGCGGCTGCGCCAAAAAGACGCTGCAGTGTATTGCGGCCGACGAAAAACGGCACGCAAGGATGCTCGCGGCCATATATTACATCATGACCGGCAAAAAAGCCTGTCCCGAACCGGCCAGAGCGCCGTGCGTGGCATGTTTGAACGAGGCGCTGCGCGAGCAGTACGCCGGCGAATTAAAGGCCAGCCGCCGCTATGCCGAGCTGGCCCGGTGCGCGGGCGAGCACGCATGCACGTTTGAAGCGCTCTCAGCCGACGAGTGCCGTCACGCGCAGATGCTCTATTCGCTGCTGCAGCGCTGTCTGTAGCCGCCAAGCGCCGCGGTTTCCTTTGCAAAACAGCCCTCCTATCCAGGAGGGCTGTTAAAAATGCCCGCCGGATCGGCCGGCGGGCACAGGCATTCATTCCATATCGATATGCCGCTGGATGCGGTTGATGATCATCTCCAGCGCAATGAGGTTCTTGCCGCCTTCAGGAACGATGAGATTGGCGTTCTTTTTACTCGGCTCGACAAACTGCTCGTGCATGGGCTTGACCGTGGAAACATATTGCTCGATGACGGAGTCGATGCTTCTTCCGCGCTTTTTGACGTCGCGGCGGATACGCCTGCACAGCCGCACATCGGCGTCGGCGTCGACAAAGATCTTGATATCCATCTCGTCGCACAGCGCCTTGCTGGCAAAGATCAAAATGCCCTCGACCACGATGACCCGCCGCGGCTCGACATGCAGCACCGCCTCGGCGCGGTTGTGGATGGTGTAGTCATACGTCGGGCAGTCGATCGCCTGCCACGCGCGCAGCCTCTGCAGATGCTCGATCATCATGTCCGTATCAAATGCACTCGGGTGGTCGTAGTTGAGCTTGGCGCGTTCTTCATACGTCAGCTCGTCATGGCGCTTGTAATAGTTATCGTGGCTGAGCACGGTGATATTGTCGCCAAAGCGGTTCACCAGCGCCTTGACAAGCGTCGTCTTGCCGCTGCCAGAACCGCCGGCCACGCCGATCACAATGATATCCCCCATCTGTTCCGCTCCTTTCCTGCGCGTTATCGGACGATCCCGTATACCAGCGGCTGCGGCTCGGGCCGCGCGTCGCCGAAGCTGATCGCGCGCAGGAAGGTCTGCTCGCTGTCATGGATGGTTTCTGCCTTGTTGGTGTGCAGCACAGCCAGCGTCTGTCCGGCCTCGACAAAATCGCCGGTCTTCTTCTGCAGCACGATGCCGGCTGCAAAGTCGATCGCATCCTCTTTCGTCTTGCGGCCCGCGCCCAAGATCGCGGACGCCTCGCCGACCAGCTGCGTATCCATATGCTGAATATAGCCGGCGCGCGGCGCCTTCAGCTCATACTTCACGCTGGCCTGCGGAAGTTTGCTCACATCGTCCAGCACGGACGCATCGCCGCCCTGCGCGCAAATCCAGCGCTTCATCTGCTGGAACGCCGCGCCCGAGGCAACGGCCTCGTCGACCCGCCGCTCGGCGTCTTCGATGCTCCAGCCGTTGCACAGCGCGAGCATATTGCTCGCCAGCACACGGCAGACGCTGCGAAGATCCTCACAGCCGCGGCCCTGCAAAACCTCGACCGCCTCGGCCACCTCAAGGGCGTTGCCAATGTAGTTGCCGAGCGGAATATCCATATTCGTCATCACGGCCGTCACATTGCGGCCGCAGGCTTTGCCGATGGCGACCATATTCTCGGCCAGACGGCGGCCGTCCTCCAGCGTTTTCATGAACGCGCCGGAGCCGATCTTCACATCCAGCACGATCGAATGCGAGCCGGCGGCGAGCTTCTTGGACATAATCGACGAGGTGATGAGCGGCAGCGAATCGATCGTCGCCGTCACGTCGCGCAGCGCGTAGAGCTTCTTGTCTGCCGGCGTAAGATTGCCGGACTGGCCGATGACGGCCACGCCGACGTCTTCGACCTGCTGCATGAACGCCTCAGCCGAAAGCGTGGTCTGATAGCCGGGGATGGACTCCAGCTTATCGACCGTACCGCCCGTATGGCCTAGGCCGCGGCCGGACATTTTCGCCATCTTGCCGCCAAGGCACGACACGATGGGCGCCAGGATGAGCGTGGTCTTGTCGCCCACGCCGCCGGTGGAGTGCTTATCGACCGTCTTGTCGCCAAAGCGGCTGAGGTCGATCGTGTCGCCCGAGCGCATCATCGCGTCGGTCAGCACGGCCGTCTCATGGTCGGTCATACCCTTATAAAACACCGTCATGGCAAACGCCGACATCTGATAATCCGGGATCTCGCCTTTGGTAAAGCCCTCGACGACAAAGCGGATCTGCTCGTCCGTCAATACGCCGCCATCGCGCTTTTTCTCAATCAATTCAACCATTCGCATGGATCGGTTCCTCCTAAAACATTTTATCTGCCGCAACAGGTTCTGCGCGCCCAAGTGCCGAAGCCCTTGGGCGCGTAGCGTTTTTTATCTCTGTCCCTTGTCGTAGGGGATGCCCTCTGCCTTCGGTGCGCGCGAGCGCTTCGAGGTGAAGGCGAGAATGATCATGGACGCCGCGAACGGCATCATGTTGTAAAGCTCCTTCGTCAGATGCAGCGCATTGAGCCAGCTGATGGAATCATAGATGTTGGCAAGCGATTTGAAGATGGCGAAGAAGATGGCGGCCAGCGCGATCCTGCCGGGCTTCCACTGACCAAAGATCATAACGGCCAGGGCGAGGAAGCCCATGCCGGCCACGCCGACTTCAAAATTCCACACCTGCACGGCGGGCACGATGTAGGCAAAGCCGCCGATACCGGCCAAAAAGCCCGAGATCAGCACGCCTGCCCAGCGCATCTTATAGACGTTGATACCGACCGAGTCGGCCGCCTGCGGATGCTCGCCGCACGCCTGCAGCCGCAGGCCAAAGCGCGTCTTGTAAAGCACAATGATGGAGACGGCCAGCAGCACGATGCCGATCACCAAAAACACATTCACGGTCAGCGGGCCGATCTGGAAAATGAACGGCGTGTTGTCGTAGCTGAGCTTGGCAGACTGGCTGCCGTTGAAGCGCTTGGCGACGACCATCGCAATGGCTGTCGACAGCAGGTTCAGCGCCGTGCCGCCGATGGTCTGGTCCGCCTTGAGGTTGATGGCCGAAAACGCCAGAAGCGCAGAATAGATCACGCCGGACACGGCCGCAGCCGCGATCGAGAGCACGACTCTCCACACCGGCAGCGTATCGGGCGGCAGCAGATTCAAAACCAGCACGCCCATCAGGCCGCCAATGACCATAACGCCTTCCAGCGCGAGGTTGATAATGCCGGAATGCTCGGAGAAGCAGCCGCCCAACGCGACCAGCATCAGAACCGTTGCCGACAGCAACGCATATTTCAGCATCAGAAGCATGCTTATTCACTCTCCTTTCCGTTGCCGGACGCAGGGCCGGTCTTTGGCGCCTCCTGCTTGGGCGCGGTCTTCGCTTTCTTCTTACCGGTCAGCAGATTGTAGATCACATTGCGGAACAACAGCGAGAACGCGCACAGGTAGATGATGATACCGGAGATGACGTCCGCGATCTCGGGCGGGAACAGCGACGCGTTCATAAAGCCGCCGCCGGTCGTGATGTGCGAGATAAACAGCGCCGAGAAGATCGCGCCGATCGGATTGGACGAGGCCAGCAGCGCCACCGAGATGCCGTCAAAGCCCTCGCTCGGCAGCGCGGTGGTGTCGCCGGGGATCCACTGCGCCGCGCCGGACAGGTAATACAGTCCCGCGCCGAAGCCGGCCAGCGCACCAGCGATCAGCATGGACATGATGATATTGCGGCGCTCGTTGATGCCGGCGTATTTGGCTGCGTTGCGGTTGTTGCCGCACGCCTTCAGCTCATAGCCGAAGGTGGTCTTGTTGAGTACGATGTAGAGAATGATCGCTACGATGATAGCCAGGAAAATTGCGACAGTGCAGGATTTATAGCCGAACGTCTCGGACATATCCCAGCCGAAGAGCTTCGACGGAATGAGCGATTCGCCCGAAACAGCGAAGGTCTTGGCCTGCTTGGCGTTGTACATCGCACCCGAGCCGCGGCCATACATGATGGTGTTGCAGCCATACAGGCCGATCCAGTTGAACATGATGGCGGTGATGACTTCGTTGACGTTGAGATACGCCTTGAAGATGCCGGGGATCGCGCCCCAGACGGCGCCGAATACGGTCGCCATCAGCAGGCACAGCCACCAGGGCGCATGCAGCAAGAGCGCGAAGATCAGGCCGCCGAACGCGCCGAGCGTATACTGGCCGGCTGCGCCGATGTTGAACAGGCCCGTTTTGAACGCGAACGCGACGGAAAGGCCGCACATAATGAGCGGCGCGGCAGTGACGATCTCCTTGCCGATGCCGGAGGGCTTCATGTAGAACCCGCCCATCAGGATCTGCCGGAAGCCGTCGGAATACGCCTTCTCGCCGCCGAGCAGCAGCAAGACCAAGAAGCCCACCACGAGGCCGATGAGGATACAGATAATGCTCGACAGCAGCGAGACAAAGCCGGCCGATGTCAGAAACGACTGTTTTTTCTTCATAGTGAGGCCCCCTTACATTCTCTTTGCGCCGGCCATATACAGGCCCAGCTCTTCGACGGTGACCTGCTTGGGGTCAAACTCGCCGACGATCTCGCCCTCATACATGACCAGGATCCGGTCAGACATGTTCATGACCTCGTCAAGCTCGAGCGAGACCAGCAGCACCGCCTTGCCCTCGTCACGCTGGGCGACCAGCTGCTTATGGATATACTCGATCGCGCCGACGTCAAGGCCGCGCGTCGGCTGCACCGCGACAAGCAGCTCTGGGTCCTTGTCGATCTCACGCGCGACGATGGCCTTCTGCTGGTTGCCGCCGGACATGCTGCGCGCGATGGTGACCGAGCCTTGGCCCGAGCGCACGTCGTACTGCTCGATCAGCTTGTCGGAATATTCGCGCACGGCGTCGAATTTGATAAAGCCGCCCGCCTGGAACTGCGGCTGCCAATAGCGCTGCAGCGCCATGTTCTGCTCGAGCGTGAAGTCGAGCACCAAACCGTGCTTATGCCGGTCCTCGGGGA
>CAZWKZ010000103.1:0-7215 GCA_964633935.1 uncultured Oscillospiraceae bacterium | reverse complement strand
CCCGCAAGCTCGTTGCCGCGGTTCGCGATGACCTCGTTGGCGTTCATGTTCGACTGCGTGCCCGAGCCTGTCTGCCACACGACCAGCGGGAAATGGTCGTTGAGCCGGCCCGAGATGACCTCGTCGCAGGCGGCCTCGATGGCGCGCAGCTTCTGCGCCGTCATCTTTTCCGCACGAAGCTGATGGTTGGCGCGCGCGGCGGCCTTTTTCAATATGCCGAACGCGCGGGTGATCTCGCGCGGCATCGTCTCAATGCCCACGCCGATGGGGAAGTTGTGATGGCTGCGCTCGGTCTGCGCGGCCCAGTATTTGTCGGCAGGTACCTTGACCTCGCCCATCGAGTCATGCTCAATGCGATATTCCATATCCGTCCTCCGTCAAATCGTGACCTTGTCGATGACCGCGCGCAGGCAGTCGGCGCTGTGGCGCAGCTTGCCGATCTCCTCGTCTGTCAGATGGTTGAGGATCTTGCCGCGCACGCCGCTGCGGTCGACCAGCGCCAGCGTAGAAAGACATACATCGTCCACACCGTACTCGCCGTGCATCATGGTCGACACCGTCAGCGCGGTGCCGGCTGTATTGAGCGCGCACTTGCACAGATGACATACGGACATGGCCACGGCGTAGAACGTCGCGCCCTTATTTTTGATGACCTGCGCGCCGGAGGTCTTGACAAATTCCTCGACCTCGGCATAGTCCTGATTCCATTCGATCTTGTCTCGGTCGGGCGAGGACTCCCGATAGGCGTCGATGTGGTTGTTGGCGATGTGCACCAAAGACCACGGCACAAAAGACGAATCGCCGTGCTCGCCGTAGACGTGCGCGTGCACGTTCTTCGGGCTGATGCGGAAGCGCTTGGCCAGCGCCGACTGCAGCCGGCTGGTGTCGAGGATCGTGCCCGAGCCGATGATGTGGTTCTCCGGCACGTTCGTCACCTTGTGGAACACATACGTCAAAACGTCCACCGGGTTTGACACGATGATATAGATGGCGTTGGGGGCGTACTTGACGATCTGCGGGGCGATGTCCTTGATGACATTGACGTTCGCCTGCGCCAGATCGAGCCGCGACTGCCCGGCCTTTCTCGGCAGGCCCGACGTGATCACCACGATATCGGAATCCTCCGCCGCCGGATAGTCGCCCGAGCGGACGATCGCCGGAGAACAGAACGGCGCGCCCTGGTAGATATCCAGCGCCTCGCCGAACGCCTTCTGCTTATTGACGTCGACCAGCACAATTTCAGACGCGATCCCCTGGATCATCAAATCGTTCGCAATCGTCGCGCCGACGTTGCCGGCGCCAATAACCGTGATCTTGCTCATAATACATACCATCCTTTTCCGTTCGTCATATCCATACCGATATCCTCTTACCGGCCTTGAACCGATAAAATTATATCGAATGCTTTCGGGAAACAGAAATGCTTTTTTAGCTTACATTATATCATTTTTGATATACCCTTTTCTTCGCCGTAAAGCTGCTGTACCATCTGCACAAATCCGCTTTCGATTTCCGTCATGCTGTAGTGCGGATGGCACAAAAGCGCGTCATGGTACGCGGTAGGATTTTCCGTACAGCGGCGCTGTACCAAATTCCACCGCGCAAGCGTCTCGGGCGGCAGCGGCGACGACCACAGATACGCGCCGTGGACCTTTTCCAGCAGCGACACCTGCGACATGCGGTCGACGCTGTAGATCCTGCGCCGCTGCAGCTCGTCGCTTTTGCCCGCGACGCGGAAATTGTCGCCGTGCACGATCTCGGTATAGCCCGCCAGATCGCCGCGCGAAAGCGTCTGCCGCTGCGCGAGCGGATGCGACGCGTGCATCACCAGCTGGTAGCGGTAGCGGCTGAGGATCTGCACGCTCAGTCCGCGCGATTTGCTCTGCTCTTCAAAATAGTCGCGGTACTCGGCGCGGAAGCGGATCACGCCGATCTCCGCCTCGCCGTTGGCCAGCAGCTCCAGCGCCGTACGTGCGTGGCATTCGCGGATGACCGCGTTCAAGCTCCGCCCCTCCAGATGCGCCAGATACGCGGCCGCCGCCTCCAGCAGCGGCGCCGAGCGCGGGATGCACACGCGCAGCCGGTCCGGCACCGGGTTGCGCGGACCGAGCGCGTCGATCTGCTCAAGCTCGCGCAGGATGCTTTTCGCGTGCTGCAGAAACACCGCGCCGCGCTCGGTCGGCCGCGCGCCCTTGCTGTTCCGCTCGAAGATGCAAAAGCCCACCGACTTTTCCATTTCATGCAAAATGCGGCTGAGATTCGGCTGGCCGATGAACAGATTCTCAGCCGCCTGCGAGATCGAACGCGTGCGCTCGATCTCGATCATATATTGCAGGTGTACGGTGTTCATGCGTGTCTCGCTCCTTCGCCTGCGCGCAGCCGCGCGGCAAATCCATATCACAAACAATATAACAGACTCCGCCCTGCTTGGCAAGCGGCAGGGCGGAGTTTACGAAAATTTCCTGTTATTTTACCGGCGCGTTCCTTACTGTCCGGCGGGGCGCGTCATTCCTTCAGCTGCTCCCCCGTGCCGCGGTAGCGGCTTTGCAGCGGGCTGTCGTGCTCGGCCTCGGCCTGATAGCGCCCGACGACCTTCGCCGCCAGATCGACCGGCAGCAGCGTCCCCGCGCCGGCCACGCAGCCGCCGGGGCAGGCCATGCCCTCGAGCAGATAGCCGTTATACTTTCCGGCTCTGGCCATGGCGATCAGCTGCCTGCACTCGCGCAGGCCCTCGGCCTTGGCCGTGCGGATCTCGCGCTCCGGCTCGGTCTCGGCAATGAGGTCGGCCACGGCCTTTGCCACGCCGCCCGATACGGCGAAGCCGCGCCCGGCGGCCGTCCCCTCCTGCATCGACTCGCCGGCGTCGATCGTGGCAAAATCGACGCCCTTTGCCTCGAACATGCCCATCAGCTCTTCAAACGTCAGCACAAAATCGACGTCGCTGCGGATGCTGGTGCGCATAGCCTCCAGCTTTTTGGCCGCGCAGGGTCCGACGAAAACGACCTTGCAGCCCGGATGCTCCTGCTTCTGCAAGCGCGCGGTAAAGACCATGGGCGTAAGCGTCATGGAGATATTCTTGCTCTGGTCGGGGTAGAGCTTGTACACCATCGAATGCCACGCCGGGCAGCAGGACGTGGCCATATACGGCTGCTCGGCCGGCACCTTTTCTAAAAAGTCCTTGGCCTCCTCGATCGTGCAGATATCCGCGCCGACGGCGACCTCCACCACGTCGGCAAAGCCCAGCTTCTTCATGGCGGCGGTGAACTTCTCCGGCGTGGAGTATTTGCCGAACTGGCCGATGAACGCAGGCGCGACGATGGCGATCACCCGCTCGCCCTCCATGATGGCGCGCACGACCTGATAGATCTGGCCCTTGTCGACGATCGCGCCGAACGGGCAGTTCACCAGGCACTGGCCGCAGGCGACGCACCGATCCTGATCGATCACGGCCCGGCCGACCTCGTCTTTTTTGATCGCATCCATACCGCACACCGACTGGCACGGACTTTCGATCAGCGTGATGGCGTGGTACGGGCACGCCTTCGAGCATTTGCCGCATTTGATGCATTTTTGCTGGTCGATGTAGCTCTTGCCGTTGATAAAGCGGATGGCGCCCTTTGGGCAGACCTGATGGCACGAGGCGGCCAGACAGTTCTGGCACAGCTCCGTCACGCGGTACTGCCGGCTCGGGCAGCGGTGGCAGGCGTAGGGAATGATGTTGATGAGCGGCGGCTCGTAGTACTGCTCGGCGATGGCCGCCTGGTCCATGCCCTCGGTCAAAAGCGCGCGCTGCTGCACAGGCTGCAGCGACAGGCCCATCGCCAGCCGGATCCGCTCGGCCGCAATGGCGCGCTCAAGAAAGATCGACTCACGGTGCAGCGGATTTTCGCCCGGCACGATCACATACGGCAGATCCTCGGCGCGTGTGTAATCGCCGCTCTCATAGGCGAGCTTGGCGACCTCTGTAAACACTTTTTTCCGGATATCGGTTATTAACGACGGAATGCCCCGCATGGCGCGCACCTCCTCATGATATGGTCCCATTGTAGCCCATTTCCCGCCGGATTTCCAGCCCTGTTTTCTGCTAAATCTTGTATTTCCCCCGGCGCGTGTGATACAATGGGATCACAACACAGAAAGGCTGGAACCTACATGAAAAAAACCACGCTTCAGATCACCCGCACAGCCGCGCTGCTGGCGCTGCTCATCGTGCTGCAGGCCGCCACAAAGCCGCTCGGCCAGTTTGTCACCGGCTCGTGCGTCAACGCGGTGCTGGCTGTCGCCGCGCTGTTTTGCGGCCTGTGGCCGGGCCTAGTCGTCGCGCTGATCTCGCCGTTCGCGGCGTTTTTGCTCGGCGTCGGGCCGCAGCTGTTTGCCATCATCCCCGTCATCGCGGCGGGCAACGCCGTCTACGTCGTGCTGCTGAGCCTGCTCGGACGCGGCGGCGCGTCGTTCGCCCGGCAGCTTTTGGCCTGGCTTGCGTCGTCGGTCTGTAAATTCCTGGTGCTGTATCTGCTGGTGGTGAAGCTGCTTTGCAGCGTGCTGCCGCTGGCCCAGGCGCAGATCGACACCTTTACCCTCATGTTCTCTTGGCCGCAGCTCGTCACGGCGCTCATCGGCGGCGCGCTGGCGCAGGTTATCTTGCGCCTGCTTGGCCGGGCGCGGCTTGACTCGGACGGCTGATTTGGAGCTATTGCCTCTGAAGAAACGACAAAGGAGACAGACGTATGACACAACCGCCCTATCACGACGCGTATCTGAACATTCTCGAAGAAGAGCTGATCTGCGCCATGGGCTGCACCGAGCCGATCGCCATCGCGCTTGCCGCGGCGCATGCGCGCACGCTTCTGCCATGCGCGCCCGACGGCTGCACGCTGGAGGTCAGCGGGAACATCATCAAAAACGTCAAAAGCGTGACCGTGCCGAATACCGGCGGGCTGAAGGGACTTGAGACCGCGGCCGCAGCCGGGATCGTCTCGGCCCGGCCCGAGCTGCAGCTGGAAGTGCTCAGCCGTATCACGCCCGATGAGATCGCGCAGATCCGCGCGCTGCTGGCGCGGGATCTGATCCGTGTCGTACCGGCAAACAACGGAAAGATTTTTTACATCCAGGTCACGCTCACCGCCGGCGAGCACCGCGCGGTTTGCCAGATCTCGGACGCGCACACGAACGTCACGCTTTTGCAGCGCGACGGCCAGACGCTGCTGCGCGCGGGCGGCTGCGGCGAGACCCGGCCGCCGTATGAGACCGACCGCTCGGTTTTGTCCATCGAGCGTATCGTCACATTCATCGACGCCGTGGACCCGGCGCTTCTTCGCCCCCGTGTGGGCCGCCAGATCGCGTACAATACGGCCATCTCACGCGAGGGTCTCGCGGGCGGCTGGGGCGCGGAGGTCGGCCGGGCCGTCTTGCAGCTGCACGCCGAGGGCGATCTTGCCGCCAAAGCATGCGCGGCGGCCGCCGCAGGCTCTGACGCACGGATGAGCGGCTGCGACAAGCCGGTCGTCATCGTCTCGGGCAGCGGCAACCAGGGCATCACGGCCTGCATGCCCGTCGTGACCTACGCCGAAGCGCTCGGCGCGGATGAGGCGCTCACGCTGCGCGCCGTGGCGCTGGCCGATCTTGTCACCATCCACCAGAAAACCAGCATCGGCCGGCTCTCCGCCTTCTGCGGCGCGGTCAGCGCCGGCTGCGGCGCGACGGCCGGGATCGCATATCTGTACGGCGGGCGGTATGACGTGATCGCGCATACGATCGCCAACACGCTCGCCATCTGCTCGGGCATGATCTGCGACGGGGCCAAGCCCTCGTGCGCGGCGAAGATCGCCGCCGCCGTCAACGCGGGCCTCATGGGCTATCAGATGTACCTGCGCGGCGGGCGGCAGTTCGTCGGCGGCGAGGGCATCATCAAAAAGGGCGTGGAGAACACGATCAGCTCCGTCGGCCGGCTGGCCAGCCGCGGCATGCGCCAGACAGATTCCGAGATCCTTGACATCATGGTGGGAAACTAGGAAAAGTGAAAGCGGCTCCGGCGCGCTGATGGCGCGCCGGAGCCGTATTTTTTTCTCACAAACCAGACAAAAAAGTATACTTTTTTGTCTGGTTTTGCCACCGATTCTAAATATAAGAATACCACATGATTCCAACAATGTCCAGTGCGTTTTCGTCAATTTTCGCCAAAATTATTTTCCGTCTTCTGGAAAATACCCCCTGACAAAAAAGTATACCTTTTTGTCGCCGGGAAATTGGAGGGATATTTTATGAAACAATGCAAACGGGCGCTGGCATGCGTGCTGGCGCTGGCGCTGCTGCTCTGCCTGCTGCCCACGGCGGCGCTGGCGGCCGGTGACACTGAGGTCGTCGTGGTCGCGCAGACCGACGTCACAGCCGGCGGCTATTGGCGCGTAGACAATGAAACAAACGCGGAGCACAGTACCCTTATGGAATGTGACGAGAAGGGGGATTGGAACGTCAGCTACGATCCGCATACCGCCACGCTGACGCTGCGCGACGCGGAACTGTTTAGTAATTGCACGGCATATACGTCTGTACCAGGGACTGCGGAGAATCATATCATCCAAGTGGTTATGGAGCGTGATATGAATTTGGTGCTTCTGGGCGAAAATACTTGTAGCTTCACTCCAATTTATAATGGAGAAAATTCGTACTATTTGGGAACATATATAGAGTGCGGCTATAATGAAGAAGACAACGACCACTATACTCTGACGATCTCTGGTGGCGGCAGCCTTGCGGTGGGTACTGCTGCTGAAGCCGATTTGACCGATATGTATTTTTATTGCGGCATGTGTGTGGATGGTAATATGCTTTTTACTGACGGAGCATCCCTTTCTATCAATACGCCAACTGTACCGAATACATATGTGAAAGGTTTGTATTGCCGTGATCTAACCATTGACGGCGGCAGCTTGACGGTAAACATGGAAAGCGCAGAGTGGCTTGTTGGAATCGAATCACATGGGACCGTTGATATTTGTAAGGGCAGTCTCACGGTCATTGCCGAGGATGCTACGAGAAGTTCTATTTTGTTTTACACCTATGCCTTCATCATGTCCGGCGGTACGTTCACGGCTATCGGCGGCGATAATGCACGCGCAATTTATATCAATGATTTAGACGGTATCGGAAAAGGCGTCGAGATCACAGGCGGTACCTTGACCGCAATTGGGCCGCTCTCCGCACTGATCAGCGGTG
>CAZWKZ010000102.1:0-7328 GCA_964633935.1 uncultured Oscillospiraceae bacterium | reverse complement strand
TCCTTTTGTCGGAAAAGGCGCATTGCCTTTTTCGACAGTCACAGGGCGCCTGCCACCGGTTGGTGGCAGGCGCCCTGTGCTCGTGTAAGAACGCCGGTCAGCGCTTTTGGGAAAAGCGGGCGGCCAGAAACGCGCGCCGCCGCTCACACCGCGTACTGGCTGGTGTAGATCTCGTGGTAGAAGCCTTTGCGGGCCAGAAGCTCGCGGTGCGTGCCCTGCTCGATGATCTGCCCGTCGCGCACGACCAAAATGAGGTCGGCATCCACGATGGTAGACAGCCGGTGCGCGATGATAAAGCAGGTCTTGTCCTTCATCAGTTTATCCATCGCCTTCTGGATCAGCAGCTCCGTGCGCGTATCGACGTTCGACGTCGCCTCGTCCAAAATGAGCAGCTCCCGGTCGGCCAGCAGCGCCCGCGCGATCGTGAGCAGCTGCTTCTGTCCGCCCGACATACTGACCGTGTCGCTGCCGACCACGGTGTCGTAGCCGTTCGGCAGCGTCCGGATGAAGTGATCGCAGTAGGCCTCGTCGCAGGCGCGCACGATTTCCTCGCGCGTGGCGTCGGGCCGGCCGAAGGCGACGTTTTCTGCGATCGTACCGCCAAAGAGCCACGTATCCTGCAGGACCATGCCGAACTTCGCGCGTGTCGAGGCGCGCGAATACTGGCTCATATCATACCCGCCAAGCAGGATCTGGCCGCTGTCCACGTCGTAAAACCGCATCAGCAGATTCACCAGCGTCGTCTTGCCCGCGCCGGTGGGACCGACGATGGCGATGTGCTGGCCCTTTTCCACGCGCACGGACAGATCGCGGATGAGGGGGATTTCCTTGGAATAGGAAAAATCGACGTGACGGAATTCCACGCTGCCGTCGCCGCTGTCGCAAAGCTCGCGTTCGATCGGCGCCTCTTCCTGCATCTGCAGCAGCTTCACGATGCGCCGCGCGGCCGCGCGGGCCTGCTGCAGCGTGCTCACGCCGTTGGAGATCTGCTCAAGCGGCTCAGAGAACTGCCGCGCGAAGAGCACCACGGTCACGATCACGCTCACCGGCACGTTATGGCGAACGATCAGATACCCGCCCAGCAGGTTGATCGCGATATACGCCAGTGAGTTCGACGCCGTGATGACCGGCTGTACGATGGCCGATAAAAACGTCGCCTTCGCTTCCGATTTCACCTGCTCGCGGTTGATCTGCCCGTGGCGGCGGCTGCAATCCTCCTCCAGATTGTACGCCTTGGTGGTGTCATAGTTGGTATACGCCTCCTCCACCACGGCGTAGAGTCTGCCGGACTGGTGGAACATCTCGTGGAAATACCGCTCGGAGCTTCCCGCAATGCGAATCGACAGCCAGATCGACGCCGGCACAAACACGATCACGACGAGCGCCAGCAGCCAGTTTTCCAGAAACAGCATCACCGTGATGGCGACCAGCTGCAAAAAGCCGCCCATGATGGTGTCGATCACCGTGTGCAGCGAATTTCCGATGCGCGAAACGTCCTCGGTCATGCGCGAGAGCACATCGCCGACCGAGGTGTGGTCGATGAAGCTCACAGGCAGGCGCTGGATCTTATCCGAGATCATGATGCGCAGATTGCAGGTAAAGTAGCGGCTGACGGCCTTGTTCAAAAGCAGCATTTTCAGATACTGCACCAGCGCGCGCAGCGCGTACACCGCGCCCAGCACCGAGATCCCCGGCAGCAGCACGTCCGTCACAAGATACCCCGCCGAGCGGCGCACGGGAAAGTAGTCGATGAGCGTCTGCGTCAGCCCGCCCATCAGCTTCGGGATGGCCAGCGCGCAGCCGACCAGTATCAGGCTCAGCACGCACGCCAGCAGCAGCTGCGGCCGGATGCTCTTCGCGCCGCGCAGCAGCGTCCACAGCTCGCGGCCGGAAGCGGGTTTCTTTTCCGTTTGCTTTTTCACGCCAGCTCACCTCCCGTCTGCGAGGCGTAGATCTCGCGGTAGATCGTGCAGCGCGAAAGCAGCTCGCTGTGCGTGCCGTGATCGACCAGCCTCCCGCGGTCCATGACGAAGATCTGGTCCGAGCGCATGGCGGACGTCACGCGCTGGGTGATCACGATCTGCGTCTTGCCCTCGATCTTTTCGTTCAGCTCGCGGCGCAGATTCGCCTCGGTCAGAAAATCGAGCGCCGAGAAGCTGTCGTCAAACACATAGACCGGCGCGTCCTTCAAGATCGCGCGCGCGATGCAAAGCCGCTGCTTCTGCCCGCCCGAGAGGTTCTTGCCCGACTCGTCGAGCACGTGATCCAGCCCGTCGGGAAGCGAGGCGAGATAGCCGCTCAGCTGCGCGATACGCGCCGCGGCAAGGACCTCATCGTCGCTCGCGCCAGGCTTTCCCATCTGGATATTGTGACGGATGCTCCCGGAGTAGACAGCCGTTTTCTGCAGCACGCAGCTGATATTTTTGCGCACGGTCTTGCGGTTGATCGTCTCGGCCGGCACGCCGTCAAAATAGATCCGCCCCTGCGTCGGCCGGCGGAAGCACAGCAGCAGCTGCACCAGCGTGCTCTTGCCGCTGCCCGTGCCGCCGATGACGGCGATCTTCTGTCCAGGCTCGATGCAGAGCGATATGTCCGAGACGGCGCTTTCGTCCGCGCCCTCGTAGCGGAACGAGACGTGCTCAAAGCGGATGCCGCCGGCAAAGCGCAAGTCCTGCTCGTCATTCGGCTCCGGCACGCCCTTGGCCGCGAAGACCTCGCCGATGCGCTCGGCCGCGACCTTGGCCGCGGGCAGCATCACGACGGCGAAGCCCGCCATCAGAACGCCGTTGGCGATCAGCGCCACATATTGGATCAGCGCGAAAATATCGCCGCCCGACACGTCCGATATGCCCGTCTGCATGCGCCAGCCGCCGAGATAGACCATCACCAGCACCGCCGCGTTCAGAATAAACACCGCCAGCGGACTCAAAAGGCCGCTGCGGACGTTGGCGTTGATGATATTTTCGGCCATGACGCGCGTGGCGTCGGCGATTTTCTCCTGCTGCTCCGGCTCTTTGTTGAACGCGCGGATGACGCGGATGCCGTGCAGCCGCTCGCGCATGATATCGTTCTGGATGTCGATGTAGCGGTCGGATTCGCGGTGCAGCGGATGGATCGTCCTGCCGATGGGCAGCACGATCACGAACACCAGCGGCACGAACGCCAGCAGCACCAGCGACAGCACCACGTCCTTGCACATCGCCAGCGCCACGCCGCCGATGAGCAGCACGGGGATGGTGATGATGCTGCCGGAGATCAGCGACGCGACCCACGAGACGGTACCGATATCGTGCGTCGAGCGCGTGAGCAGCGCCGCCGTGCCAAGCTGACTGAACTCTTCAAAGCTCATGCCGTTCACGTGCGCGAAGACCGACGCGCGCAGATCGCCGTTGAAGCCGGCCACGACCTCAGCGCTGAGCTTTCGCCCCACGATCAGCCCTGCCAGCCCCAGCGCCGCCACAAGCAGCATCTGCGCGCAGCAGCGCACGATATAGGTCATGTCCGCTTCGGTCACGCCGTAGTTGAGAACGTTGCTCATGATCGTCGGCAGCAGCAGATCGCACACCGTCGCCGCGCCGACCAGCGCCATCGCCAGCGCGATGCGCCACCGGTAAGGTTTTAAAAAGGGCAGAATGTGTTTCATGTCAAATACCTGTGTCAAAATGGATGCGTACAGATGTTTTATTATTATAGTACGCTTCCGGCCGTAACGCAAGGCCGCGGCAGTTGAATTTTCGCCCTGCGGCGCAACCGGCGGTTGCGGCCATAAAACAGCCGCCCGCCTTTGATGCGCCGCCCCGGCGGCGGGATCTATGCGGCGCGAGGTCTTGGCTGCCTGAGCGCCGGATCGCATGCCGCGATCCGGCGCTTTTGGCGGTTTCGGCTGCTTGATGCTTTGTGTCCTGCGCGCGTTTTCACCGCTCAGAACGTCTCAAACTGGAAGCTTGTCCGGCTGCGCAGCTGCTCGTGCGCGCGAAGAACGGGCGACGGGAAGCCGTAGTGCGCCATCGCGTCTGGGAACAGCTGCGTCTCCAGACACACCGCGCCGTGCACGTCCATCACGCTGCCGCGCTTGCCCCGCCGGCGGCGAAGGGCGTTGGCCGTATACAGCTGCATGCCCGGCAGATCTGTCACGACGCGCATACGGATGCCCGTGGCCGCGCATGCGAGCACGGCCGCGGCTTCGCTCGAGAGGATGAAGTTGTGGTCATATCCGCCGCACAGGTTCGGATCGCCCGAGCTCAGATCCTGTCCGATGGGCTTGGCCGCGCGGAAATCGAACGCCGTGCCCGCCACGCCCAGCACCCTGCCCGTCGGCAGGCAGTCCGCGTCGGTTTCCAAAAACCGGCTTGCGTCCACCTGCAGCGTATGCGCGAGCACGCTGCCGCCGCCAGCGAGGTTAAAATAGCTGTGGTTCGTCAGATTCACGATCGTGTCGCGGTCGGTCCGCGCCGCATAGTCGATCGTCAGCGCGCCGGACGAGAGCGTAAAGCGCACCGTGAGCGCAAGATCGCCGGGATATCCCTCCTCGCCGTCGGGCGAAAGGCGCGTGCAGACAAGCGAGCCGTCCTCGGCGCGCACCTGCCAGAGCCGCTTGTCAAAGCCGCGCACGCCGCCGTGCAGATGGTGCTTCCCGCTGTTCACCGCCAGCTGGTAGCTTGTCCCGCCAAGGCAAAACCGGCCGCCGCCGATGCGGTTTGCCACGCGGCCGATGGTCGCGCCGAGGCAGCCGTCGTTGGCCGCATATTCCTCAAACGTATCATAGCCCAGCACCACGTCTGTAAGCGTCCCGCTGCGGTCAGGCACAAGCAGCGACTGCACCGTCGCGCCGTAGTCCAGAAGCGTCAGCGCCATGCCGGTCTGCGCTGTGAGCGTCCAGGCCGTGACAGTCTCGCCTGCGGCGGTGCGGCCGAACGGCCTTGTTTCAAGTTTCATATGATCGCGCCCTCCATGCGGTATGTTTTTCCCATTATACCAGAGCGCGCGTGCAAAAGGAAGCCGGATCGGCCGCTGCGCCGGCGTTTTTTCGTCGAAAAATAGCGCAAATGTTCGAGAATAGACGAAAAATCTTAAGAAAAGTTGAAGAACGCGTTTCCGATTTGTCATTTTTTCTTTACAATTTTGCCGTTGTGTGATACACTACCAATAGCCGCCAATGCTGTGCTGGCATGTTTTGTCTTTGCTAAGAAGGCCAAAACCGGAAATACTCTTACCAAAGAGGGATTTAGATTTGGTTAAATATATGATCGACGGCGGTACGCCTCTGTCCGGCAGGATCACCATCTCTGGTGCGAAAAATGCCGCAGTGGCCATGCTGCCTGCCACGCTGCTGGTCAGCGGCGTGTGCCGAATTGAAAACGTGCCGGACATCTCTGACGTCCGGCTTCTGCTTGAGATTTTGCGCGATATGGGCGCGTCGATCCGACGGCTTTCGCGCAACACGCTCGAGCTTGACTGCGCGCGCGTGCGCAACGCCACCGCTCCGATCGAGCTGGTGCGCCGCATCCGTGCGTCGTACTACCTCATCGGCGCCGAGCTTGGCCGCTTCGGCCATGCGTGCGTGGCGATGCCGGGCGGCTGCAACTTCGGCGTGCGCCCGATCGATCAGCACATCAAGGGCTTCGAGGCGCTCGGCGCCCGGGTCGAGCAGTCCGGCGGCTATGTCTGCGCCGACGCGCCCGAGGGCGGACTCATGGGCGGGCATGTGTATCTGGACATCGTCTCCGTCGGCGCGACGATGAACATCCTGCTCGCATCCGTGCTGGCCAGCGGCACGACCATCATTGAAAACTGCGCCAAGGAGCCGCATATCGTGGACCTGGCCAACTTCCTCAACGCCATGGGCGCGAAGATCTCCGGCGCCGGCACCGACGTGATCAAGGTGCGCGGCGTGCGCGAGCTGCGCGGCGGCACATATTCCATCATCCCCGACCAGATCGAGGCCGGCACGTATATGACGGCTGCTGCGGCGGTGGGCGGAAGCGTGCTTGTCGAGGGCGTGATCCCCAAGCACCTCGACTGCATCACGGCCAAGCTGCGCGAGATGGGCGCGCGCGTGAGCGAGTATGACGATGCCATCCGCGTCGAATGCGACCGGCGGCTTCGCCGGGCCAATGTGAAGACGATGCCGTATCCGGGCTTTCCGACCGACATGCAGCCGCAGATCGCGGTGTGCATGGCCCTGGCCGACGGCACGAGCGTTGTCACCGAGGGCATCTACGATAACCGCTTCCGCTATACGGGCGAGCTGAACCGCATGGGCGCGTGCATCCAGGTCGAGAGCAAGACGGCCATCATCGACGGCGTACGGCAGCTGCACGGCTGCGAGGTGCGCGCGTGCGATCTGCGCGCGGGCGCGGCGATGGTCATCGCAGGCCTCGCCGCCAGAGGCACTACCATCATCGAGGACGCGCACTATATCGAGCGCGGCTACGAGGATATCATCGGCAAGCTGGCCGCGCTGGGCGCACATATCCGTAGAGTCGAGACATATGAGGTGGCCACTGCCGACGCGGCGGGCTGAACATGCAGCGAGCGAGACCCCGCAGGGGGCCTCGCTTTTTGTCCGCGCTTTTGTGCCGCGCGGGCCGAAAAACGCAAGCGAGCCGAAGAAGCGGCGCTGCCCCTTCTTCGGCTCGTTCGTGTCTTTTTACTCGGTGAACGTATACTTGACAAAATTGCCCTTGCCGTCGCCGGTTGTGATCACCACATCGCCGGCCATGGTCTTGCCTGTGTCGACGACAGGGTACTGCGCGTTCTGCGCCACGTAGGCCGCGGGGCTTTCAGCCTCGACGTCGATGAACTGTTTGTTGGCGTGCTTATCGCCGCCGCAGGGGTTGATCGTTTCGATGAGAACCTCGTATTGCCTCATATTTGCCTCCATAGACGTTCGGGGCGGGAAGATCCCGCCCCATAGATTGCCTCAGCCGCTGATGATTTCGGAAATGACGTCCATAATCTTGTCGTGGCAGCCGCCGCAGCCGGTAGAACAGGCCGTCAGCTTCTGCACCTCTTCAAACTCCTTCTGCACGTCGAGAAAGTTTGTGTGCTGATGCAGCGCCCGGTCGATATCGGCCAGCGTCACATGCTTGCACCTGCAGATGACGTCGTTATTGGCGTATTCCATACCGGCGGATTACTTGAAGTAACGCTCCAGCATGCCCTTGAGCGCCACGCCGTGTCTGGCCTCGTCGCGGGCCATCTCATGGACGGTGTCGTGGATGGCGTCCAGGCCGTTGCGCTTGGCGCAGGCAGCCAGATCGACCTTGCCGGCGGTGGCGCCGAACTCGCAGTCCACACGCCATGCCAGGTTGGCCTTTGTGTCCGCC
>CAZWKZ010000101.1:0-7445 GCA_964633935.1 uncultured Oscillospiraceae bacterium | reverse complement strand
GCCGACACGCCCGTCACCCTGGCCGTCAAGGCGCACCTGAGAAACGAGCGGCCGGTCGTCATCGCCGTGTCAAGCAACGACGCGCTTTGCGCCAATGCCGCCAACATCGGCGCGCTTTTGAACCGGAAGCATTACTATTTCGTCCCCTTCCGGCAGGACGCGCCGCACGCAAAGCCGCGCTCGATGGTGGCCGATTTTACAAAGCTGCGCGAGACCGTGGACGCCGCCCTGCAGGGCGAGCAGCTCCAGCCCATCGTATTCTGAACGCCGCCCGGGACGTTTCTTCGTCCCGGGCGACCTGATTGACTTGCCGGCTGCTTTCCGCTATACTGGTGGCAAACGAGAAAGGCGGCTGTAGCATGATACGATGGATCTTCTTCGATGTCGGCTCTACGCTGGTGGACGAAACCGCAGCGTACGATCACCGCGCGCAGGACATGCTCGTCGGGACCGGCATTTCATTTGAGGCGTTCTGTCAAAAAAGAGCCGCGTTCGCCGCGCAGGGCCTCGACGGCAACGCGGCCGCGATCAAGTACTTCGCCCTTTCAAAAACGCCCTGGCATGCAGAAGACGAAGCGCCGTTCGATGACGCAGTCGGCACGCTCCAGGCTCTAAAATCGCGCGGCTACCGCCTCGGCGTCATCGCAAATCAGCTGCCCGGCGCGGCGCAGCGGCTCGCGCAATGGGGCCTGCTGCCATATTTTGACGCGCTCGCTCTGTCCTGCGAGCTTGGCGCGGCGAAACCCTCGCCGGAAATATTCGAAAAGGCCCTTGCTATGGCCCGCTGTGGGCCGCAGAACGCCGCCATGGTCGGCGACCGGCTGGATAACGATATCGTCCCGGCAAAGGCGCTCGGCCTGACAACCGTCTGGTTTTCGAGGCATACGCCCGCCTCCGCCCCTCTTGTTCCGGCCGCCCGCGCCGCCGACTATCGCGTCTGTGCGCTGCGCGGCCTTTTATCGATCTTCTGATACAAAAACAAGG
Organism: uncultured Oscillospiraceae bacterium; assembly: GCA_964633935.1. Classification (GTDB taxonomy): domain Bacteria; phylum Bacillota; class Clostridia; order Oscillospirales; family Oscillospiraceae; genus CAG-170. The sequence continues at coordinate 6,461 of CAZWKZ010000101.1, read as the reverse complement.
TGCGGCGAAAGAGAGATGCTGCAATTTCAAGGCGTTTCGCCTGTTCCATGCGCAAACCTTATAGTTTTTCCCTTGTTTTTGCCCTTACGAGCCGAAACAAGGGAAACTTTTATATGAATGCCAAACTGCTTTTTTGGCAGGTAATAACCCCTCGGTGCTTGAGGGCAAAATATACCTCTCGCACAAAACTGCGGTTTGTACTCTATTTCATACTGCCAAAATCCACGTAGCTGCCATTCGGTCTCATTATTTCTCATTGAGTATATGCCACACATCATCCCCATTAAATCCACAGCTTCTATACACGCTTTCAGGGTTTGTAATGTTATCACATTCACCTGAAACTGTCGCAAAATCTGCAATACCTCTCATCGTTTTTAAAGCCTTGCAAATCAAAGCAGAGGCTATTCCTCTGCCCCTATATTCAGGCAATACCTGAAGCCATTCAATTATTGCCTCACCAACTTCTATATCAAAGTCGCATATAATGGAACCAGTGAGTCTTTCGTTTAAGATAGCGCCTATCCATAACCCCGGGCAATAAACCTGCGTTGTCGTCAAACTTCTAATATAATCTTTGGACACGCGAACTTCGGAATGAGCATATGAACGATTTATCATATCCACAAGTTCATCCGTTCTGTTGGGTGGAATAATTTCTAATTCAATTTCTGGAATATGAGGCTCAGGTATGTTTGATAGATCGTGTATTAACCTAAAAAACTTTCTATCAATGTAATTATCCAGCAGTTTTCCATCAAACTCATTGTCATGAATTATCTTTATGTTAGAGGGTATCGTTAAATTTTTTGTTTTCCAATATGGGATTGAAGAGGCCTTGCAAGGGTTCTTTTTATAATCTTCAATTGAAATCATAGTTGATTCCATCCCTCCTTGTGAAATGCGCAATCTATCATATCCCTTTATTTCCACACTATATTATATCTCTATCAGATTTGGCTTCCCTTGTTTTGCCCTTATTAGGTGAGGAAGCAAGGCTAACATGACGCTATACCCGAAAGCAAACACAAAAACGGCATAACCGATATAGCTCACCGTTTCAGAAAATCAATGGTTCGATTTTGAAACAAACGTCATTTGGGGCGCCTTCCTTATGGATGGCGCCCCAAGGCCGTACCTTGTTTTTTTACCGCATAATTCCCACACAGTCATAATAGGGCTTTGACGCGATCAGCGCCGTGTTCTTCTTGAACGGCGTATGGCCCAGCGTCACGACCGCATAGTCGCACAGCGCCATCGCCTCTTCCAGCGTGTGGTTCTCAAACCCCGCCACCGGGCCGCTGATGTACGGCTCGCAGGCGATCACCTCGTAGCCCATGTCCCTGAGGATGTTGGCAAACGCGACCGAAGGACTCTCGCGCGTATCGTCGATATCGGCCTTGAAGCTCATGCCCAAAACCGCCACCTTCGCGCCCGGCGCAACGTCTCTGCTCACGCGCTCGGCCACCCACTGCGGCTTGCCGTCGTTGACGGTGCGCGCCTCGTAGATCAGCGGCGTGATATCCTCAAACTTCTCGTGGATGAACCACGGGTCGACGGCGATGCAGTGTCCGCCCACGCCCACGCCGGGCGTATGCACGTTCACGCGCGGGTGGCAGTTGGCCAGCTCAATGAGACGGAACACATCGATACCCAGCCGGTCGCAGACCTTGCTCAGTTCATTCGCGTAGGCGATGTTGATGTCGCGGAACGTGTTCTCTGTCAGCTTGCACATCTCGGCCGTCAGATCGTCGGTCAGGCGGATCGTGCCCTTGGTGACGACCTTCTTGTAGATCTCTCTGGCATATTCCGCCGCCTCCGGACGCGTCGCGCCGATGATGCGGTCGTTTTCCCGCAGTTCAATGAGCATTCTGCCGGGAATGATGCGCTCGGGGCAGTGCGCGGTCATAAATTCCTCGGGCGAAAGCCCGCTGACCTCGGACACGATCGACTCCACCAGCCGCGTCGAATACGGCGGCGATGTAGACTCCAGCACGCAGAGATTTCCCGCGCGCAGCACCGTACCGACTTCGCGCGCGGCCGATTCGACAAAGCGCATGTCCGACACGCGCTTGTGGTCCTGCGTCTCGCGGTACGGCGTCTGTACCGCGATGATGAACACGTCGGCCATCTCGGGCTTGGTGGTAAAGTGCAGCCGCCCTGTGGCCATCGCCTCGTCCATCGCCTGCTGCAAGCCCGGCTCGACAATGTGGATCTTCCCGGCGTTCAAGCTGTCTACCACCGTCTGCTTGATATCAAAGCCGCAGACCTCGTAGCCTGCAAGCGTAAAGGTAACGGCCGTCGGCAGTCCAATATAGCCGCAGCCCATGATTTCTATCTTTTTCATCTGGAAGCACTCCTTTGCACGCAGCTTCGCATACAGCAGTATCATACCCCATCGGGCGCTATTTTGCAAGCTTCGCGGAAAATATTGAAAATCCGCCGGCGGCGCAGGCCTGCCGCAGCTGCAATCCGGCGGCCGCCGGGCGCGTGTTTTATGCCGGCTGTGTGCTTTTCTCTTGCTTTGTGCGCGCGTTTGTGGTATACTTCCCATATCCCCCCATGGGGGATATGGGAAGAAGTGTTGATTGTGAAATTAAAAACAAAATATCCCCCTGTATTTGCAATGCTCGCCGCAGCGCTTTACGCGCTCAGCACGCCCTTTTCCAAGCTTCTGCTGGCGCACATCTCGTCCGCGATGCTGGCGGCGCTGCTGTATCTTGGCGCTGGCGCGGGGCTTTTGCTCGTCCGCCTGCTCCGCCCGCGTGTGGCCGCGCGTGAAAAAGAACTGCCGCTGACAAAAGCCGACGCGCCGTATACCCTTGCGATGGTGCTGCTTGATATCGCCGCGCCCATTCTTCTGATGGCGGGCCTGCGTACAGCGAACGCGGCAAATGTGAGCCTTCTCAATAATTTTGAGATCGTTGCAACCGCGCTTGCCGCGCTGCTGGTTTTTCATGAGACGGTCAACCGGCGTCTTTGGCTCGCGATCGGCCTTATCACCATCGCCAGCATGCTGCTGTGCTTTGAGGGCGCCGACAGCCTGCGCTTTTCCTCCGGCTCGCTGCTTGTTCTGTTGGCGTGCGTATGCTGGGGCTTTGAGAACAACTGTACGCGCAAGCTCTCCGGCAAGGACCCTGTCGAGATCGTGATCGTCAAGGGCTTCGGCTCCGGCTCCGGCGCGCTTTTGCTCGCGCTGTGCCTTGGCGAGCGTCTGCCGCAGGCGCGCTGCCTGCTCTATGCGCTGCTGCTCGGCTTTGCGGCCTACGGGCTGAGCATCCTCTTCTATATCTACGCCCAGCGCGCGATGGGCGCGGCGAAAACCAGCGTCTACTATGCCTGCGCGCCGTTTCTTTCGGCGGGGCTTTCTCTGCTGCTGCATGCAGGCGCTCCCTCCGTCAGCTTCCTCGTCTCGCTCGCCGTCATGGTCCTCGGCGTCTACTTCGCCTCCACCGACGCCCGTACATAGCCGCAAACGATCGCCCCGGCATGCCATGCATGCCGGGGCAACGATTTTGCAGCGCAACCTAGCGCGGTATTCTATCCATCTACTTCCTTCTTCTGCCATGCGCCGCCGTTTTTCATTCGGTCTGATCCCCTTTCTCGTCTGAAGCTGGCTTTTTCTTCCGCCAGAGAATCAGCAGCAAAGCGGCAATAACTACCAAGAAAAAAGTCACATCGCTGACAAGCCTCGGCCATTTCGCGCGGCTTTCCGCCATCTCGGCGTAGACCCACGGCAGCGTTCCGGCGACGTTAACTGCAGACAGAATAATCGCGGCAAGCTTCTTATGTATTATGATACTTTTTAAATTTTGCTAAATCTTCTCTATGTTAATCATCTGGCGCAGGCCCTTCCAGCGCAACAAATGCATCCTCAATATCCGGGCTGATCCACGCGATACAGTTTCCGTATGGAAAGTCTCCAATCATGTACGCAATGCACTCCTGATCCGAGTTCAATAGCGTAATATTACACTGTGTAATGGCCCCTGTTGAAAAGGAATAGGCCTCTAAATCATCATATACACGTCTGATTCTGCTAACAGAATCGCCATTTACATCGTTCAGCGTCAGCGTCAGATTCAGGCATTTCCCGGCAATTTCTTCTGCATCTGAAATATCGGCACTCTGAAGCACATAGGGAGCATTCTCTAAAATGTCATGCGCCTCTTGCAAAATATCGCTGTCCGTGATTTGCGTCGTGCCGACATCCGTTGCAGACATCAAAGACGCATCATTCTCAACCTTTGAAGAAACGTCCATTTCTGTTTCTTCATAGATTATCTGTCCAGCATGATTGTATATTTCAATACTGACGTTCCTGATTTTTCCATCCACACTTTGCGCGTGAACCGCTGCATAGATGTCTTGAATGGCTTTTACATCATCGAGTGTGCAGTGATCTGTTCCGTCGGACTGCAATTTGATAGACAACGTATGGTCGTTGACATGCACAGATGTGTATGCAATTTGTTTCTGATCTAAATATGTAGATACTGTGCGCCGGATTTTATCTGCTGCGTTTGCCTTGCTGACGCATAGTGCTGCGAGAAAACATAAAGCAACGGCGAAACAGATACATACAAGAATTCTTACGGAACGCTTTGGCCGGGCTGCTGAAGAATTGTTCATAGTAAAACCTCCTCAAAAAAGCGTAAATTACACTGAAAAGTCGCTTCTGGATTATGGTCCTGAAACAGTAAAACTTGTTGCCGATCCAGTTGCCGTGTATGGCGAATCTGCTGTTGGAAGGTCAGTATTATCAACCCACACCCCGTCTGAATTTTTTACTTTGACTGTTGAGAACGTAAATGGCCCCATTTCAATATCTTCTTTGTGTACCTCTCCTTTTGCCTGTACTTTTATCTCTGTAGCAGCTAATGAAGAACTGACTTTATCGACACTGTTAATAAATGCATGCCACTTGCCATCATCCGAGTTGTACTCCACCTTGTATGTCAAGTAGATTCCTAGCCGATGCGTCCCTACCGTTGTAAGCTTATATACTCCATTTTGATAATGCTCTGTGTAGGTTTTAAATGCAGTAAACGACGAATAATATCGAGCTCCTGCCTGTACCCATTCATTATTGGAATCTTTGCTGGTAGATACCCAGGCAGACTCGCCACTATCTGAAACATCCGGGAGACTAGACGGCATTGTAATTTTCGCACTTATTCCTCTTTTCTTTGAACCAGTCAAAACTCCTGCATAACCATGATATCCTGTAGAAGCTTGTTGATTCAGGTTCGAAGATAACACAAGATATTTAGAATTTAACTCACTGCTTTCATTCTCAGCAACGCCATAAGCAACACATACTACGTCTGTCTGCACTTCCGATGCGGCCACAAAAATAGTCAACGAAAAAATCATACACACGACAATTAGGATTGATACGATTTTCTTGATTGTAGCTGTGCGCATTTTTATTACTCCCTTCTTTCTTCCAAAGTTGCTTATCCGTCTCTTTCCAGCAGTCCATTTGGCGGCTTATCTTACCGGAACGTTCCTTTGATTTGAGTGTAGCATAACCAGCTATATTTTGTCAATAATGACTATATTGTTTTTATATACTATTTTATATTTTATTAATTTAAACCAAATCTTCTCCGCGTTTTTCGCTTTTGATATTATTATAGGATAGCATGTAACTGCATCCCATTCGATACATGCGATTTACATAATCTTTTTCCAAGCTATCGGTCCGATACGGCTTCCTCCCGAAAAAAGCTCGCACCGGCATGCATGGCATGCCGGTGCGTTTTGTTCAGGCATTTTTCAAAAGTGTGTCCACATCGTCGAGGCGCTCCCACGGCAAATCCAGCTCCGGCCGGCCAAAATGGCCGTAGGCTGCGGTCTGGCGGTAGATGGGCCGGCGCAGATCGAGCTTGCGGATGATGGCCGCCGGGCGCAGGTCAAAGCAGCGCGCGACGAGCGCCGACAGCGCGCTGTCCGGCAGCTTCCCTGTGCCGAACGTCTCGACCAGTACGCTGACCGGCTGCGCCACGCCGATGGCGTAGGCCAGCTCCAGCTGGCACTTTTTCGCCAGCCCCGCCGCCACCAGATTCTTTGCGATATAACGCGCCATGTACGCCGCGCTGCGGTCGACCTTCGTGGGGTCCTTGCCCGAAAACGCGCCGCCGCCGTGCGCGGCATAGCCGCCGTAGGTGTCGACGATGATCTTCCGGCCCGTCAGTCCGGTGTCGCCCACAGGCCCGCCGATGACGAACCGGCCCGTGGGGTTGACAAGATAGCGCGTATCCGCGTCCAACAGCCGAGACGGCAGATTCGGTTTGATGACCGTCTCAATGACGGCCTCGCGCAGCTGCTCGGTCGAAACCTCTAGCGCATGCTGCGTGGACACGACCACGGTATCGATCCGCTCGGGCGCGCCGACCGCGTCATACTGTACCGAGACCTGACTCTTGCCGTCGGGCCGCAGCCACGGGAGTCTGCCC
>CAZWKZ010000100.1:0-7540 GCA_964633935.1 uncultured Oscillospiraceae bacterium | reverse complement strand
CGGGCAGATGGCCGCCCTCGCCGGGCTTGGCGCCCTGCGCCATTTTGATCTGGATCTCCTGCGCGCTGACCAGGTATTCGCTCGTCACGCCGAAGCGGCCCGAGGCCACCTGCTTGATGGCGGAGTTGAGATTCGTGCCCAGCCGCTCGGGCTGCTCGCCGCCCTCGCCGGAATTGGACTTGCCGCCGAGCTGGTTCATGGCCGCGGCCAGACACTTGTGCGCCTCTTCCGAGATCGAGCCATAGGACATGGCGCCGGTCTTGAAGCGTTTGACGATCTCGGATACCGGCTCGACCTCGTCGAGCGGGATCTCGTTTTCCGCGTCAAAGCGGAAGCCAAGCAGACCCCGCAGCGTGTGCGGCAGCTTCTCGTCATCGACCATCGCGGAATATTTCTGGAACAGCTCGAAATCGCCCGTCTGCACGGCCTTTTGCAGCGTGAGGATCGTAAGCGGATTGTACATGTGATCCTCCATATCGTGTCCGCTTCTGAGCTTGTGGAAGCCCGAGCTGTCCAGACTCAGCTCTGGGGTCAGGTCCATGGGGTCAAACGCGCGGTCATGCCGCCAAACCACGGCCTCGTTGATCTCTTTCAGGCCGATGCCGCCGATGCGGCTGGTGGTGTTGGTGAAATATTTATCCACCACGTCGCGGGAAATGCCCACGGCCTCGAAGATCTTCGCGCCCTGATACGACTGGATGGAGGAAATGCCCATCTTTGACGCGATGCGCACCACGCCGTCAAGGACCGCCTCGTTATACGCGTCGACGGCGGCGTAGTGGTCTTTGTTGAGCGTACCGTTCGACACCAGCTCCGCAATGCACTCCTGGGCGAGATACGGGTTGATCGCGCTCGCGCCGAAGCCAAAGAGCGCGGCGAAGTGGTGTACGTCGCGCGGCTCGGCGCTCTCAAGGATCAGCGAAATGGCCGTATGCTTCTTCGTCTTGACCAAATACTGCTGCAGCCCCGACACAGCCAGCAGCGACGGAATGGCGATATGGTTTTCATCCACACCGCGGTCGGACAGGATCATCACGTTCGCGCCCGAGCGGAACGCCTTGTCGCAGGCGACGAACAGACGGTCGAGCGCCAGCGCAAGCGACGAATTCTTATAGTATAGCAGCGACAGCTTCGCGGCCTTCAGCCCCGGCATATTGAGCGCCTGGATCTTCATGAGATCGCGGCTGGTCAGCACGGGGTTGTTGATCTGCAGCACGCGGCAGTTTTCCGGCAGATCCTGCAGAAGATTGCCGTCGGAGCCGACGTAGATCGACGTATCGGTCACGATCTTCTCGCGCAGCGAGTCGATGGGCGGATTCGTGACCTGGGCAAACATCTGCTTGAAGTAGTAAAACAGCGGCTGGTGCTTTTCCGACAGCACCGCCAGCGGAATATCCGCGCCCATTGCGGCCGTCGGCTCGACGGCGTTTTTCGCCATGGGCAAAATCGAGTTCATAATGTCGTCGTTGGTATAGCCGAAGACCTTATAGAGCTTGTTGCGCTCAGATTGCGTATACTCCGGCACGCGGCAGTTGGGCAGCGGGATCTCAGCCAGCGAGACCAGCTCCTGATCGAGCCATTCGCCGTAGGGATTCTCCATGGCGTAGCGGCGCTTCAGCTCGCGGTCTTCGTATACCGCGCCGGCCTTGGTGTCGATGAGCAGCATCTTTCCCGGCTGCAGGCGGGACTTTTTGACCACGCGCTCGGGCGCGATATCGAGCACGCCCACCTCCGAGGCCAAAACGCAGTAGCCGTCGTCGGTAATATAATAGCGCGCCGGGCGCAGGCCGTTGCGGTCGAGGATCGCGCCGACCTGCTCGCCGTCGGAAAACAGCAGCGCCGCCGGCCCGTCCCACGGCTCCATCATGGTGGCGTAGTAGTGATACATGTCGCGCACCGGCCGCGACATGTTTTTGTCGCGGCTCCACGGCTCGGGGATGGTCATCATCACGGCCTTGGGCAGCGGGATGCCGCTGAACATCAGAAATTCCAGCGTGTTATCCAGCATCGCCGAATCCGAGCCGTCCGGGTTTACCACCGGGAAGACCTTGTCCATGTCCTTCTCCAGCACCGGCGAAGCCATCGTCTCCTCGCGCGCGAGCATGCGGTCGATGTTGCCGCGGATGGTGTTGATCTCGCCGTTGTGCAGAATCAAGCGGTTCGGATGCGCGCGCTTCCAGCTGGGCGTGGTGTTGGTGGAAAAGCGCGAGTGCACCAGCGCCAGCGCCGAGGCGTACTGCGGACTTTCCAGATCGAGATAAAATCTCCGCAGCTGATCGACGAGAAACAAGCCCTTATACACGATCGAGCGGCTGGACATGGAGCATACATAGGTATCGGACACCGACTGCTCATACTCGCGCCGCGCGATATACAGCAGCCGGTCAAACTCCAGCCCCGCCGGAACGCTCTGCGGCCGGCGGATGAAGCACTGCATGATGTGCGGCATACACGCAAGCGCCTTCTCGCCCAGAACCTCGGGCCGCGTGGGCACGTCGCGCCAGAAGATGGTCTGCATGCCCTCTTTGCTCAGAATCATTTCCAGCAGCTTCCGGCTGCGGCTGCACATCAGCGGGTCTGTGGGCAAAAACATCATGGCCACGCCGTAATCGCCCGCCTCGCCCAGCTGCGCGCCCGATGCCTCTGCGGCCTGGGCGAAGAATCCATGGCAGATCTGCAGCAAAATGCCCACGCCGTCGCCGGTCGTGCCATCGGCGTCCTTTCCGGTGCGGTGCTGCAGCTTTTCCACGATCGAAAGCGCCCGGTCTACGGTCTGATGCGTTTTGACGCCCGCGATGTTTACAATGGCACCGATGCCGCATGCGTCATGCTCGGCATTGGGATCGAAATAGCGGCTCTGGTGTGCTTGCATGGAATCCCCTCCTGTCGGTCCGGCGGTTATTATGTCTTTATTGCGCGTACAAATGTCCGTACTAAACTAAAAATAATATTAGATTTTAGTTCGCAGGGCCGCCAAAGTCAATCGGAAATTTCCATAGATTTTCTCCGTCTTCGCAGGAAGAATTGTCATATCACACAAAAGCGCGCCTGCCGCCCGGCCGGAAAAGCGCCTTTTTCAGAAAAATCGCACGGAATGACCCGACGTTTCGGATCTTTCCGTGCGATATGCCGCCAAAGTTCTTATTTCTTTGCAGCAGTAGTTTCCTCAGCCGTGCCACACCGCACGACCACGCGGTACTGCCCGCCCACCGTGCAGGTAAACAGCGACAGCGCCCACTGCCCCGCCTGCAGCTGCTGCGCCGCGTCCGGCGCCAGCTGTTCCAGCTCCGACACGACATAGGAAAACACATTCCCGTCGGCGTCGGTAAAGATCACCGCGTCGCCGGCGCGCAGCTCCTTGAGGCGGCCGAAGTGCTGGCTGTAGTTGTGCGCCGCGATGACAAGATCGCCCAAATACGCCGAGCCGCTGTAGCGGCACGGCGCGAGCTTCAGATTCGGATCGCTGCCGATTACTACCGTTACTTTCTGCGGCAAAATCTTTTGGGCGGAACATGACGCGCAGCATGCAAAACCGGCAGACTTCTGACGAAGTCCACCGGTTTATTTGCGCAAAGCCGAATTGCGCCATACGCGCTTTGCCGCACTGGGGTATCATATCCGCAAAAAATGGGAATGCTTCCATACTTCCGTTTTGCAAAGGAGCGTTTTCATGCGAAACTATTTCTGCGGCTGGTACTTCCGCTGCCAATCTGACGTACAGACGCTTGCCGTCATTCCCACCGTTCACAGGGCGGGGCAAGCGCAGTCATGCTCCATACAGCTGATCACCGACGACGCCGCCTGGCATGTGCAGTATCCCATCGCTGATTTTCAGAAAAACGGCTCTGTCATCGAGGTGGGGAGAAATCAGTTTTCTCCGCAGGGTCTGCTTCTGGATCTGCGCGATCCGGGTCTGCGCGCCGAGGGCGCGCTCCGCTTCGGGCCGTTCACGCCCATCGGGTATGATATCATGGGTCCGTTTCGCTGGGTTCCATTTATGGAGTGCCGCCACAGCGTATTCAGTATGAAGCATTCCGTATCCGGGCAGCTGCAGATCAACGGCGCCGTGTATTCCTTTGCCGATGGCGCCGGCTATCTGGAGGGGGATCGCGGGCGCTCATTTCCCAAGCAATACGCCTGGACGCAGTGCAGCTTTCCAGAAGGCTCGCTGATGCTCTCGGTCGCGCAGATCCCGCTTGGCAGGCTCCAATTTACCGGGATCATCGGCGTGGTCCTCTGGCGTGGAACGCAATACCGGCTGGCCACCTATCTGGGCGCGAAGCTGGTCTGCAACCGGTCCGGAGAGATCGCCGTCCGGCAGGGCCGCCTGCGCCTGACGGCTAAACTGCTTGCAGAAGCGCCGCTGCCGCTCGCCGCGCCGGCCAGCGGCGCGATGGTCCGGACCATCCATGAACACGCCGCCTGCCGCGCATACTACCGCTTTGAAGTCCAGGGCGGCGCGCGCTTTGAATTTGAAGCGTCCAATGCCGCGTTCGAGTACGAGTACCAGTAAGCAAAGCGCCGCATACCGCCGGGCGGGAACGCATTCCCGCCCGGCGGTTCTGCGATGCTTCAGGCGCGGCCGCGCCTGAAGCATCCATATCCGATCAGACGATCTGGAACGAAACCTCCAGGCTGCTGCCCAGCCAGGTGTACGTTCCGTTGCTTCCATCCGCTACGGTCAGGACGCACAAATACTCGCCGACTTCAGAAGGCGCGCCATCCAGCTGGACCAGCTTGACCGCACCGCTGCCGCCGTAAGAGGGATAGCCCGCGTAGGAGGGGTAGTCCGCGTAGGAGGGGTACTCTCCATAAGCCGGGCCTGCATCGGCCGGATGATCCTCATAGGCGGGGTAACCGCCATAGGACGGCTGGCCTTCGTATGCCGGATACGCTCCATAGGCCGGAGCATCCGAGGCGGCGACCGCCTGATACCACGCCACAGTGACCTGCGCATCGTCGGTGATGTCGATCTCTCCGCCGCTCAGACTCACGCGGTACTGCGGCTCTGCGGCCGGCATGCCGTCATAGGTCTTATCCAGCGTATTGGTCAGGGTGATCTGCGCGACATATCCGGCGGTCCAGGTATCACACACGTCCTGGTAGGTTCTGCCGTCTTTGGCGCCGGTAGCCGTCACCACATTGCCCTGGCCGTTTCCATTCAGCTCCACGTCGTGCCAGACAAAGACGCCGTCCTGCTGCTTTTGGCCCTGTCCGTAGGACGTCCCGTTGACCGTCAGCTCCACCGCATCGCAGTTGGAATAGACCTTCACGTCGATCGTCGCGTCGGGCCGGATCGTATAGCGGCTGGAGGTGATATGCACAAAGGGGTCCGTATCGTTCCAGTTGGCCTTATAGAGGTAGAAGGCGTCCTTCTTCACTGTCCGGTCCGCCGTAACCAGGCCCTTGGTGTTGAGCCGGAGCAAGCCGCCCTCGTTGCGGAAGCTGGAGAAGTCGAACATGGCCCAGGCAAAGGCGCCCCACAGGTTTTCCGCCGGCGAAATGCCGTTGGTCTCGTCGCCGTAGATGGCCATGAGCATGCCCTCGTGGACGTAGCTCTGGTATTCCTCCGGGTGGAAGGCGCCGGAGGAGGCGTAGCCCTTCGAGCTGTCGGTGCCGCCCCATTTGAAGTCCTCGCCCAGATCCGCGTGCTGCTGGATGTTCGCGCCCGCGCCATATTCCGTCATGACATAGCTGACCGTGCCGCCGGAGGACTGGTCAAACAGGCTCTGGTAGCCCTGCAGCTTGCTCTGGAAGCTGTTCACGACCCGGTCCGACTGATTCTCGGTCGTCGCGCCGTTGACGTTGCTGTACCAGCCGGTGTAGATGTTGAAGCCCACCACGTCGGTGTCAGATTCCGGCGTGACCCAGCCGGCGGTCTGCTGCGCCATGGCGGAGCTGTCAATGACGGCCTCGCCCACCAGCCGGGAGGGGTCCAGCTGCTTGACGAACTGGGCCAGCTCCTGCATAAACTGTCCAAGCTCCGCCGCGTTGGGCTGGGAATAATAGGCGGTAAAGTTTTCGTAATAGTTGACCTCGTTTTCGATGCCCCACACGATGATGGAGGGGTGGTTGAAGCCCTGCTTCACCATTTCCTCTGCGTTCTGCAGGACATTTTCCCGGAACGTCTCGGTGTCCAGCATCACAAGATAGAAGGGGATCTCGTTCCAGACCACGATGCCATACCGGTCGCACAGTTCGTACAAATACTGGTCATGGGGATAGTGGCTGGTGCGCAGGGCGTTTGCGCCCATCTCCAGCACCAGCTGGATATCTTGCTCTTTCTGCGCCCGGTTGGTGGCGTTGGTCTGCGCGCCAAACTCCTGGTGCATCCCTACGCCCCGCAGCGTATAGACCTGGCCGTTCAGATAAAAAACGCCGTCTCTTACCGCATAGGTCCGGAAGCCGACGTTTTGGATGTTGCAGTCCACCGTCCGGCCGTCCACGCAAACGCTGGTCTGCGCCGTGTACAGGTAGGGGTCCTGGGTGCCCTGCCACAGATGGGCATTGGGCACGACGATGGCGTCGAGCGTCACCTCCTGGGCCGTGCCGCTTACCGTCAAGGTCCTGCGGACAGACCCAACCGTGCAGCCTCTGGCGTCCTTCAGCGTCACCTGCACCGTGACTTCGCCGCCTCCCTGGCCGGAGACCATGACCTTGGGCGTCAGCGTGGCCGTTCCGGAGGAAAGGTCCACGTCCGTGCTGAAATACACGCCCTGCGAACCGCTGTCCTCCAGCGCCAGATAGGCCCGCGGGTCCACCGCCACCAGGCGGACGTCCCGGTAAAGCCCGGCAAAATGGGAAAAATCGGTGTTGACCGGCGTGGTGTCGGTGGTGATGTTGGTGGTTTCCACCCGAACCGCGACCTGTTCTTTGCCCATGCACGCGTCGGTGATGTCCACGGCGAAGGCCGTAAAGCCGCCGTTGTGCCGGCCGACCTCCACGCCGTCAATGTAGACGACGGCTTCTTTGTTCACCGCGTCAAACTGCAAGAACAGGCGCTTTCCTGCAAATTCGCCGACGCTGATCTGTCTTTCATAGATGCAGGTCCGCGCGCTCTGCGCAGGATCGCCTGAGCTGAGGTCCGTGTATTCCCAGCTGTGCGGGACCTGGACGACCGTGCTGCTGCCGTCGTAGCTGGTAAAGGTCCAGTCGCCGTTCAGCGAGACTGTCTGCCTGCCGCTGCTAGTCTGGGAAACGCTACGGTCGGCTGCAAACGCAGTGCCGGGGAGCATTCCCAATACCAGATACAGCGCCAGCAGCATGCTGATAAAACGCTTGATTCTTTTCATGTTTGCTCTCCTTGTGGATGGAATTTTGTCTTGCCCTCGCAACGACTCCTACAGGATAACATAAAAAGTGCGATTTTGAACATGGTAAGTCTATGTAGTTTTATGGGATAAATTGATAATTGATTATAAAAATTAGAAATAAATGCTTCCGCTGGCACGCTCGTCCACCAAGACCGCCAAAAAAGCCCGCCCCAAACGGGGCGGGCTTTGCGCGCGTCGAAAAAGCCGCGGCGCGCGCTGCGAAATTT
>CAZWKZ010000099.1:0-7622 GCA_964633935.1 uncultured Oscillospiraceae bacterium | reverse complement strand
CGCGGCCAGAATGGCGCCGGAATACGGCGGCGGCTCGCTTACCGCGCTGCCCATCATCGAGACGCAGGCCGGCGACGTATCGGCCTACATCCCGACAAACGTCATCTCCATCACCGACGGGCAGATCTTCCTGGAGACCGAGCTGTTCCATGCCGGCGTCATGCCGGCTGTCAACCCCGGCATCTCGGTCTCGCGTGTCGGCGGCGACGCGCAGATCAAGGCCATGAAGAAGGTCGCGGGCAGCTTGAAGCTGCTGTACTCGCAGTACCGCGAGCTGCAGAGCTTTGCGCAGTTCGGATCGGATCTCGACCGCGACACGCGCGAGCGTCTGGACCAGGGCGAGCGCATCGTAGAGGTCCTTAAGCAGGACCGCAACGAGCCGATCGACGTGGCGCATCAGGTCTGTATCCTCTATGCCGTCACGCGCGGCTATCTCAAGAACGTCGCCGTTGCGGATATCCGCCGCTTTGAACACGGCCTATATCCTTGGCTCGACGGCCATATCTACGAGGTCCTCACCGCCATCCGCACCACCGGCCAGCTGACAGAGGAAAACGAGAAGCTGCTTCAGCAGACGCTCGAGGCCTACCTTGCCGAGTTTGCCGGACATAAATAAGGAAGGAGGCGTGCGCACATGGCCGGCGTGTCCATGAAAGACATCAAAAACCGAATCCGGAGCATGCAGTCCACCAGGCAGATCACCAAGGCCATGGAAATGGTCGCTGCCTCCAAGCTCCGCAGCGCGCAGGACCGCGCCATCTCCAGCCGTCCCTATTTTGAAACGCTCTACGCCACGATGAACGACATTGCCGATTCCACGCGGGATTTTGACTCGCCGTATCTGCAGACGCGCGAAGCGGGCAAGCTGCTTTGCATCGTCATCGCGGGCGACCGGGGCCTGGCCGGCGGCTATAACAGCAATATTCTGCGTCTTGCCTGGCGCGAGATGCAGGGCAAAGAGGCCGAGGTCCTGCCCATCGGCAAAAAAGCGGTGGAATTTTTCCGTCTGCGCGGCGTGAGCATGTTTACCGAACAGTATGCCGAGGCGGCCGATATGACCATCGGCGACTGCTTTTCCATCGCGCGCGTGATCTGCGACAGCTTCCTTGCGGGCAGATATGGCAAAATCCTGCTGTTCTACACGCACTTTGCCTCGCTTTTGGCCCAGACGCCAAGCGCGCTGCCGCTGCTGCCGCTGCGCGTATCCGGTCAGAAAACGAAAGAGCATGCGTTCATCCTCTATGAGACCGGGCCGGCTGCCGTTTTTAACGCCATCGTGCCCGAGTATTTTGGCGGCGTCGTCTACGGCGCGCTGTGCGAATCCGTCGCCTCAGAGCAGGCGGCGCGGCGCACCGCGATGGATTCCGCCACCAAGAACGCCGATGATATCATCAGTGATCTGAGCCTCAAATACAACCGCGCGCGCCAGGGCGCGATCACCCAGGAGATCACTGAGATCGTCGCCGGCGCAGAAAAAGTATGAAAGGAGTTGACCTCATGTCACAAAAACATATCGGAACCGTTGTGCAGGTCGTCGGTCCTGTTCTCGACATCCGCTTTCAAGACGGTCAGCTGCCCAATCTGTTAAACGCCATCGAACTGGAAAACCACGGCGTGAAGCTCACGTGCGAGGTCGCCCAGCATATCGGCGACAATCTGGCCCGCTGCATCGCCATGAGTTCGACCGATGGGCTGCAGCGCGGCGCGCAGGCCGTCGACACCGGCGGACCCATCACCGTGCCGGTCGGCGAGGCATGCCTGGGCCGTATCTTCAATCTGCTCGGCGAGCCGATCGACAATCAGCCCGCGCCCGAGCACGTTGAGCGCCTGCCCATTCACCGCGCGGCGCCGTCGTATGAAGAACAGCAGTCCACGACCGAGATCCTGGAAACCGGCATCAAGGTCGTCGATCTCATCTGCCCGTACGCCAAGGGCGGCAAGATCGGTCTGTTCGGCGGCGCAGGCGTCGGCAAGACGGTCCTGATCCAAGAGCTGATCTACAATATTGCCACTGAGCACAACGGCTACTCTGTCTTTACCGGCGTCGGCGAGCGCACACGTGAGGGCAACGACCTGTACTACGAAATGAAGGAATCCGGCGTGCTGGAAAAGACCGCGCTGGTCTACGGCCAGATGAACGAGCCGCCCGGAGCGCGTATGCGCGTGGGCCTGTCCGGTCTGACGATGGCCGAGTATTTCCGCGACGTCAAGCATCAGGACGTGCTGTTATTCATCGACAACATCTTCCGCTTTACGCAGGCCGGCAGCGAAGTCTCTGCGCTTCTTGGCCGCATGCCGTCCGCCGTCGGCTATCAGCCGACGCTCGCTACCGAAATGGGTGCGCTGCAAGAGCGCATCACCTCCACCAAGGACGGCTCGATCACGTCCGTGCAGGCAGTCTACGTCCCCGCTGACGATCTGACCGACCCCGCGCCCGCCACCACGTTCGCGCATCTGGACGCGACGACCGTGCTTGACCGCGCGATCTCGTCGCTCGGCATCTTCCCCGCCGTCGACCCGCTGGACTCGACGTCTCGTATCCTCTCGCCCGAGATCGTGGGCGAGGAGCATTATGCCGTCGCCCGCTCGGTCATGCAGATTCTGCAGCGCTATAAAGAGCTGCAGGATATCATCGCCATCATGGGCATGGACGAGCTGTCGGAAAGCGACAAGCTGACCGTCAGCCGCGCAAGAAAGGTACAGCGCTTCTTGTCGCAGCCGTTCCATGTCGCCGAGCAGTTCACCGGCATGCCGGGCAAATACGTCCCGCTGTCTGAGACCATCCGCGGCTTCAAAGAGATCGTGGAGGGCAAGCATGACGACCTGCCTGAGTCCGCGTTCCTCTTCGCCGGCTCCATCGACGACGTTGTCGCCAAGGCAAAGGGTGCAGCGGTATGAGCAGCTTCCATCTGCAGATCGTAACGCCGGACGGCCTGTTCTATGACGGCCAGGCCGAGAGCATCAGCGTGCGCGCCGTAACGGGCAATCTCACCATTCTGCCACGGCACATGAACTACGTGACGCCACTCGGCATGGGCGCGGCAAAGGTCGTGACTGACGGCAAGCCGCGCATGGCCGCTTGCATCGGCGGCATGCTGGCCGTCACAAACGGCGATGTGCGCGTGATCGCCACTACGTTTGAATGGGCTGAGAACATCGACGCCGCGCGCGCCCAGCGCGCGCTCGAACGCGCGCAGCAAAAGCTGGCCGCGCCGGATCAGCTCTCCAAACACGAACTGGCGCTGGCCGAGGCCGAGATGAAACGCGCGCTCGTCCGCACGAGTCTCACCAAAGCGCAATAAGCTCCATGCCCGGCACGCACGAACGCGCGCCGGGCATGCTTTGCTTAAGAGAATAAATGCTTTTTTCCACAATTTTTTCGTGCGCTTTTGTTTTGACGAAACAAAAAAACCGTGATACACTGACAATAATTGGACATCCTTGTAAGGGGGCGCAGCATGCTGATCGAATACTTTCTGCAATACTTCTGCGCGCTGTGCGAAGGCACGCGCCAGCCGCCGGACGGCCTTACGCTGCACGGCGAGGACGCAGCCGCGCGCGCCGCTGAGCTTCTGCCGCAGATCGAGCGCATGGGCGCAGCCGGCTTCGTCCGTCTGTGCGCCGAGGCTGAGGGCATACAGATCCCGCAGCAGGTCTTCGACAGCTTTGACCCCGCGCAGCTGTCTGCGATGCTCTCGCAGCTGCAGGCCGCGCCGGAACAGCCGCCGGCCAGGCCAGCGCCGGAAGCCGCCCCGTCCGCAGAGCCGGTAAAATCTGAGGTCCGCGAGATCTACGAGGTCTTTCTTGACAGCGTGTGTCTTGATGACGCGCTCTTGCAGTACCTCATCGACATCGTCAAACGCGGCGCGCAGGATGAGTTCAAAACACTCTCGCACGCCGCGGCGCGGACGCTTCTCGACATGGACGATTTTCTCGCCTGGCTCGGCAACAAAGAGCTGCTGGCAGACGCCGATGAGCGCGCCTGCGCCGCGATCATGGACGGCTGTCTTGCTCGTCTGGCGAGCGAGGGCCAGCTGGAGCTGCTTGCCGCGCTCATTTCCGGCGACGAGCAGACGTTCAAGCTGTTCCGCACGCAGGCGCCGGAGCTGCTGCATCTGCCCGACGCGACCTATGACTGGTATTGTAGGAACTATCTGGACAAATACTACCCCGTGCGCTTTTTGATGCGCTTTCACGGCGTAACATTCCCCAGCGCAACTTGAGAAAAGGATGTGTGCATATGGACCCCATCTATGTCACCGGCCACCGCAACCCCGATACCGACTCCATTGTCTCAGCCATGGCCTATGCCGCGCTGCGCAACGCCTTGGGCGACCGGGAATTCGTCGCCGCCCGGCTCGGCCACATCAGCGACGAGACGCAGCTGGTGCTCAACCGCTTTGGCTTCGAGCCGCCCGTTCGCATCCAGACCATGCGCACGCAGGTGCGCGACCTCGACTACGATACGCCGCCCGCGCTCTCCGGCGCGGTCACAGTGAACCGCGCGTGGGACGCACTGCAGTCCAACCGCGGCATCCCGTCGATCCCTGTCACGCGCGACGACGGCACGCTTTACGGCATGCTGTCCTCGGCTGAGATTGCGGCGTACGACATGAAGACCGTGGCCGACCCGTTCGTCGAGGAAATCCCGGTGTTCAATCTGCTCAGCGTTTTGGACGGCAAGATCCTCAACGACGCCGGCTATCTCGTCGACACCATCAGCGGCGAGGTCTCGATCGCCGTGCCGCAGAGCAACCAGAATCTGCTGTTTTCCGGCAAGGACAACATCGTCATCTGCGGCAATCAGCCGGATATGGCGCGCCGCGCCATCGAGCATGGCGTCAGCTGCCTCATCGTCTGCCAGGCCGAGATCCCGGACGAGCTGCGGACCATGCCCACCAAGACCTGCATCATCACAACGCCTCTTGACGCGTTCAAGGCCGCGCGTATGATCTATCACGCCATCGAGGTACAGCGCATCTGCCGCACCGAGGATCTCGAGGCGTTTCATCTGACGGATTTTGTCGACGACGTAAAGGAGATCGTGCTCAAAAGCCGCCACCGCAGCTATCCCATCCTCGATGAAAACGACAAGGTCGTCGGCACGCTCTCGCGCTATCATTTGATCAAGCCCCGCCGCAAGCGCGTGGTACTGGTCGATCACAACGAGGCCGCGCAGTCGGTCCCCGGCTTGGAGCAGGCCGAGATCTTGGAGATCATCGACCACCACCGGCTGGCCGATATCCAGACGCTCAATCCCATCTACTTCCGCAACGAGCCGGTCGGCTCGACGGCCACCATCATCGCCGAGATGTACCAGGAAAAGGGCCTGATGCCGTCTGAAAAGCTGGCGGGCCTGATCGCGGCGGCTATTTTGGCCGACACGGTCATGTTCAAATCCCCCACCGCCACATACCGCGACCAGCGCATGGCCGAGCGCATGGCGCGCATCGCGAATATTTCGCTCAAAGACCTCGGTATGGAGATCTTCTCCGCCTCCAACGCCTACGATAAACCCGCCGATTCTCTGCTGTTCGCGGATTTCAAGGATTTCCACATCGCCGACCACGACTTCGGCGTCAGCCAGATCATGTGTGTGGACTATACGCGTATGCTCGCGCGCAAGGACGAGTTTTTGACGCTGATGGAAAAAACCATGCAGGAGCGCGGATATTCGCTCATCATGCTGATGCTGACCGACGTTTTGATCGAGGGCACGCAGATCCTGTATCTTGGCGACGAGGACATTATTACCCAGGCGTTCAACATGCAGCTCAAGGATCATACGTGTTTTTTGCCGGGCGTTGTCTCGCGAAAAAAGCAGATCATCCCGATGCTCTCGGCTCTGTGGGGCTGATCGCCGGCGTTTCTTGCAGCAAACGATATCCCCCCCTTTGCGGCGTATGGCAGGTCCATACGCCGCTTTTTTCAATGCCTTCTGCAACAAAACGCGCGGCAGCTGCATCTATATTGGTGAGAATTCTCAAAACACCATCGAAACCGGAGGGATCTGACATCGACGATCGAGCATTGATTCTTGCCCTGCGCCGTGGAAAACGCGCCGCGCTGGAGCAGGCCATTGCGCGCTACAGCGCCTATGTCGCCGCCGTCATTGCCGCACAGCTGGGCAGCGGCGCGCTGCGCGAGGACGTGGAGGAGCTTAGCTCCGACGTATTTTTCGCGCTCTGGCAAAGCCGCGAGAAGCTGAAAACCGATCATCTGCGCGGCTATCTGGCGGCGATCGCGCGAAACGCGGCCAAGGGCTTCCTGCGAAAACGCGGTCCGGTCCTCTGCCCCGCCGAAGACTGGCTCTGCGTGCAGGACGCCGACGCGCCGAGACTTTTAGAGCAGTGTGAGCGGCGGCAGCTGGTCGAGCAGCTGCTCGGCGAGCTTGACGGATGTGACCGCGAAATTTTCCTGCGCTACTACTATTACGGCCAGAGCACAGCGCGCATATCCGCGCAGATGCAGCTGAACGACAACACCGTGCGCAGCCATCTTCTGCGCGGGCGAAAAAAACTGCGGAGTATTTTACAGCAAGGAGGTTACAGCATTGAAGATCAGGATTTCTGATTTATTTGACGGATATGAGGAAAACAGCGTTGATCTCACGCCGGCGGACTGGGTCTCGGTCAATGAGATTCAGGCGCGCACCCTGCGCAAGCTGCGCGGCGAAACCAGACGCCGCCGCCCGCTGACGATGGCGCTGTTTGCAGCGGCGCTGGTCGTGCTGCTTTGCGGCGCGAGCGCAATTGTCCACTATGTCACGCTTGGCAAGCACGAGGGCCTGGAACTGACACGTACCGAGACGTTTCGGACGCCTGAAGGCGAAATCGAAGAAAAAGAATTCACCTATTCCGTTGAGCCGGGCACAAACACGGTGCGCATCGAAGACGTCAACGCCGGCGATACGCCGACATGGGTCGGCGTCCGGGCTGATTGGCTGCCGGACGGCACAGGCGAGCCATTCCTCACGACACTGAAGAGCCAGCTGGAATACTGCGCCGATCCCGGGCTGGAAACGACGGCCATGACGGGAGACGAGCTTGACAGCATCTATCTGTATCTTGGCTCCAAGGTCACGGAGGAATACTGGCTGCCCGGCACGCTCGGCAATCACTACTATGCGATCTACGTTTTCTCCGCCGTCACGGTCGAGGATACGGATTTTCTTCTGACCTCCGGCGACGCGCAGATCGTCAAAGAGGACAGCATCGGGCAGTTCCAGGCGACCTGGATCACCATCCGCCGCGATGTATCCGAAGCCGAGGCGGCCGATTACGAGGATATGCAGTATCTGCTTTTGTTCGACGAGGCCACAAGCAGCCTGATCTGCATCGCGGGTGGACTGGACTTCTCGGTCTATGAAAAGATCGCGGAAAATCTTGAGCTGGTCGTCACCGATATCCCGGCCAGCAAGCCGGATCTGTCGTTCCAGTACATGGGCGCCCTCGGCTGACCGCTCAGGCGGCCTGGCGCAAAAGGGATCGTAACGCCAGCCGTTGAACACAAGCATCAAGCGCCGGAAGGAGCATCCTTCCGGCGCTTGAGACTGTCGAAAAAGGCGATGCGCCTTTTCCGACAAAAGGATCACGGCCCGCTGCAGCGCACTCGTTTACCGC
>CAZWKZ010000098.1:0-7647 GCA_964633935.1 uncultured Oscillospiraceae bacterium | reverse complement strand
AAAGTACTCATGATCGGCACCGGCGGCACCATCGCGTCAAGCAAAAGCAGCGAGGGACTTGCGCCCGCGCTCACGTCCGAGCAGCTTCTGCGCTATGTGCCGGACGTGTCCTCGCTCTGCGAGGTAGACTGCATGCAGCTGTTCAGCCTTGACAGCACCAATCTCTGCCCGCGCCATTGGCGGCTGCTCGCCGCGCAGCTGCGTCAAAGCTACGACGACTACGACGGCTTTGTCATCAGCCACGGCACCGACACCATGGCCTATACGGCGGCCGCGCTTTCCTATCTGGTCCAGGGTTCAAAAAAGCCCATCATCCTCACCGGCGCGCAGAAGCCCATCGGCTTTGACTCCACCGATTCCAAGGTCAATCTGACGGACGCGTTTATCTGTGCCGCCTCTGACACGCTGCACGGCGTTCTGATCGTTTTTAACGGTAAGATCATCCAAGGTACGCGGGCGTGCAAAACGCGCTCAAAAAGCTACGAGGCGTTTTCCAGCATCAATTATCCCGTCCTCGGCGTATTGCAGGACGGCTGTCTTCTGCAGTATATCGAGAACAGCTGTCTGCCCGCGCCTGTGTTCTACGACGCGCTCGATGAAAAGGTGGCGCTTCTGAAGCTCATCCCCGGCGCGCAGTCGGAGCTGGCCGCGTTCATGCTCGAGCGAAACGACGCGCTGATCCTGGAATCCTTCGGTGTCGGCGGCGTTCCCAGCTATGACGGCAGCGATTTTCTGGGCGTTCTAGAGCGCGCGATGCAGTCCGGCAAAACGATCGTGCTCACCACGCAGGTACAGAACGAGGGCAGCAACGCCGGCGTGTACCAGGTGGGCTACAAGCTCCGCAGCTGTCCGCAGATCCTAGAGGCATTCGATATGACCACCGAGGCGATCGTCGGCAAGCTCATGTGGATCCTTGCTCAGACGCACGAGCCGGAGCAGATCCATCGTCTGTTCTACACCCCCATTGCCAACGATATTCTCGACTACCGGCATCACATCTGAGGAGATCGATATTATGTCAACCGCAATCATTAGCTTCAGCGGCCGTTCCGATGGCAACTGTGCGCGCATTGGCCGCTATCTGCAGTCGCTCACTGGCGGTACGCTGTATTCCTTCGCCGCGCTTCACGCGCACCCCTGCGGCGGCTGCCGGTATGAATGCTTTGACCGCCACCCTTCCTGCCCGTATCAGGACGACGGGCTGTACATCCTTTACGATGCCATCGTCGCCAGCGACGTGACATATTTTGTCCTTCCAAATTACTGCGACTATCCCTGCGCAAACTTTTTCCTGTTTTATGAACGCTGCCAGGGCTATTTTCTGGGCCGCGCCGAGCTGTCCGAGCGATATGACCGCATCAGGAAGAAGGCCGTCGTCATCAGCAATACGCAAGAGCAGAACTTCCGCGCCGTGCTTGCCCAGCAGTCCTCTGAGGAAGTAAAAACACTCTTTCTGCACGCAAAGGATTACGGCCGGATCAGTCTGCGCGGCGATCTGATGCAGGAACCGGCCGTCCGCGCGCAGCTTGACGCGTTTATCTTAGCGTAACGCCTTTTCTCAATTATCGACTACAGAGCGGCGGGAGATCCTACCCGGATGTCCCGCCGTTGTTTTTTCTGCGATATGGCGCGCCGATGAGCATGACGGCGGCAAACACGATCAGATACCATACGTTCGCAATTCCATGGCTGACGATGCTGGCATAGACCATAAAACCGGCGCCCGCGACTGCCAGCGCGGGCAGCACATACCGGCGAAGCGGCGGCTCCTCTCTGCCCTTCTGCATCCAGCATAAAAAGATCGGAATATAGAACAGGTACAGCGTGATGACCGGCAGCTCGGACGAATCGAACGCAAATACGCCTGTCCAAGACTCCACCACGTTCACCAGGAAGTAATACACCGTCCAAAACGCGCAGGATAACAGCCCAAACGCGGCGGAGTTGGCCGGCATGTTGCTTTTTGCATCGATCTGTCCAAACAGGTCCGGTCTGGGTCCCTGCCCGCGCGCAGCCAGGGCGTACATGCCGCGTGTACAGCCCAGCATCAACCCGTTCAGCGTACCAAGGCATGAAATTGCCACAAACAGCGTCAGAAGGTTTCCTATCCTGCCGCCAAATAGGTTTACATAAGCTTCTGACGCGCCGCGCTCTATCAGCGCCTGCACCTCTGCCCCGCCGGCTACGCCCAGATAGTATGCGTTGTAGACGGCGATAACGATGAGCGAGCCGGTCACAAGCGACTTTGGTAAATTCCGTTTTGCGTCTTTCAGTTCGCCGCTGATCGACGTGGCGACGATCCATCCCTCGTAGGCGAACGCCGCCGAGCAGACCGCGCCCAAAAGCGCCCCGCCTGTCTGCGCGCCGGGCGCTGGCGCGGCGGCAAAATTTTTCGCAAGCATGTGCGTGGGACTAAAAAACCCCGCGAGCAGCCCCACGACCGCCATGAGTACAAGCGGGATGAGCTTGATAACAGTCACAGAGGTGAGCAGCTTTCCCGCCAGCTTTGGCGCGAGCGCGTTGACGGCATACGCCGCGCACAGGTAAAGAAGCGTCAGTGCCATACACTCCGGTCCGTCCGCGCACCCGCCGGCAGACGCCGGAATGCGCAGCGGCAGGTTTGGCCAGCAGGCTGTGAGAAATTCCAGCGTATAGCGCGCCGACAGCCAGCACAGGACGGATGCGAGCGTCGGATAGTAGACCGTCGCCAGAAACCAGCCGACAAAATAGGCATACCGCGGGCCAACGACGGCTTCGGCATAGTCCATTACGCCGCCGGCCGCCGCGTATTTCCGTGCCATCACGGCGAAGGCCAGAATGCACGCGAGCATGATCGCGCCGCCGATCAGCCACGCTGCGATGCCAAGACCGAGATCGCCGCCCGTCTTCTGCAGAATGCTCTGCGCCTTGAAAAACACGCCCGCGCCGATGACCACGCCGACGACCATGCAGATCGCGGTAAAAAGGCCGTATTTCTGTTCCAGCTGACGCTCCGGCATCCGATCGCCTCCAAAAAACATAAGGACGCAGTCAAGCGACTGCGTCCTTTAGTATCCGCAATAATTGGAAAACGATACGTGCCCATCCGGCGGCGCTATTGCTCCTTCATAAGCTTGCGGCGGGCAAGATTGATCGTACCCTCCTGCATCGAGTTGATCCACTGCAGGCTCTTGCCGCAGCCATAGGCTACGCAGGAATCCGCGTCGTCGGCAATGCTGCAGGCGATCTCGGTGCGCTCGGCGATCAGCTGATCGAAGCCGTAGAGCTGGCTTGCACCGCCGGTGAGAACAATGCCGTTTTTGGCGATATCGGCCACAAGCTCGGGCGAGGAATGCTCAAGCACGGAAAGCACCTCGTCGACGATCTGTCTGGCCGGGCGCTTGAACGCCTCGATCAGCTCGCTGGACGTGACGCTCTGCTCCTTCGGAAGACCGGTCTTCAGGTCGCGTCCTTTGACGTTCATCACGAACTCCTCCGGCCGCGGGTAGACGCAGCCGATCGTGATTTTTACTTCTTCCGCTGTGTTCAATCCCACCAGCATGGCATATCGCCTGCGCATGAAGCTGACGACCGCCTCGTCGAACGTATCGCCCGCAATCTTGATCGAAGACGACGTGGCGATCCCGCCCAGGCTCAGCACCGCGATATCCGTCGTACCGCCGCCGATATCCACGATCATATGGCCCGACGGGCCAGAGATATCCAGCTTTGCGCCAAGCGCAGCCGCGAACGGCTCTTCAATAAGATACACCCGGCGCGCGCCGGCCTCCATCGTGGCCTGAATGACCGCGCGTTCTTCTACCTCGGTCACGCCGCTTGGAACGGAGACGATCACACGGGGCTTGATGAGGGCGAAGCGCGTGATCTTTTTCAGAAATTCTTCCAGCATTTTCTCCGTCATTTCATAGTCTGAGATCACGCCGTCACGCAGCGGACGGACCGCGACGATATTGCCCGGCGTTCGGCCCAGCATGCTGCGCGCGGCCGAGCCGACCTGCAGCACCTTGCCGGTATTCTTATCCACAGCCACGACCGACGGCTCGCGCAGAACGATGCCTCTGCCCTGTTCATAGACAAGGATGTTGGCCGTGCCAAGGTCGATGCCGATATCTCTTGTGAGTTTCATGCAGAATTTCCCTTTCCATCTATTCTTCAGATCGCCGCGTAGCCAATGCGGCGCATACGACGCTTGCAGCGCCTGCGGTCAAAAGCACGCGGCAGCATTCGGACAGCGTCGCCCCGGTGGTCACGATATCGTCGATGAGCAGCACGCGTTTGCCGGTAAATCGCTCCGGTTCGACCGGCGCATAGACGCCGGCAACGTTTGCCGCCCTGGCTTCGCGTTCGCTGAGCGACGACTGTGCGACCGTGTGCGTCCGCTTTTCCAGCGCCGTCACCGGCTCCAGCCCAAGCTCGCGCGCGATCGCGCGGCATAGAAGCTCTGACTGATCATAGCCGCGCTCTTTTCTGCGCCTGCGGCTGACGGGCGCGTAGGTGATGAGATCAAATTTTCCCGCCAGCTTGTCCCGGATGGTGACGGCCATCCATGCGCCGTAGTTTTCCGCGTACTGGCGCAGGCCGGAAAACTTATAACGCAGAAACGACTCGCGCAGCATACCTTCATAGCGAAACGTGACCACGCAGCGCTCGCAGAAGCGAACCTGCGGGTCTGCGCCGTCATACTCTGGCAGCGCGTCGTCACACGCGGGGCAGATCTGCTTTTCACCGGGCGCAAGCAGCTTGTGGCAGATCACGCAGCGCGGCGGGTAGAGAAGATCCAGCAGCCAATCGATCGCCTTCCCCGTCATCTCAGACCGCCCCCTGCTCCAACCGCAGCTTCAGCGCGCTATAGCGCCGCTGCTGGCGGTCATTTTGCGTCATGGCGGCGATGACCTCTTCCCTGCCCACGATGATGAACAGCTCACGCGCGCGCGTGATGGCCGTATACAGAACGCTTCTGGTGAGCAGTAAGGACGATCCGGAAAACGCGGACAAGATCACCGCCCGGTACTCGCTGCCTTGGCTTTTGTGCACGGTCATGGCATAGGCCAGCTCCAACTCGCGCAGCATGTCAAAGCCGTACTGCGCCACCCGGTCGTCAAACTGAACGCTGAGCTGTTCTTCTGCAAAGTCGATCGAAAGGATCTTGCCAATGTCGCCGTTAAAAATGCCCGTGCCGGAACCAAGTCCGTCCGCCTTTTTCCATAGTATATCATAGTTATTGCGAATTTGCATTACCCGATCGCCCTCGCGGAAGGAAAAATCTCCAAACCGCTTTTCTCGCTTGCCCTCACCAGGCGGGTTGAGCGCCGCCTGCAGCGCCAGATTCAGCGCCTTTGTGCCCGTGGGCTGCTTTCGGCTGGGCGAGAGCACCTGAATCTCCGACACCGGGATGCCCATGTTCTCAGGCAATCTTCTGCGGCACAGCTCTTGGATCGTCTGCACCACGCTCTCCGGCGTCTGGCGGCGCATGAAGAAAAAGTCGCGGTCCTTTATCGTAAGCACCGGCAGCTGACCAGCGTTGACCGCGTGCGCGTTCATGACGATCAGGCTCTGCTGCGCCTGCCGGAAGATCTGCCGCAGGCGTACCGTCTGCGCCGCGCCGCTGCGGATGAGATCGGAAAAGAGATTTCCCGCCCCGACCGACGGCAGCTGGTCCGGGTCGCCCACCAAAATCAGCCGGCAGCCCGGCTTGAGCGCGCGCAGAAGCGACGCCATCAGCTGCAGGTCGATCATGGACGCCTCGTCGACGATCATGGCCTCGGCCTTCAATGGCTCGTCCTCGTCGTGGAAAAAAGACATCGCTCCCGTCTCGGGGTCAAACTGCGCCTCTAACAGCCGGTGGATGGTGGACGCGTCGCGGCCTGTCACCTCGCTCAGCCGCTTGGCCGCGCGGCCGGTCGGCGCGGCAAGCTGCGTTTTTATCTTCATCGCGTCAAAAAGATCGAGGATTCCGGTCATGACCGTCGTTTTTCCTGTACCGGGGCCGCCCGTGACGATCAGCAGCCGGCTTGTCGCGGCCGCACGGATGGCGTCGAGCTGCAGCGCGGCATAGGTAATCGTGTGCGCGCGGGAGATCGCTTCCAAAATGGACGGCAGATCCCCCGGCGGGCTTGTCCGCTCGCCTGCCATCTGCAAAATGCGCTGCGTCACATACGCCTCGGCCTCATACAGCTCCGGCAGATAGCAGGCCGTCAGGCCCGCGATCTCGTCGCAGACGAGCCGCCCCTGCTCGTGCAGGCGGATAAGACCAGATTCTATAGTGGATTGCTCCAGATTCAAAAGCGCCGCCGTCGCCGCGCAGAGCTTTTGCCTGGGAATGAACGTATGGCCGTTGGTCAGATTGTAGGAAAGCTCAAATAGAATGCCGGCCTCGACGCGACGCTCATCGTCGGCCTCCAAATCCAGCTCCAGCGCAAACGCATCGACCGACGAAAAATCCGCGCCAAAATACGCGTCCGTCAGTAAATAGGGATCGTCCCGCAGCGCGTCTACGGCAAGCTCTCCGTAGACGCGGTAGAGCCGTACAGCCAGCTCAGCCGGCAGATGATGCAGCGTCAAAAACTCAATGAGCCGCCGGATCCCCGCCTGACGGCGAAAGCTCTGGCTGATCTCCTGCGCTTTTTTGAGCGAGATGCCAGAGATCTGCGTGAGCTTCTCCGGCTCATTTTCGATCACGTCCAGACTTGACGCGCCAAAGAGCGCGACGATCTTTTCCGCCGTTCTTGCCCCGATCCCCTTCACCGCGCGCGAGGAAAGATAGGAAAGGATCTCGCGGCTGGTTTCAGGCATGAGGCGCTCGAGAAACTCCGCCTCAAACTGGCGGCCGTGGCTGGCATGATGGCCCCAGTGGCCCATAATGACCAGCCTTTCGCCTACAAGCGTCATAGGGATCGTGCCGACCACTGTGATCAGCTCGCCGCTCTCTTCACATAGTCTGAGCACCGTATACCCGTTCTCCGGATTTTGAAATACGATGCCCTGCACCGTTCCGCGAAGCATCTGCTCGTCTTGTCTTTCCATCTACGACTCCAATTTCAGTAGTTCTGCCAGCTCCTTGCAGCCGCACAGCCGCGCGCAGCGCGAGCGGGCGCACACATCGGCGGCTAGCTGCGCCAGTGTCTGGTCCTGCGCGCAGTCGACCACGAGCAATGTGCCCGCCATCAGACCGGACTCGCACAGCCATTCAAACGCGCGCACAGTCTGTTCCAGTTCCTGCGCGTCGCCGCGCAGCACATAGACGCTCACAAGCGACCGGCTCACCGGCAGCAGCAATCTTCCGACCACGCACCAGACAACAAGCAGAAGCCCGCCGGCGGCCAGCGCGCAGAGTATCACCTGCAACACCATATTCGCACCTCCTGCATCATCCTATGCGCGGCAGGTGCGTGCCGTCCGTAAGTAATTGCTTATATCTTACACCATAATTGTGACTTTTTCCACAGCAAAATCATCTTTTGCTGAAACACAGCCCGCGTTTCGGCAAAAAAAGAGGACGCCGGAGCGTCCTCTTTTTCAGGCTTGTACAATCGTAAGGATTAGTCCTCGTTGATGGCGATGACAACACCGGAGCCAACGGTACGGCCGCCTTCACGGCTAGCGAAACGCAGGCCATTCTCGATGGCGATCGGGGTGCTCAGCTCGACG
>CAZWKZ010000097.1:0-7706 GCA_964633935.1 uncultured Oscillospiraceae bacterium | reverse complement strand
GGTCGACGCGCGCAACACGGCCGACCAGGTCGTCTACCAGTCCGAGAAGACGCTCAATGAGATGGGCGACAAGCTCTCTGAGAGCGACAAGGCGCCCGTGCTGGCCGCGATCGAAAAGCTGAAGCAGGCGCAGAAGGGCACCGACGTTGCCGCCATCAAGGCCGCGACCGACGAGGTGCAGAAGGCGTTCTACGCCGTGTCCGAGAAGCTGTATCAGACCGCTGCGCCGCAGGGCGAGCCGAATGCGCAGGCCGGCCAGAACCCCAGCCAGAACGGCGGCTCCGACGACGGTGTGGTCGACGCCGACTACGAAGAGGTCAACTGAGCAAAACAGTTCCGGGGGCGGAAGTGATTCCGCCCTTTTGGGCTGCAAGGCTTTCTTTGCCTGATAAAGAGGTGAGTTCCGGATGGCAGAACAGAATAAAAGAGACTATTACGAGGTCCTTGGCGTAGAGAAAAACGCCTCGGACAGCGAGATCAAAAAAGCGTACCGCAAGCTGGCGATGAAGTATCATCCCGATCAGAACCCCGGCGACAGAGCGGCGGAAGAGAAGTTCAAAGAGGTCAACGAGGCGTACGAGGTGCTCTCGAACAGCGAAAAGAAGGCGCTGTACGACCAGTACGGCTTCGCCGGCGTCGACCCCAACTTCAACCCCAACGCGGGCGCGGGCTTTGGCGGCGGTTTCGGCGGCTTTGGCGGCTTCGGCGATCTGGGCGATATCTTCGGCGATTTCTTTGGCGGCGGCGCTTCGTCGTCCGGCCGGCGCACGGGGCCGAGCAAGGGCCAGAACGTCATGGCCGAGATCGAGATCTCGTTTGAAGATGCAGCCTTCGGCTGTGAGCAGCAGATCACCTATTCGCGCATCGAGCCGTGCGCCAGCTGCGGCGGCACGGGCTGCCGCGAGGGCACGCAGCCTGAGACGTGCAGCTATTGCGGCGGACGGGGCACGGTACGTACACAGCAGAATTTCATGGGCATGACGATGCAGTCGTCCCAGCCGTGTCCCAAATGCGGCGGCGCGGGCAAGATCATCAAGGACCCCTGCGGTACCTGTAAGGGCAAGGGCAAGGTGCGCCGCAGCAAGACCATCAAGGTCAAGGTGCCGGCCGGTATCGACGACGGTCAGTCCTTCCGCGTGCGCGACGAGGGCAACGCCGGCGCGAACGGCGGGCCAAACGGCGATCTGCTTGTGACGGTGAACGTGCGCAAGCATGCGATCTTTACGCGGGACGGCGCGAACGTGCTGTGCCAGATGCCGATCTCGTTTACGCAGGCGGCGCTGGGCGCCACGATCGAGGTGCCGACGCTTGACGGCAAGGTGCGCTATTCGATCCCCGAGGGCACGCAGACCGGCACGACCTTCCGCCTGCGCGGCAAGGGCATCCCATATGTCGGCTACAAGACGCGCGGCGACCAGTTCGTGACGGTGGTGGTCGAAACGCCCACCAAGCTTACGAAGGAGCAGAAAGAACTGCTCAAAAAGCTAGAAAACGCCATGGACGACGACCGTCAGCCCAAGCGCAAGGGCTTTTTTGAAAAGCTGAAGGAGAACTGAAAAAGCTCCGCCTGCTTTGCAGGCGGAGCTTTTCGCTGATTGAAAAACTGCGCAGAGATCATGCGGCAGAGAAAACGGTCCGCGCCAGGTTACCACAGGCTCAGCTGCGCGCGGGCCTGCTTTTGCTCAAATGCCTGCAGATACCGGAAGATCTGCGCGTTGTCGCAGACGATGCCGGCTTTGTCACAGGTGCGGCGAAACAGGCGCATCAGATTATCGTTTTCGGGGCTGTTTACCACATACTGATCGCCGTAGGTCCGGATATACTGCTCCTTCAGACCGGGAAACAGCCGGTCCAGCTGCTGGTAGAAATATTCCCGGTTTCCATCGCGTAGCGTCAGCCCCATGCCGAAGCAGACCACGCCGTAAACCCCTGCTTCCGCGCACATATCCAGGATTGCGGAAATGTTCTCTTCGGTGTCATTGAGAAACGGCAGGATCGGCGACAGCCACACGACGGTCGGGATCTTGGCGCTTTGCAGCTGCTTGAGCGCGGCAAAGCGCGCTTTTGTCGTGCAGACGTTTGGCTCCAGCTTGCGGCAAAGACGCTCGTCTGCGGTCGTCAGCGTCATCTGTACGACGCATTTGGTCGTTTCATTTATGCGCTGCAGCAGATCCAGATCGCGCAGGACGCGGTCGGACTTTGTTATGACGGTGGCGCCGAAGCCGTATTCGCAGATCAGGCCCAACGCATTTCTGACAGTTTCAAGCTCCAGCTCCAGCGGAAGATACGGGTCTGTCATGGAGCCGGTGCCGATCATGCACGGCTTGCGCTTGCGCCGGAGCGCCTCTTCGAGCAGTGTGAGCGCGTTCTGCTTGACCTCGATATCCTCAAACGCATGCTCCATATGGTAGCAGCGACTTCTGGAGTCGCAGTAGATGCAGCCGTGCGAGCAGCCGCGGTATACGTTCATGCCGTTTTTTGCAGACAAGATTCCCTTCGCCGTTACATAGTGCATGGCAGGCTCCTTAAAAATTACGGGGCGGATATGGGATCGGCCGGGCTTTCGATGCGGCTGTGGAAAAATTGCTGCACAAGCTCGGGGTTGAGCACGGCCTGTGTGAGCGTGGGCTTGACGCCGTCGTCGACCCAGACCTGTGTGCAGGCGCGGTTAAAATGGTAGCGGACGAAGCCGCCCGCGGCGTAATAGAGCGTCAGGGTGTTTGTCCCGTCCCGGTCCTCTGCGCGGTCGGGCGAGAGCGCGGCGCGGCCCACGCGCACTTGCGAGAGAAGCTCCTGCGCGTATTCGGACGCCGCGCCCGCCGTGATTTCGTAGCTGTTGCCCGGACTTTCCACTGCCGCCGAAATGGGGACATCGCCCGATACGGTATACAGCGCGCTTCCGGTGGGGCTGGTCAGAAAGCAGACGGCCATGAGCGCGCAGACTGCCAGCGCCAGCGCGCTGAGCCAGGCGGCGGGGGCCTTGCAGTCGAGCGCCGCCTTGACCCGGGCCTTCACGCCGACCTCGCCAAAGAACAGCGGGCAGCCGCCTGCGCTGCGCGGCGCGCTGCAGCGGATGAGCGCATTGGCGTATGATTTTCTGTAGGCTGCATCCATATTGCGCAGCACAGCCTCGTCACAGGCAAGCTCGATATCGCGGCAGAACAGGGCGTAGCTGAGCCAGACGAGGGGATGGAACCAGTACAGCGCAAGCAGCGCGAAGCCGGCCGGCTTTGCCAGATGATCGCCCCGGCGCAGGTGCGCGCGTTCATGCGCAAGGACAAGGTCCGCGTCCGCTTCGGACAGATCGGACGGCAGATAGATGCGCGGCCGGAGCACGCCGAAGATGAACGGCGCGGCCACGCGGTCGCATAGATAGACATTTTCGCGCAGGCAGACGGCCTGCGCCGTTTTTCTGCGCAGGAGCAGGCAGCTCACGGCTGCCCACACGAGCAGCGCCGCCAGCCCAGCCAGATAGACGCAGCAGGCGATGAAGCTCCAGATCTGTGCGGGATTGGCGCTGGTGAGGCCGTCGGCCGCCAGCGCGCGGGAAAGAACGGGATTGACAAGCGCGTTGAGCGGGGAAACGCCGGTGTCGACCATGGGCGAGGCGGCGTAGAGCATGTCGGACGAGACGAGCTGCGCGCTGGGCAGCAGGCTCCAACGGCTGGCAAGCCCCGGCGGCAGCACCAGCCGCAGCCCCACCAGCGCCCAC
The DNA here is from genome assembly GCA_964633935.1 of uncultured Oscillospiraceae bacterium. Lineage (GTDB taxonomy): Bacteria > Bacillota > Clostridia > Oscillospirales > Oscillospiraceae > CAG-170. Next base: position 3,994 of record CAZWKZ010000097.1, on the reverse strand, counting down.
AGCGCGCAGCGAAAACTCTTTGGCGCTTGTTTGAAGACGGCGCGCAGCAGCACGGTGGCCAGGATCAGCCAGCTGGCCGCCGCGCCCTGGTTGAGCAGCCATAAAAATCCCTGTTCCATCAGCCGTCCTCCCCGTACTGCTCGACCAGCGCGCGCAGCTGCGCGGCCTCCTGCGCCGTGAGCTGCCGGCGCGAGGTGAAAGCGGCCAAAAATGCGGGCAGCGAGCCGGAAAACGCCTCGTCCACAAAGCGCTCAGACTGCATAGCGGCGTAGTCCTGCCTGCAGACCAGAGACGACACCGTGCCATTTTGATTCTGGAACAAACCCTTATCGCACAGCCGCCGCAAAACGGTGTAGGACGTGGTTTTCTTCCAGCCCAGCTCGGCCAGACTGTATTGTGCGAGCTGCGCCGAGGACAGCGGCTCATGCCGCCAGATGATCTCAGCGAAGCGCGATTCGACCGCGCCCATCTGATACATGCGCATGTTACGGCCTCCATTCTACATGATGTAGTATATTCTACAGCATGTAGAATCAAATGTCAATCCTGCGACTGCCGATATTTTTGCAGGCCCGCCTTGCCCTCGGCCGTGACGGGCATGACCCAGCGCAGGCTGGCAAAATGCCGCAGGCAGAGCACGGTCTTGGGAAGATCTTCGCCCAAGTATGCCGCCGCGATCACGAACAAAAACGGCGCGTGGAACACGTATGCGGCCAGCAGCGCGGCAGGGATGCCGACAAACCAAAGGCTTCCAAGATCGTACAGCATCCCGTGCAGCGTATCGCCGCCGGAGCGGAACACGCCCACGACCTGCACATACGGGATATTGCGCAGCAGCAGCTCCAGCGAGCAGAATACCGTCACGGACAGGGCCGTCTGCAGCGTGAGCGCAGACAGCGCATCGCCCGTAGCGAAGATGGAGATGAGCGGCCGGCGCAGCAGAATGGTGAGTCCGCCGATGATCAGGCCCGCCAGCGGCGTGAGCACGGAGAAGCGCCGGGCGTCGGACACGCCGCGCGCGATCTTGCCCTGGCCGATGGACTTGCCGACCATGATGACGCAGGCGTTGCCGAGGCCGACGAAGAACGCGAACGACAGATCGGAGAATGTGCGGAAGATGGTCATGCCCGCGTAGTATTCGTAGCCCTGGTTGGAGTAGATGATGTTCAGCGTCAGAATGCCCAGCGCCCAGAGAAATTCGTTGAGAATGACGGGCGTGGCGCGGCTGAAGAACAGCTTTAGATTCTGAAGGCCGAACGAAAGCAGCTCTTTTACAGGCCCTATGAGCAGATTCTTTTCAATTGCGGAGAACGCGAGCAGCAGTACCGGACCCATCCACGCCGAGATGCACGTGGCCAGCGCCGCGCCGCGCACGCCCATGGCCGGCAGGCCGAACCTGCCGAAGATCAGGCCATAGTCGACAAACGCGTTTGCAATGGTGGTGCAGATGGATACGTACATGGGCAGCTTCACGCGCTCGGTGTTGCGCAGCACCACCGACAGAATGTTGGTCAGCGCCACGGCCGGGTAGGAGAAGCAGACGATGGGCAGATACTGACAGCCCGCAGCGATGACGGCCTCATCCCGGTTGAACAGCCGCAGGACCCAGCCCGGCGCGAGGCGCGCGACAAACAAGAATCCCAGCGAGAACACGACGCTGGTGAGAAGCCCGATGCCCAGCACGCGGCGGATGCCCGCAAGATCCTTTACGCCCCAATACTGCGAGACGAACACCGACATGCCCGAGCAAAGGCCGAAGATCAGCACGAAGCACAGCCAGCCCCACTGCGCGGCCATGCCCACGGCCGAGAGCGTCACGTCGCCTAGCCGCGAGACCATCATGGTGTCGACAAGCTGGAACGAGCTTGTAAGCACATTTTGGATCGCGACCGGCAGCGCGATCGTCAGCGTGACGCGCCAGAACGGCCGGTCGCCAAGATAGTTTGACAGCTTCATAAATCGTTACTCCAATGGTTGATAGACAAAATGGTGGGGAGCACAAACGTACTCCCCACGAAGTTTTTCTGGTGGCGCAGGTCACCAAATGCATTGTTTACCGCAGCCCTTTGCCGGGGACCGATGGCGGCCTTCAGCAGATGCTTAAGCCATACCGGCCGTGATGATGGCCATCTTGTAGACCTCTTCGGCGTTGCAGCCGCGGGACAGGTCGTTGATGGGCGCGTTCAGGCCCTGCAGGATGGGACCATATGCCTCGAAGCCGCCCAGACGCTGGGCGATCTTATAGCCGATGTTGCCGGCCTCGATGCACGGGAAGATAAACGTATTGGCATAGCCGGCCACTGGGCTGCCGGGGAATTTCAGCTGACCGACGACGGGGGAGACCGCCGCGTCGAACTGCATTTCGCCGTCGATGGCAAGCTCGGGAGCCAGCTCCTTGGCGATGGCGGTGGCGTCGTGGCTGAGCTTGACCGTGCCGCCCTTGCCAGAGCCTTTGGTGGAGAAGCTCAGCATGGCGATTTTCGGGTCGATGCCGAAGAACGCGGCCGTACGGGCCGACTCGACGGCGACCTCAGCCAGCTTCTGCGCGCCGGAGAAGATGACCTCGCCCGTGGCCTTGTCGACGGTGTCGGGGTAATCGATATTGATGGCGCAGTCGCCCATGCAGTACTTTTCCGGGCCGTCCTTGCCTTCCCGGTACAGAATAAAGGCGGAGGAGACCAGGTGCGCGCCCTTTCTGGTCTTGACCAACTGCAGCGCCGGACGCACAGTGTCGGCCGTGGAGTAGGTCGCGCCGCCGAGCAGCGCGTCGGCCTTGCCCATCTTGACGAGCATCGTGCCGAAGTAGTTGCCCTTGGCCAGCGCCGCGCGGCACTCGTCCTCGGTCATCTTGCCCTTGCGCAGCTCGACCATCTTCGCGACCATCTCGTCCATGCCCTCATACGTGGCGGGGTCGATGATCTGCGCCTTGCAGATGCAGAAATTGCCCTTCTCGGCGGCGGCCTTGACCTCGTCGACATTGCCGATCAGGATCACGTCCATCAGATCTTCTTTCATCAGGCGGCTGGCAGCCTCAAGAATACGGGCGTCGGGTCCTTCGGTAAAGACGATGGTGCGGCGGGTGGCCTTCAGCGCGTCAAGCAGTTTTGTAAACATGGTATGTAACCTCCATTTTCGCGGGTTTCCCGCAAATATCTACCATAGAGTATACAACGAAATGCCAACCAAAACAACTATTTTCTGAAAATAACTTTCTGCACGAACAACCCGCCCCGGCGCGGCGGCAAACAGCCGCTGTGCCGGGGCGGGGCGTGCGCAGTGGAATCAGGACTGACGGCCGGGGACGATTTTTACGCCGTCCGCGCCGAAGGCGCTGCCATAGACCGCCGTGCAGCGCACGCTGTCACCGGCAGTGACATCGCCCTGTACCTCGCCGCAGGTGACGCTGTCGCTGGCGCGGACACTGCCGCCTACGTCACTGCAATGTACGCTGTCGCTGGCTGTGACGCTGCCGGTCACATTGCCGCAGTTGACGCCGTCTCCGGCGTTCACGTTGCCATCGACATTGCCGCAATTTACGCCGTCGCCCGCGCTTACGTTGCCGGCGACATCGCCGCAGCAGACGCTGTCGCCGGCCGTGACGCTGCCTTGAATGACGGTGTTCTCGCTGCAGGTGACGGAAAAGTCGCTTTGGATGCTGAGCGCAGGACCCTCCCAGCAGAACTCCACCTGCTGCTTTTCCTTTTGATGACGCTGAAACAGGCTGTTGCCGACCAGCTTGTGACCGGCGAATAGCACGACATGCAGCGCGCTCGCATCGTCGTCCCAGGGCAGATCGTGATAAACAACCTGCTCCGCAGGCGCTTCCTCGTCGCCCGCATCCGCCGCCGGGCAGCGGTAGTCGCGGCCGAACAGCTCGTCGAGCGAGACTTCAAACAGGTCCGCCAGCTGCGGCAGAAGCTGAATGTCGGGATAGCTCTGGCCTGTTTCACACAGTTAAAGATATTGTTTCCGTCTGAGCGCCAAGCGTATAGGG
>CAZWKZ010000096.1:0-7725 GCA_964633935.1 uncultured Oscillospiraceae bacterium | reverse complement strand
AAAAACAGCAAAAAGCAAAACGATTGCCCCGCCGGAGGCATGTGGCAAAAACAAATCAGGAAAAAGAGCAACAGAAAAACCAGCAAAAAACAAATCAGAAAAAGAAATACCGCCGTATTTTCGACAAGATATTTGATTTTTTGCCCGTCATGTCATATGATGGACAAAGGACGGGCGCGGCCGCTTTTCGGCGCGGTCCGATCGGATAAAGCGAAGACGCGGCCTGCAATATTTACCATGCTTTGGCGCTGGCCGCAGGCAGATACTATCACAAAGGAGTGAGGCACTTGAACGGTCCTCTGGACGAGCTTTTACAGGCGTTTGACAGCGTGGCGCAGCCGGTATTTTATGCCTGCGGCGGGCAGATCACATACGCCAATGCCGCCGCGCAGCGGCTGCTGATCACGCCGGATACGCCGCTGGCGCTGCTTTTGACGCACAGCGCGCCGCTGGATGATGCGGCATGCGATACAGATGGCGCGCGGCAGCTGCCGCTGCAGCTATCAGGCGCAGCGTATGACGCCGTTGTGCGCCGGATGGACGGCGGACAGCTTTTTGTGCTGCAGCCGGCCGCGGCCGGGGACGCGGCGCAGGAGGCGGAAAGCGTGCAGCTGCAGACGCTCTTGTCGGTCGCGCGCACGCTGCGCGTGCCGCTGACGAACCTATTTGGCGCAGCCGACGCGATTTTTCCCCGGCTTGAGGCACTGGAGGAGCCGGCCGTGCGCCGCCAGATGGCCAGCATCAACCGCGCGCTGTATCAGCTGATGCACTTGAGCTGCAATCTCGGTGATTTTGCCGCCGCCAAGCAGGGCCAGCTGCGGCTGCTGCGCGAGAAGACAGAGCTGTGCGACTTCTTCTACGGCGTGTATGAGCGCGCGCAGCCGCTGTGCCAGGCGGCCGGCGCGGCGCTCGGCTGCGAGCTGCCGGACAAGCTCGTGAACGCCTGGATCGACCGGCAGAATATCGAGCGGTGTGTGCTGAACCTCATTTCCAACGCGATACGCCACAGCGACGCGCCGCCGAAGATCACGCTGCGCGTGCTGCGCAGCGGCCGCAGCGTACTGGTCCAGGTCACGTGCGGGCAGAGCGAGTTCTCCCCCGCCGATCTGGCGGAGGCGTTCACGCGCTACGCTACGGACGCGCCGCTGCCCAGCCCCAGCTGGGGCGCGGGCTTTGGGCTGCCGCTGGTGCAGCATATCGTGCGGCTGCACGGCGGGACGATGATGCTCTCCGGCGCCGGCGGCGGATCTGCGGCGGTATTCTCGCTGCCGCTCGGCGAGGCGGAGGACGATACGCTCAGAAGCCCCATCGCGGCAATGGACTACGCGGGCGGCTTCCGGCACGAGCTGGTCGAGCTGGCCGACGTGCTGCCGCTGGAGGTCTTCGATTCAGAAAACGTCAATTAAAACGCCGCTGCGAACGCTGCGCGGGTTTGGACAAACAGATCCCCCTGGCAGGGAGACTCCTGTCAGGGGGGCGTTTATTTTGCGACGTGCTTGCCGTGGTATTTCTTGCTGCCGTGCACGGCGATCGCGACGATGAGCGCGCCTGCGCCGAATACGCCCAGCGCCACGGCGAGCATCCACCATTCAAACGCGCCGGCATCCGGCGCGTCCGTCCGGTCCTCCGCCGGACGATCGGCCTCTGACAGCGCAGCGGCCTGCTGCGCCGCCTCTGCCTGCTCGGCAGCTTGACGCTCTGCCTCGGCCTCGGCGGCCTGCCGTGCGGCCGCTTCTTGTTCTGCAGCCTGGCGTTCGGCCTCTGCCTGCTCGGCGGCCTGGCGTTCGGCCTCGGCTTGCTCGGCGGCTTGGCGCTCAGCCTCGGCCTGTTCGGCGGCGAGCCGCTCTGCCTCGGCGCACGCATACTGATACTCGGTGTATTCGTAGAGGAGCTTCGCCGCCTTGGCACAGATCAGCTCGCCCACGCTCTGCGTATACACCGCCAGCAAAAACGGCTGGGAGGCGTAGATGATGCCCGTGTCGTTCTCTGCGCCCTCAAAGCTGCCGTACTTATGGGCGATGGTGACCTCATCCTCGAGATACGTTTTGAAATACGCGCCGGGGCAGGCCTGGGTCATATAATCGAGCATCTCGGGGAACTCGTCCGCGCGCTCGTAGAGGTATTTCAGACAGTCCATCATCATGCGCGTGCAGTAGTAGTTGTTGATGTAGTAGACGGGATCGATCTCGTCGTCAGTCATGGTAAAGTACTTGCGCATGTCCTCTTTATATTCCCGGAACGTGCCGAGGTGATAGAGCATGGCGATGGAGACGTCGTTGTTCGAATCGACCAGGCTCATGCGGTGGCAGCTGTCCAGCGTCGCGTTGGCGCCGGGTATGTAGTCGTCGCCTGAAATTTCGCCGGCCGCCTGCAGCTCGTAGTAATACAGGTTCAGCGGCAGCTTGTACGTGCTGCCGGCGATCATGAAGTTCGTCTCGCCGAAGCAGTATTCCTCGCCGGTGACGGTGTTGTAGTAGCAGATCGAAAAGTTCTGCTCAGTCAGATAATTTTCCTCCATAAAGCCGGCCATCAGGCCCTCGAGCGTCTTGCCCGCCACATTGGAAAACGTCTCGTCAAGATCTGCCGCAGCCGCGCCGGGACAGAACGAAGCAATCAGCGCCGCAGCAAGCGCGAGCGCGGCAAAGCGTCGGAAAAAGCGCAACCAAATCCCCCCATATTTGACATCTTTTTTATCATCATACCGCAAGATCGGAATAAATGCAAGCGCGCCGCGTATGTTTCGCACCAACCGGCGCACGCGCGCATATGGTAATTGTAGCGGAAGGACTTCATACGCCCATTTGGGAATCTGATGCTGAGGAGTGATGATATGGATATGAGTCAATCCAATTCCAGCTATATGACGACGGCGCGGCCGTGCGGCTGCGCGGCGGAGGCGGCGAGCGTGCCGGAGCCTCCGGTGTGCGCCGAGCCGAGCGGGATCGACTGCGGCTGCGCGTGCGCGGCCGGGATGTCGGCGGCGCTGCAGCTGCTGTGCGACGCGCGCCTAGCGGAGCTGACCGATTTTTCCCAGTTTGCCTTCGTGACGGACGGCTTTGTGCTGGGCTCGTCCTTGAATTGCCCCGAGCGGTGCTCGGCCGGCTATGACAATCTGACGGGGCCGCTGGCGGGCGAGTTTGTGCGCATTACGCCGTGTACGTGTGAAAATCTCGAGGTCGCGGGGCAGATCTATTACCCCGTGCCCGTATGCTCCGGCGAAAGCTGCTGCGCCTGCGGTCCGGCGTTTGACGCGCACGAGGTCGCGCTGTGCGCGCTCAAGGCCGTGGCCTTCGGCGTGACGAACGGCGCGTGCTGCGCGGAGACGGAGCAGAACTATCAGCAGCTCAAGACGCTGCTGTGGCAGGCGCTGCACTGCTCATCGTGCGCGCCGACGCTCTCGGCAAAGGCCACGCCGTGCGACGCGGCCGGCAGCGGCATCCGCAGCCGGCGCACGCTGTCGGTGACGGCGGGTCCGCTGCTTGTCGCGAACGCGGCTGTGCTTGGCAGCGTGGGAGACGTCGTGGTGCTGGCCAACGACGCGGACCGCCGGTTCTATTTCATCTGCGACAGCAGCGTGGATTTGATCGGCTGAGCCGCCTGGACAAGAAAAAAATCGCGGGCCGAAGCCCGCGATTTTTTGTGTGCAGTCTGCAATTAGTCAACGTAGTTGACCATGATGCCCTCGATCTCGGGGGTAGCGTTGTCGGAGTTGTTGTCGACCACGACGGAGCCGTCCATGACAGCGGCCTTGATGGTCTCATACTGCTCGACAGTGAAGGAGTCGAATCTCCAGGAGTCAGCGTCCGTCGGGATACCGACATAGTCGCCTTCGTTCAGCGAATAGGTCAGGAACTTGCCGCCGTAGTTGGCCCAGTTGCCGGCGTTCAGGTCGGCAAGGATGGTCTCGGTGACGTTCTGCAGGCCCTTCATAGCGGAGGTGACGATGCTCGGATCGATGTAGCTCTGGTCGACGTCGACGCCGACGACCTTGCCGTCATGCAGGTTAGCAGCCTCGACCGCGGAGGTGTAGATGCCGCCGCCGCAAGCGAAGACGATCTCGGTGCCGCTGGTGTACCAGCCTTCCATCTTAGCAGTGATGGTAGCGTCGCCGCTGAACTGGCCGCCGTAGGTGAAGTTGCACTCGACGTCTACGCCCAGCTCTGCAGCCGCGTCACGCGCGCCCTGCAGGAAGCCGTAGCCATAGCGGATAACGGCGGGAACGGCCATGCCGCCCAGGAAGCCCAGCTTGGTGTAGCCGTCCATAACAACGGCGTAGCCAGCCAGATAACCGGCCTGCTCTTCAGCGAAGACAGCGCAGGAGGTGTTGGCGGACGGCTCATAATAAGTGACATAGTCCTCGGTCATATCGCCGGAGCCAACGTCGATGGCGACGAAGTAGACATCGGGATACAGGTCCTGCTCGCGGATCAGAGCGCCGCCGAACAGGTAGCCGGGCATAACGACAACGTTAGCGCCCTCTCTGATAGCCTGATCGATGGAGATGCAGCGCGCATCGGTGGAGTCCTCGGTGGGCTGATAGTAGGTGTACTCGACGCCGTTGGCTTCGCAGTAAGCGACAACGCCCTGCCAGGTGGCCTGGTTGAAGGACTCGTCGTCGATGGTGCCGACGTCGGTGACGAGGGCGACCTTCTGGATGACAGCCTCAGCAGCAGGCTCTTCGGCCGGCTCTTCCGCAGGCTCTTCAGCAGGCTCTTCGGCCGGCGCTTCAGTCGGCTCTTCCGCGGGTTCGGTAGCGGCAGGCTGCTCAGTGCTGGGTTCTTCGGTAGGCTCAGACGACGCGCAGGCGACGAGGCCCAGAACCAGAACGAGAGCCAGCAGCAATGCAAGGATCTTCTTCATTTTTGGTTCCTCCATATTCATATTTTTTTGCGGAATTGTTCGCGCCATGGGGCGCGTAGATTCATTATGACACATTGTATCCGGAAAATCAACTATTTTTTCAAATTTTTCTGCTTTACCGGCAGATTTGCGCCCGTTGGGCGATCGCAAGGAACGTTCGGCTCAGCCGTTCATGTACTGTTCGGCGTTGAACCCGTACGGCAGCAGCGCGTCGAGCCGCACGGCCTCGTAGCTGTCGTCGCCGCGGCCCATGTAGATCATGAAATCCGGGCCGCAGAACTCCTGCATCACCTGCCGGCAGACGCCGCAGGGCGGGAAGATCTCGTCCACTACGCCGTCCTTGCCGCCGACGACGGCGATGGCCTCAAATTCGCGCTCGCCCTCGTAGATCGCCGTAAAAAACGCGGTGCGCTCGGCGCAGTTCGACGGGCCGAAGGCGGCGTTCTCGATGTTGCAGCCCTGATAGACGTTGCCCTGCTTTGTCAAAAGCGCCGCGCCGACCTTGTAGCCGGAATAGGGCACATAGGCGCGCTGCATGGCGGCCTTGGCCAGATGGATCAGCTCCACGGGCGTCATTTCGATTCCTCCTTTACGATCTGGGAAGCGAAGCTCGCGCCGTCTACCCGCGCGTCCACGCCCAGAAGCTCGAGCATCGTGGCGGCGATATCGCCGAAGCCCAGACGCGTGCCGAGATTGACGGGCTTTACGCGCCTGCCCAGCGCGATCATCGGAATATACTCGCGCGTATGGTCGGTGTGCTTGAGATAGCCCGGGTCGCAGCCGTGGTCGGCCGTGAGTATGACGAGATCGTCCTCGCCCAGCGTCTGCAGGAAGCCCGGCAGCCACGCGTCAAATTCGTGCAGCGCGTTTGCGTAGCCGTCGATGTTGCGCCGGTGGCCGTATAGCATGTCGTAGTCGACGAGATTGACAAAGCACAGGCCGTCAAAGTCCTGCTGCGCGTAGGCCGCGGTCTTCTCCAGTCCGTCGCGGTTGCCGGCGGTGTAGGTGAATTCGGTGAGGCCCCGTCCGGCGAAGATGTCGTGGATCTTGCCTACGCCGATGACGGTCTTGCCCGCCGCCTTCAAATGGTCCAGCATGGTGTCGGCCGGCGGCTCGAGCGAGAAATCATGCCGGCGGCTGGTGCGCGAATACGGCCATTCGCCCTCGAACGGGCGGGCGATCACGCGGCCCACGCCGTGCTTGCCCTGCAGGATGCTGCGCGCGATGCGGCAGTATGCATACAGCTGCTCGGGCGGTACGACGGATTCGTGCGCCGCGATCTGGAACACCGAGTCGGCCGATGTGTAGACGATCAGATCGCCCGTCTGCACATGCTCGCGGCCGTAGTCCTTGATGACCTCGGTGCCGGAGTACGGCAGGTTGCACAAAACGCCGCGGCCGGTCTGGGCCTGGAACGGCGCGAGGACCTCGTCCGGGAAGCCGTTTGGATAGGTCGGCAGCGGATTTTCCGACACCACGCCCGCGATCTCCCAATGGCCGATGGTCGTGTCCTTGCCCTTCGAGCGCTCCTGCAGCCGGGCCACGGCGGCGGTGGGCGCGCCGGTCTTCGGCAGGTAGTCCACACCGTCGAGATTGCCGAAGCCGGCGGCAATCAGATTGTCCATGTTGAACTGCGCCGACGAGGCGCAGGATCTGAGCGTGTTCGCGCCCACGTCCCCGAAATCCGCCGCGTCCGGCTCATAGCCGACGCCGAAGGAATCGAGCACGATCAAAAAGATTCGCTTCATGTTATCATCCTTTCTTTCCGGGCTTCTGGCCCGGCGGGTAAAAATGCTCCCGGCCAGGGAGCGGAAGGCCGCAGCCGCACGAACGCGTGCGGCTGCGGGGCATACGGCGTTTATTTTTCAAGCTTGCGCGCCGTATCGAGCGCCAGCTCCATCATCTGCGTGAACGAATTCTGCCGCTCTTCAGCGGTCGTGTACTCGTGGCGCAGCACATGGTCGGAAATCGTGCAGATGGCCAGCGCGTGCTTGCCGCAGCGCGCGGCGTTCATGTAGAGCGCGGCGGCCTCCATCTCGAGGGCCATGACGCCCATCTTCTGCCAGCCGTTGTTCGCCACCCAGCCGCCGGTCATGTCTTCGTCGTCGCCGTAGAAGCGGTCGGAGGACAGGAGGTTGCCCACGTGGTAGCGCGCGCCCATTTCCTTCGCCGTCTCGACGCAGGCCTGCAGCATGCCGAAATCGGCGATCGGCGCAAACGCGCCGGCCAGATGGTACTGATCCGCCCAGCGCGAATCGGTGCACGCGCCCTGGCCGATGACGATGTCATAGAGGTTGATATCGTCCTGGATGGCGCCGGCCGAACCGATGCGCATGATGTTCTCGACCTCAAAGGCGTTGAAAAGCTCCCACGAGTAGATGCCGATCGACGGCATACCCATGCCGGAGGCCATGACCGAGACCTTCACGCCCTTGTACGTGCCGGTGTAGCCGTGCACGCCGCGGACGTTGTTGACAAGCTTGGCATTTTCCAGGAAATTTTCCGCAATGAATTTTGAGCGCAGCGGGTCGCCGGGCATCAGCACGGTCTGACCGAAATCGCCGGGCTTGGCATTGATGTGCGGAGTCGGATAGTTCATATACACATTCTCCTTACATGTTATTTATTTTCAGCTTCCATCTGTTTTACGATCTTCACGATGCGGCTGGTGCCGAGTCTGGAGGCGCCGAGGGCGATGAACTTTTCCGCGTCGGCAATGGAGGAAATGCCGCCTGCGGCCTTGATCTTGACGCCGTTCGTGACATGCTGCGCGAAAAGCTCGACGTCGTGGAACGTTGCGCCGGCGGTGGAGAAGCCCGTGGAGGTCTTGATGTAATCGGCGCCGGAATCGGAGACGATCTGGCA
>CAZWKZ010000095.1:0-7732 GCA_964633935.1 uncultured Oscillospiraceae bacterium | reverse complement strand
ACGTGCGAGTTGTTCGCCGCAGGCGGTAAACGAATGCGCTGCTGCGGGCCATGATTCTTTTTCAACAGTCTCAAAGGCAGCGCATGCCGCGGCATGCGCTGCCTTTTCATCATATGCTGTTTTACGGCGCGGGCTGCGTCTGGTCGGAAACAGCCTCAATATCGCTCAGCTCCTCGACCCAGACCTCCCAGCCGGCGCAGCCGACCAAATGCCAAAGCCCCATAAGCTCATCATAGCCAAAGTTCCACAGCAAAGCATTGGGATCCGTCTGCGCGTCAAAAATCTGCGGCTCTTTTAACCTCGTCATTGTATTGACAAAGAAATACGGCGCGCCGTCCTTCATTCGATACGGTCCCAGCTGCATCCGGTCGGCGTCCGTAAGCCCCTGACGCACATAGGCCTCCTGCACCCAGCCGACGCTTTCTCCAGTTCCGATGAGATACCACGTCTGTTCCTCGTCTGACGCGCTGACCCGCGCCTTGAAATAAAGCTCGACCGCGCTGCCCGCTTCCAGCGTATCCAGCGGCGCGTCAGACTCGACCGGCGCAGCATAGACGCAGCACGCGGCGATCATCTGGCCCACATAACGCAAATTCGCATCGCTGCATGAGGAAGCTGTCACAATTTTGCTGACCGTCTCCTGCTGCAGCCGCGCCCCCGCGTCCGTCAGCGGGGCGGCAGCGTGCGCCGTCTCCTCCTCCGCCGGCGGCTCCTGGATGCAGCTTTCCATGCACTGCTCGAGCGCATCAAGCGTATCCACCCAGATCTCATAGCCGTCGTTGCCCACAAAGTGCCACAGCCACACACGCTCGTCAAAGCCATGGTTCCAGACGAGCGAGCCGCTGCCTGTCTCGCCGCTGAAGACCTGCGCGGTCCTTTCTCCCGTCATCAGATCGACGTCGTAGAACACAGCGCCGCTTACCAGCCAGTACGGGCCGGCGTATTGGACCGTCTCACTCGTTGGAAGCCTGGGCTGCACAGATTCCTGCCGTACCCAGCCGGCCTCCTCGCCATACGTTTTTCTGACAAAGCACCAGCGCTCCGCCTGCTCCGCATCGGAGTATGAAACGTCGGCCGTACAGTAAATTTTGACGCTCGTGCTCATAGCCAGCTCGCTTAGCGGCGTGCCTGTCTCGACCGGCGCACAATACAGCGCGCATGCCTTGCCAAGTCGGCCCTCGTGGCTGAGACTCGGCGCAACTGTATACGGCCTGATGCGCGTGATCGTCTGCACGGCCGTGACCGCTTCCGTCTCCTGCGCTTCGCGCTGGGCGGGCCTGTCCTGTTCGGCGCGCTCGCAGTCAATATAGCCGCTGAGCTGGCGGATGGCGGGATCGTCTGCTTGGATGCTGTAGACGCTATCTCCTGCTGCAAAGCACGGGAAGGTGACGCTCGTCTCACTGCCGCCGCTATCGATAAAAATCACGCGGAGCGACTGCGCGCCCGGCTCCATCAGGCTCTCGTCGTCGGCTTCACTGACCGAAAGCCCGCTTAGCAGCTGCATGATCTGGCGGATATCGTCCTTGTTTGTAATCGTCTTTGACACACTGGCTGCATGGATCTCGACTGTTTCCGGCGCCTGCGCAGTCATATGCTCGAGATATGTCTGGCCGTCAAGCGCCGCGCCGGCCTGCTTGGAACAGCCGGAGAAAAGCAGCGCGCAGACGAGCGCGAGTAACATTACGGATCGTTTCATATCGCACCCCCCTTTGTTTTCAGCTTATCAGGCAGCCTTCTATTTGGCAAGCGCGCCGGAATATTTTTCATAATTCTTAAGAATTTTCCGTATCGCTTGCATTTTAGCCCGCCATATGGTACGGTTTTTCTGAGGTGAAGCATATGACGGCACTGGAAAACAGCATCCAATCCGAACTTCTTTCGCTGCGCGACGCGCAGTACCAGGCGTTTCAAGCGCGTCTGCTGCCGAATCTTGCGCCGGAGACGATCATCGGCGTCCGCACGCCGCAGCTGCGCGCGCTGGCAAAACGGCGCAGGACGGAGCCTGAGATCATGGACTATCTGGGCATCCTTCCGCACCGGTATTTCGAGGAAAACCAGCTGCATGCGTTTTTGATCGAGACCGTGCGCGACTTTGACGCTGCCATTGCCCTGACAGAGCGCTTTTTGCCCTACGTGGACAACTGGGCGACCTGCGACTGTTTCCGGCCGAAGGTATTTGCAAAGCACCCGGACGCGCTGCTCGCGCACATCCGCGATTGGGCCGCATCAGACCGGACCTATACGGTTCGCTACGCCGTGGGGCTGCTGCTGTCGAACTACCTGGACGCGCAGTTTGACCCGGCGCAGCTGGCGATGGCGGCGCAGATCCATTCGGATGAGTATTATGTAAACATGATGGTCGCCTGGTATTTTGCCACCGCGCTGACAAAGCAAGAGACCGCGGCGCTGCCCTATTTTGAACAGCCGCTCCTGCCCGATTGGACGCGGAAGAAGGCCATCCAAAAGGCGCTTGAGAGCTACCGGATCAGCCCGGAACGCAAGGCCTGGCTGCGCGCGCTGCGGCAGCGGCTGCACTAGTTCACCATAATCATAATCTTTCTGTGTGTGAGAAAAGTTATTCACATTGTCAACAGCTTTTTCCACAGGCATTTTCCTTCGATTTTGCAGAACCTTTCCGCAATTTTACCAGTTTCTTCAAAACCCGAAAACCCAAGAACTTTCACGCGCGAGAGTGTGAAATTGATTGACATAACACTTTTTTGCAGGATTTTTTGCGTAAAAAAGCCCGCCGCAAGCGATCGCTTACGGCGGGCTTTTGCATATTATCCTTCTTCGATCGACCTGCTGGCAAAGGCGTTGAGGTCCTGCCCCGCGCGCCTGCCGGCAAGAAATTCATAGTAGCCCTGCGCGCCGATCATCGCGCCGTTGTCTGAGCAGAGCGAAAGCGGCGGCGTATAGAGCGCAGCGCCTCGCCGCGCGCATTCATCGTCAAACGCGCGCCGGATCCGGCTGTTGGCGGCCACGCCGCCAGCGATGGCAAGCTTTTTGTAGCAAGACTCCTCCAACGCCTGCATCGTGCGCGGCACGAGCATCTGGCATACGGCCTTTGAAAACGACGCGCACAGCGACGGCACATCCAGCGCTTCGCCGCGCTGCTCGGCCGTGTGGATCAGATTGATCGCGGCCGTCTTCAGCCCCGAGAACGACATGTCGAGCGGATTTCCGCTCAGCTTCGTGTGCGGCAGCGGGTATTTGCCATCATCGCCCTGCTGCGCCAGCTTGTCCAGCGCCGCGCCGCCCGGATACGGCATGCCCAGCACGCGCGCGACTTTGTCAAAGCATTCACCCGCCGCGTCGTCGCGCGTGGTGCCGAGGATCTTGAACTGCGTATAGCTCTGCACGTCCACGATCAGGCTGTGCCCGCCAGAGACGACAAGACAGATGAACGGCGGCTCCAGCTCTGGATAGGCCAGATAATTGGCCGCGATATGCCCGCGGATATGGTGTACAGGCACAAGCGGCACGCCGAGCGAGAACGCCGCCGCCTTGGCAAAATTCACGCCCACCAGCACCGCGCCGATCAGCCCCGGCGCATATGTCACCGATACGGCGTCAATGTCTGCGCGCGTAACGCCAGCGTGCTTCAGCGCTTCGTCCGCAAGGGCATAGATGGCCTCGATGTGCTTGCGCGAGGCGATCTCGGGCACCACGCCGCCGTAGAGCTTATGCAGCTCCACCTGCGAGGCGATGCAGTCGGACAGGACCTGCCTTCCGTCGCGCACCACGGCTACGGCCGTCTCGTCACACGACGATTCAATCGCCAGAATGTTCATAGCTCCATTCCTTTCTGAGGATCAGCGCATCCTCCTTCGGATGAGAATAATAATTTGGCCTGCGCCCGACCGGCGCGAAGTCCAGAGCCGCATAGAGCCGGATGGCGGCCTCATTTGACGCACGCACCTCCAGCGTCAGGCAGCGGCTCTGTTTCTGCGCCAGCGCCCGGCACAGGGCCGTCACGAGCGCGCGCGCGATCCCCTGCCGCCGGAACTCAGGCGATACGGCAAGATTCATCATATCAGACTCCCCCATGACCGTTTGGCTGCCGACGTAGCCCAATACGGTCTCGCCGCTGACGGCGACCAGCCACAGGCTCAGCTCGTTTGTAAGCTCCGGTGTGATCGCCGCCTCGGGCCAGGGATCGGAAAAGCAGCGCGTTTCCAGCGCGGCGATCTGGCGCACGTGCGCCGCCGTCATCGGAACGATCTGATACGCCATTACTTCGCCTCGTACCAGCTCGCGCCGCACTTTGCCTCGGCCAGCAGCGGCACAGACAGCTGCATGACGCCCTGCATCTGCTCGCACAGAAGCTGCTTGACCGTCTCGGCCTCGGCCGCCGGGCATTCGACGATCAGCTCGTCATGCACCTGTAAGATGAGCCTCGCCCTGAGCTTGTTTTGCTTCAGCGCCGCGTCCACGCGCAGCATCGCCACCTTGATGATATCCGCCGCCGTGCCCTGGATGGGAGTATTGAGCGCCACGCGCTCTCCAAACGAGCGGATGTTGAAGTTGGCGCTTTTCAGCTCCGGCAGATTGCGCCGGCGGCCAAAGAGCGTGGTGACATAGCCGTCGCGCTTTGCCTCGGCGACGATATCGTGCATATACTGTCTGACGCCGGCGTAATTTTCCAGATAGTTGTCAATATACGCCTTGGCCTCTTTTCTCGTCACACCGATGTCTTCGGCAAGGGAAAACTCGGAAATGCCATATACAATACCAAAGTTGACGGCCTTGGCATGGCGGCGCATCAGCGGCGTGACCGCCTCCGGCTCCACGCCGAAGACCTGCGCGGCCGTGGCGGTGTGGATATCCATGCCAGAGGTGAATGCCGCGATCATGTGTTTGTCGTCTGCGATATGCGCCAGTACGCGCAGCTCGATCTGGCTGTAGTCGGCGTCGACAAAGACGCAGCCGTCGGCCGGGATGAACATTTTGCGGATCTCGCTACCCAGCTCGGTCCTGACCGGGATATTCTGCAGATTTGGCTCGGTCGACGACAGGCGCCCCGTGGCCGTGACCAGATTCTGAAACGTCGTGTGGATGCGCCCATCGTCCGCAATCTCCTTGACCAAGCCGTCGGCATACGTAGATTTGAGCTTGCTGAGCATGCGGAAATCCAAGATCGCCTCGATGATGGGGTGCTTGCTCTTGAGCTTTTCCAAAACGTCGGCATTTGTCGAATAACCGCTCTTGGTCTTTTTGACGGCGGGCAGCTCCAGCTTTTCAAACAGGATCTCGCCCAGCTGCTTTGGCGAGTTGATGTTGAACTTCTGCCCGGCGTAGCGGTAGATCTGCTCTTCACAGGCTGAAATGCGCGCGGAGAGCATATTGCCGAACGAAACCAGCGCCATCTGGTCAGCCAGCACGCCCGTATGCTCCATGCGCGCGAGCAGGCCGCACAGCGGCAGTTCGATCTCATAATAGAGCTTGTCCATTGAAAGGCCCGTGAGCTTGTCTGAAAGCGGCGCGTAAAGCGCGAATACGGCCGCGGCCGCATCCATCAGACGCTCGCCGGCGTCCGCCTGCTTGTCAAGCTCCCGGTCTAGATAGCTCACGCTCAGCCGCGCAAGGGCATAGTCGCCCTGCGTGGCGTCGATGAGATACGCCGCCAGCGCGGTATCAAAAACGAAGCCCTCGCACGCAAGATTCGCCTGCAGCAGCGCATGCATGAGCGCCTTACAGTCGTGCGCGTTCTTACTGACCGTCTTGGAAAACAGCCGCCTGCAGATGCCGTCATACGCCGTGGGCAGCGTCTGGCGCGAAAACAGGCTAATCCGCGCGCCGTCGCACACCGCCACCGAGGAAAGATCGTCCGCCGCCGCGACGCTCACGCGCGGCGCGCGCGCATAGGCAGCTAGCAGCTCGTCCGCCCGTGCAGCGTCCGTCACCGATTCCTTCCGGTACGCCTGCTCTGCAGGCGCGCCCGTTTCCGGCGCGGCGCTTGGCGCGTGCAGGTGGTAGCGCTCAATCAGCCGCAGAAATTCCAGCCGCACAAAAAGCGCGTACAGCGCGTCGTTGTCCGGCTCTTTTACAAGCGCGTCCTCCGGCGCAAATTCGATCGGCGCGTCGCAGTGAATCGTCGCCAGCTCGTACGACAGATACGCCTTCGGCTTATCCTGCTCCAGCTTCCTGCGCACCGTCTCGCGGATCTCGCCGAGGTGCTCGTACACGCCGTCGAGCGTGCCGTAGTCCAGAAGCAGCCCCGTAGCCGTCTTCGGCCCGACGCCTGCCACGCCCGGGATATTGTCCGAGCTGTCGCCCATCAGGCTTTTGAGATCGATCAGCCGCAGCGGCTCAAAGCCGTACTCCTGCCGGAAAAACTCCGGCGTATAGTTGGTCGTGATGGTCTGCCCCGCCTTGCTCGTCACCAGCTTCACGCGCACGTGCCCGTCCACCAGCTGCAGACTGTCGCGGTCGCCGGTCACGATCACGCACTCCCACCCCGCCGCACCGCAGCGTCTGGCCACGGTGCCGATCACATCGTCGGCCTCCCAGCCCTGCGCCTCGTAGATGGGGATGTGCATCGCGGACAAGATCTGCTTCATGACGGGCATCTGCATGGCAAGCTCATCCGGCATCGGATGGCGCGTGGCCTTGTAGCCGTCATATCGCTCATGGCGGAATGTCGGACCTTTTAGATCAAACGCGACGCAAAGCGCGTCCGGCTGCTCGTCGAGCCGCAGCTTCTCCAGAATATTCAAAAAACCAAAGATCGCGTTGGTGTACATACCGTCCTTCGTCGACAGCAGACGCACGCCGTAGAACGCGCGGTTGATGATGCTGTTGCCGTCCAAAATCATCAGCTTCATGCGGGAAAACTCCTTTCCGTTCTGTATTTATCTTACCACAAATACACTGCAGTTTCAATGAAAGAAGCAAAAACCGCCCGGACCCGATCGCAAGAAACAGCAAAACGGCCGGATGCCCTTCGCACCCGGCCGCAGCCCCTTTACACTCGTTTCCACTTGACGCCGCCGGGGATATCGGTCAGCTCCACGCCCTGCGCGGACAGCTCTGCGCGAATGCGGTCGGCCTCGGCAAAGTTTTTCGCCTTTTTCGCGTCATAACGCGCCTGCAGCAGCTGCTCAACGGCTGCGTCCTGCTCGCCGGACTCTGAGACGATGCTGTACGCGCCGCCCGTAGCAGTCGCAGCGGCGGCCTTTTTGCGCACGTTCTCGGCCTTCTTGAGAAGATCCAGGCTCAGCACCTGGTCGAACTGCCCGATCAGCGCCAGCTTGGTCGCGTCGTTCGTTTTATACTTGAGCACGTCATAAATCGCCGTGATCGCCAGCGACGTGTTGAGGTCGTTGCCCAGGGCCTTGTCGAACCGCTCGCGCAGCGCCGTCTGCGCCGCCTCGTCGATCGGCTCATCAGAGGGCTTCAGCGCGGCGATCTTCGCGACCAGCTTCTGGTACGTCCCCGCCGCGTTGTCCAGATTCTCCCATGTAAAGACAAGACTCTTGCGGTAGTGGCTCTGCAGGCAGAACAGGCGGTACGCCAGCGGATCGTAGCCCTTTTCCTCCAACAGCGAAACGGTCAGAAATTCGCCCTTCGACTTTGACATCTTACCGGAATTGGTGTTCAGATGCAGCACATGCCTCCAGTAGCTGCACCATTTGTGGCCCAAGTAGCTTTCAGATTGCGCGATCTCGTTCGTGTGGTGCGGAGAGGCGTTGTCGATGCCGCCGCCGTGGATATCCAGATCCTCGCCCAG
>CAZWKZ010000094.1:0-7938 GCA_964633935.1 uncultured Oscillospiraceae bacterium | reverse complement strand
CTCGTTTGTCCCGGCCAAATCCGCGCGCATCGGCGTGGTCGACCGGCTGTTTACCCGCATCGGCGCGTCGGACGATCTCTCGTCCGGCCAGTCGACGTTCATGGTGGAAATGAACGAGGTGGCCGACATCCTCAAAAACGCCACGCCGCATTCTCTGCTGATCTTGGACGAGATCGGCCGCGGCACGTCCACCTTCGACGGCATGGCCATCGCCCGGGCGGTGCTCGAGCACGTGGCCGACGCCAAAAAGCTGGGGGCCAAGACGCTCTTTGCCACGCACTACCACGAGCTGACCGGGATCGAGCAGGAGCTTTCCTGCGTCAAAAACTTCAACATCGCCGTCAAAAAGCGGCAGGGCGATATGATCTTCCTGCGCAAGATCGTGCCCGGCGCGGCCGATGACAGCTATGGCGTCGAGGTCGCAAAGCTGGCGGGGCTTCCCGATAAGCTCATCGCCCGCGCGCGGCAGATCCTGAAGCAGCTTGAAAGCGAGAATCCTGCGCCGGCGAACCAGACGCGCGCCGCAGCGGACGATCAGATCTCGATGCTCGACATGCACGCCGACGAGCTGCGCCGCGCGCTCGAGGCCGTCACGGTCGAAACACTCACGCCCATCGAGGCGATGAATATCCTATACAAATTAAAGCAGCTTCTGTAATCTTGCAAGGAGGCCCGATATGGCCCGAAAACCATCTTATTCGCTGCAGTGCGGCCTGACGAAGACCGAGCGGATCGCAGGCTGGTGCTACCTGCCGTTTTATCTGGTGCTGCTGAGCATCGTCATCCAGTATTTCTGCGCCTGGCTGTCCATCCCGCTGTCGTATCTGACGCTCAACATCATCTATTTCGTCATCAATCTTACGGCGGTGCTCATCATCTTTCACCGCTTCCTGCGCCAGCGCTTCTTTGGCGGCAGCTTCTGGCTGTACGTGCAGTCGGTCATTTTGGGCTTCGTGCTCTACTACGCTTCGGCATACGTCATCAATCTTGCCGTGAATCTGCTCGGCGGGTCGATCACCATATACAATAATGTTACCGTGGCCGGACTTGTGGACGCGAACTACTATGTGATGCTCGTCATCTCCGTCATCCTCGCGCCTGTGATCGAAGAGACGCTGGTGCGCGGCCTGGTGTTCGGCTCGATCCACCCCACCTCGCGCATCATGGCGTATCTTGTCTCGTGCGTCCTCTTTACGCTTATGCACAACTGGCAGTATTTCGGCGCGCACCCGCTCAGCTCGGTGCTGCTGAGCTGCCTGCCGTATATCCCCGCGTCCATCGCGCTTGCCTGGGTCTACGAAAAATCCGGCACGATCTGGGCGTCCATCACTCTACACGCGTTCATCAACGCCATCTCCATCGGCGTTCTGAGCCTCAGCTGAAAAGGAGCCACCCATGCCGACTGTTATCCAGCTGGATCCGCACGTCGCCGACCTCATCGCCGCAGGCGAGGTGGTCGAGCGGCCCGCGTCCGCCGTCAAAGAGCTGGTTGAAAATTCCATTGACGCGGGCGCAAAAACCGTTACAATCGAAATAGAAAACGGCGGCATGCGCTATATCCGCATCACCGACGACGGCTGCGGCATGCTTCCGCAGGACGCGCGGAAGGCGTTTTTGCGCCATGCCACCAGCAAGCTGCGCACCGCCGCCGACCTTGCCGCCATCGGCACGCTCGGCTTTCGCGGCGAGGCGCTGGCCGCCATCTCGGCCGTTTCGCACATCGATCTTCTCACACGCGCCGCCGGCGCGGACGAGGGCGTGAGCCTGCATCTCGACGCGGGCCAAATCACGTCCGAGCAGCCGGCCGGCTGCCCTGAGGGCACTACCATCGTCGTGCGCGATCTGTTTTACAACACGCCCGCGCGGATGAAGTTCATGAAATCCGACGCGGCCGAAGGCTCGGCCGTCTTCGCCAGCGTGCAGCAGCAGGCGCTGGCGCATCCCGAGGTCTGCTTCCGCTTCATCAAAGACGGGCAGGAGCAGCTGCACACCGCAGGCGACGGCGAGACGCTGGCCGCCATCTACGCCATCTTTGGCCGCGAGCTTGCAGGACAGATGATCCCGGTCGAAAGCCAGTGGGAAACCATCCGCCTGCGCGGCTACGTCAGCGCCCTTACCGCCACGCGCGGCAACCGCGCCTATGAGATGTTCTTCGTCAACGGCCGGTTCATCAAATCCCGCATGCTGGGCGCGGCGCTGGAAGAGGCGTATAAAAACCAGATCATGACCGGGCGCTTTCCCGCCTGCGTGCTGGAGCTGCAGCTGCCCGTACAGGCCGTGGACGTGAACGTACACCCGGCCAAAACCGAGGTCAAATTTTTGGCCGAGCGCGCCGTCTTTGACGCGGTGCACTACGGCGTGCTGGGCGCGCTGGGCAAGGTAAACCGCCGGCCAGAGCTGAAGCTCCCGGCGCAGAAGCAGCCGCCGGAAGCATCCGCCCGCCTGCAATCGCAGCCGTCCGTGCACGCCGCCGCAGCGCCGAAGCCCGACTTTTTTAAGACCATGCCCGCCGCGCAGCTGCGCCGCGAGCAGCAGCCGAACGCCGCCGCGCCGCAGGCAAGCAGGCCGCCGATCCGCCCGGCCACACAGCCCGTGCGCGTGTTCGCAGACGAGCCTGTCTTCGCGCGTGAGCCGGTGGTGGCCTCGCCCGTCGCATTCCCCGCGCGCGAGCAGGGCGCGCCGGCCAAGCCGCCCGAGGCCGAAGCGTCCGCCTGCGCGCCTGCAGCTGTCCCCGCTTCCGCGCCTGCGGCCGAGCCGGAGACGCCTGAGCAGCAGTCGCTTGCGCTACCCGAGCAGCAATTTCGCGTCGTGGGCGAGACGATGGACACCTATCTCATCGCCGAACAGGGCGATACGCTCTACTTTATCGACAAGCACGCCGCGCACGAGCGTATCTTGTTTGAAACGCTGAAGGCCCAAAAGCAGGGCGTCATGCCGCAGCTTCTGATGGAGCCGGCGTTCGCCGCGCTTTCCCAGCAGGAGGCTGCGGCCGCAATGGAGCACACGCCGCTTTTGCAGCAGCTCGGCTTCGAGCTGGAGGACTTTGGCGGCGGGACGCTGCGCATCCGCCAGATCCCGGCAGAGCTGGAGCTTCCAGACGCGCAGCAGGCGCTGCAGGCGCTGTGCGCAAGGCTTCTGGCCGGGCAGACGGTCGACCCCGATTCCGTGCGCGACGAGCTGCTGCACACCATCGCCTGCAAGGCCGCCATCAAGGCCGGCTATCACACCGAGCCGGCCGAGCGCGAGCATCTCGTGCGCGAGGTGCTCACCCGCGACGACATCCGCTGCTGCCCGCACGGCCGGCCCGTGTGCATCACGCTCACAAAGAAGCAGCTTGAAAAACAGTTCAAACGCACGTAGCGTTTCTGGAAGGATCTGCGCGCCGCGGCGCGCGATCACGTTTGAGACCCCCGCCGGGCAGAAGGAGGCGATCGGACTTGGACAACATCATCTGTGTCGTCGGCCCTACGGCCTCCGGCAAGACGGCCTTCGCCGTGCGTCTGGCGCAATCGCTTGACGGCGAGGTGATCTCCTGCGATTCCATGCAGGTCTACCGCCGCATGGACATCGGTACAGCGAAGCCCACGGCAGAGGAAATGGGCGGGATCCAGCACCATATGCTCAGCGTTGTAGAGCCGTTCGACGATTTTTCCGTCGGAAAATACGTGCAGATGGCCGATGCCGTTTTGCAGGACGTCCTTGCACGCGGCAAGACGGCCATCGTCTGCGGCGGCACGGGGCTGTATGCCGACAGCCTCATTGCAGGCCGAAGCTTCGCGCCCTGCCCCTGCACCGGAAAGCGCGCCGCGCTCGAGCAAATCGCCGCCGAGCAGGGCACACAGCCGCTGCTGGCCCGGCTGCGCGAGGTAGACCCTGCGTCGGCCGCGCGGCTGCACGCGTCGGACGAAAAGCGCATCATCCGCGCGCTTGAGGTCTTTGACGAGACGGGCAAGACCATCACCTGGCACAACGAGCAGACGCAGAAGCAGCCGCCGCGCTATACGCCCTATTGGCTGGGTCTTGACTATGCCGACCGGGCGCAGCTGTACGCGCGCATCGACCGGCGCGTCGACCAGATGCTGGAAGCGGGCTTGCTGGACGAGATCCGCGCGCTGCTCGATGCCGGCGTACAGAGCGACTGCACAGCCATGCAGGCCATCGGCTACAAGGAGTATCTTGCCGCGCTGCGCGGCGAAACCTCGCTTGCCGAGGCCACGGCGCTGACCAAGCAGCGCTCGCGCAACTACGCCAAGCGGCAGCTGACGTGGTTTCGCCGCAACAAGCAGATCCACTGGCTGCCGCAGGCGGCCGGGCAGGATTTTGACGGCGTTTTTCGCGCCGCCTGCCGTGATATTCCTTTTTTCGCGCGCAAATGATGCTACAGTATGGGTATTACTATAAAGAAAAGGAGTCATACCCATGCAACGTACAGAAAACTATCAGGATCTATTTTTGAACCAGGCCCGGAAAGAGCGCACGCCCTTGACTGTCTTTCTCATGAACGGCTTTCAGATGCGCGGCGTCATCACCGGCTTTGACGCATTTGTCATTCTGCTGCAGTCGGATGGCAAACAACAGATGATCTATAAGCACGCCGTATCGACCATGACCCCGTCGGTACCCGTCCATCTGACGCAGGAGTGATCGCTTTGGCTCCTGCGTCTGGAAGGAGCCTATATGAAGCAGGGCAAACACTACACCAATCTGATTTTATGGATTCTTCTTGCCGCGATCGTCGTCTATTTCGTCTACAGCGTGGCAAGCTCGCTCTACGAGCCGCTGAGCACGATCACGGCCGTGGAATATGAGGCGGGCGCGGGCTACTACACCACGGGCTTTGTCGTGCGCGACGAGTCCATCATCCAGTCCAGCTACGACATCACCGTACTCACCGCCGCCGAGGGCGAACACGTCCAGGCCGGCGCGTCGGTCGCCACCGGCTATCTGACCGACGGCGCCCAGCAGCGCCAGAGCCGTATCGCCGAGCTGCGCTCGCAGCTGCAGCAGCTCAGCTACGCGTACCAGTATTCCGCCAACGCCGCCGACCAGGCCGCGCTCGACGGCGAGATCGCAGCCTCGCTTGCGGCTATGAGCCGGTATCTCTGCCGGCGCGACATGAACTCGGCGGAGGACCTGTCGCCGGAGCTGAAGGGCTTGGTGCTGCGCCGCAGCTCCGACGACACCGACCCGGATTCTCTGCAGGTGCAGATCGACGCCCTGCAGCAAGAGCTTGACAGCCTTCTTTCACAGGCAGAAAATGATACCAAAGCGGTACGCGTCAGCGCTGCGGGGTATTTTTCCGGCGTGGCCGACGGCTACGAGACCGTTTTGACGCCCGAGGCGCTTGAGACGCTCAGCGTCACCGAGTATCAGTCCCTCACGCCGCAGGCCGTGTCGGAGCATGCCATCGGCAAGCTTATCCACGGCGACACCTGGTACTATGTCACGGCGGTGCCTGCCGACGAGGCCCGCGACGTGAAGGCCGGCGACACCGTTCAGGTCACCTTCGCGCGCGATTTCTACGAGCAGATCGACATGCACGTCGAGCGCGTGGGCGCAAGCGAAGCCGGCTACCGGCTGCTGGTGCTCTCATGCGACCGGTACATGCAGAACGTGACGCTGCTGCGCGAGCAGTCGGCCGACGTCGTGTTTGTCTCGTACCCGGGCCTGCGCGTGCCGAAGCAGGCCGTGCACGTCGATGAGACCGGTCAGGCTGGCGTATATATCCTGGAAAGCGCCGTGGCCCGGTGGAAGCCGATCACCATTTTGCACGACAACGGCGAGAGCTACGTCGTGGAGCTGGACAAGTCCTCGACCGCAAATCTCTGGCCGGGCGACGAGGTGATCGTAAACGCAAAGAATCTCTATGACGGAAAGGTTGTGGGTTAGGATGGAACTTGGACATATCGCGGAAAATGTCGCGCGCATCCGCGCGCAGATGCGCGACGCGGCTGAAAAGGCCGGCCGCAGGCCGGAGGAAATTTTACTCTGCGCGGCGACGAAGATGAACGACGCCGAGGCGGTAAAGGCGGCCGTGGCCGCAGGTGTGGACTGCTGTGCAGAAAACCGCGTGCAGGAGCTGACCGCCAAACTGCCGCAGGGCGCGTATACCGGAAGACCCGTGCACTTCATCGGTCACCTGCAGACGAACAAGGTGAAGCAGGTGGTCGGCCGGGTCGATCTGATCCAGTCGGTCGACAGGGCCGAGCTGCTGGCCTGTATCGACAAGCAGGCGCGCAGGCTGGGCGTCGTGCAGGATATCCTGCTCGAGATCAACATCGGCGCCGAGCAGAGCAAGTCCGGCTTTTCGCCCGAGACCGCATGTGAAATTGCGGCAGGTATGGCCGATTTTCCCGGCTGCCGGCTGCTTGGACTCATGGCGATCCCGCCCGTGAGCGTCCATGCCGGCGATAATTGCAGATATTTTGCCGAAATGCGCAACCTTTTTGTTGACATAAGCACGAAAAAATACGATAATGTGTCTATGGAATGTCTTTCGATGGGCATGAGCGGCGATTTCGCCGACGCCATCGCCGAGGGCAGCACCATGATCCGCGTGGGTACCGCGATTTTTGGCCCAAGAAATTATAATGTCTGACAGACAGATATCGGAGGATATAGCGTTATGGGATTTATGGATGATCTGAAGAAGCTGGCGAAGCCGTACAGCGAGGACGAGGACGATTTCGATGAATTCGACGACGACGTAAGGCCCAGCCGCGCCTCGCGCAGCTCCGCCGCGCCCGCGCCGGCCAGAGACACGTTCGACACCTCGTTCGACGACGTATCTGCGTCTACGCGCCGCACCCCGGGCAGCAGCAAGGTCGTCAACATTCACACGACCGCGCAGATGCAGGTCGTGCTGGTCAAGCCGGACCGGTTCGACAGCGTCTCGGACATTGCCGACCACCTGCGCAGCAAGCACGCCGTGGTTCTGAATCTGGAATCGACGAATAAAGATGTAGCACGCAGGCTGGTGGACTTTCTGTCTGGCTGTGCCTACGCGCTTGACGGCAAGATCAAGAAGATCGCCATCAGCACCTACATCATCACGCCGTACAATGTCGACATCGTCGGCGATCTCATCGACGAGTTGGAAAACAACGGCCTGTATCTGTAATTCGCGCCCGCAGGAGGAATCGCCATGTTCACACCCCAGGAAATTCAGGAGCAAACCTTTTCCAAGGCCGTCTTCGGCGGCTATGACATGCAGCAGGTCGATGATTTTCTCGAGCCGCTGACCGAAGATTATATCACGCTTTATAAAGAGAACGCCGTTCTCAAGTCCAAGATGAAGATCCTCGTGGAAAAGCTCGAGGAATACCGCGCGCAGGAAGGCGCGATGAAAAAGACCCTGGCCAACGCCCAGGCCACGTGCGATCAGATGATCGCCGAGGCGCAGGCCAAGTGCGCGTCCATGATGAACGACGCCCAGGGCAGCGTCCGCAGCCAGACGGCAGATCTGCAGCAGTCGCTTGCCGAAGAGCAAGAACGCATGAACTGCGCCAGACAGGCCGCGCTCAATTTCATCGACGTCATCGAAAAGGACGTCAAGGGCCATCTGGAGCTGCTCGAAACGCTCAAATCGCGCGATCTGCGCACGGAGTCCGCACCCAAGCCGGCTGCGGAAAAGCAGAAGCCCTACGACTGGCAGACCGACAGCGGCGTCGGCACCGTGCCCGATTATATCGTGCCGTCCGCGCCCGTGCAGCCGGCGAAGCAGTCGGCCGGCGATATCGCGTCCGAGATCTCAGAGAATCTGGAAAAGCTCGTCGGCAGCGATCCCGACGTACCCGCGCAGGCGCCCGCCGCGCCGGTAAGGCCCGTGCACCCCGAGAGCGCGACCATCAAGTTCACAGATCTGAAGTTCGGCAAGAACTACGATCCGACCTCTGTATAAAAACGCAGGCCCTCTGCATAGCAGAGGGCCTGCGTCAG
>CAZWKZ010000093.1:0-7988 GCA_964633935.1 uncultured Oscillospiraceae bacterium | reverse complement strand
GAAAACAAATTCCATTTGATTCGCGGCGTGCGCGCCGCGAACGCTACGCGGTTTTCTGACACGCTGCGCGCCCGCGTGGGTTTTCCACGCGGGCGCGTTTTTTGTGCCGATTTGCCTCTATGATTCGAGCACGCCGTCAAGCGCCGCCTCAAACAGATATTTCTTTGAGAGGTAGACCGCGCCGCGCACATGCGCGTCGGACCCCGCCTCGGTCAGCTGCAGCGCCACCGGCCGGTGATAAAGTCCGGCCAGATGATGGCGCAGCATTTTTTCTACCAGCTCGTTCTCCTGCGTCACCGCGCCGCCCACAATCACAAGCTCCGCCGACAGCACCGCCAGTATATTGACAATTGCCGCCGCCCAGGCGCGCACGGTTTGGTTGAGCGTATCGAATACATCCAAATCCATTGCGCCGGCCGCCTTTTCCAGCAGCTGCAGATTGAGCGCAGCGCTTCCCCGCTGCTCCATCATTGCGCGCAGCGTCTGCGCGCGCCCGTCCTGCAGCAGCCGCCGCACCCGGTCGTAGACGCTGGCCAAGCCCGCCTGCCGCTCCAGCGCGCCGCTGCTCTGTCTGCCGGAGGAATCCCGGTCCAGCTCCAGGATCATGTCGCCGATCTCTCCAGCCAGCCCGTCCGGGCCGTCGTACAACTCGCCGTCGAGTACAATGCCCGCGCCCACGCCGCAGTCGCCCGTGATATCGATATAGACAAAGCTCCCGACGCCCGCGCCGTACTGCAGATATGCGCCGATGGTGGAAAGGCGCGAAGCGTTGTAGAGAAAGCACGGCAGCTGCAGCGCCTGCGCAGCGGCCTCGCGCAGCTGCGTCCGCTCGAGATTTGGGAAATTCGGGATCCGGCTGACTGCGCCGGTCTTGGCGTCGATCACGCCGGGGATGGCGATATTGGACGCGAGAAGGCGGCTCTGCGCGCGCCTGCGGCCCGTGAGCAGCGTCTGCTTCAGCTCGGACAGGATCTGCATCAGTTGCTCGAGCGTCAGCTCCTGCGAGACGTCGACGGCGCGCGAGGCCAGCACATAGCCGCCCAGATTCAGCAGATACCCGCGCAGATGATCGCTCTCAAGATAATAGTACAGATTGTAGCCGAAGGTGGGGTTGATGCTGAACACGTCCGGCTTACGCCCGATCTCGGTCGTCTGCTTGCGCAGCTGCACGATCAGCGACTGCGATTTCAATACCGTCAGCGCGCGGCTGATCGTCGCCGCGCTCAGCCCTGTCCGTTCGGTCAGCATCGCGGCCGTTACCTCACCCGAGGTCTCGATGGTTTTCAGGATCATCGAGAGATTTTTCCGTCTTGTTCCCGTCGTGTCCGCCATGGTTATCCCTCGCTTTCGTTTTTCTGCCTTAATTATTGCTGATTGAAAAGATAATGTCAATGCCTTTGGCAAATATTTCCTTGCCGCCCGGAAATTTTGCGTCGAATTTCTGTCTATTTTCAATTTTTTCTGTCCAAAAATCCGCTATTTTTTACGTTTGAAAAAATATTTTCCGCATTTTTTAAACTAATATACAGAATTCTTTCAATATTTTTGTTCAAAATCGCAATTTTTATTTCTTTTTCGAATTCAGATTGACACATCTCTTTTTCTGTGCTATTGTTCATTTGGTAAGGAGCAGCCGGCATCATCCGGCTGTCCGCTCGCACGTATGATTCTACCGACATAAGGAGGAACAACATCATGAACATGCTCGATACTTTGAAAGGCTCCTATTTTTCCGAGATCCTGCCCGATGGCTGGGATATCGCCAAAATTCAGCAGTGCGTTTCCAACGACCCGGCCACAGTCTGCGACCGTCAGAGCTTCTGGAACGACGGCTTCGCGCCCGTTCCGTGCGCCAATCTTGAAGAGTTCAATACCTACATGGGCTTTGAGATCGCCATGCAGATCAAAAAGACCAAGGAAGAGGGCCGCAAGCTCATCCTGATCCTGCCGGTCGGCCCCATGGGCATGTATAAATGGGCGGTGTATTTCCTGAAGCAGATGAACATCGACTGCAAGCACGTCTATGGCTTCAATATGGACGAATGGGCCGACGCCGAGGGCAATACCCTGCCCGCGTCCGATCCCGCCGCGTTCCAGAACGCCATGCTTGGCGCATTCTATGAGCCGCTGGGCGAGCTGACCGTACCGGAAGACCAGCGCAATTTTGCCACC
Organism: uncultured Oscillospiraceae bacterium; assembly: GCA_964633935.1. Lineage (GTDB taxonomy): Bacteria > Bacillota > Clostridia > Oscillospirales > Oscillospiraceae > CAG-170. The sequence goes on along the minus strand of CAZWKZ010000093.1, from coordinate 5,816 downwards.
AAGGACAACCTGCCCACCTACCCCGAGAAGATGGCCAAGCTCAAGGCCGAGGGCGCCAAGCAGGTCATGGTCTACGGCATCGGCCGCATGTGTCACATCGCCTTCTGGGAGCCGCATTTCGCCCAGGAATATGCCACCACCGAAGATTGGCTGCAGGCGCCCTACCGCATCGGCGCGCGGCTGCATCCGTTCACCATCGAACAGAACGCCATCACATCCTTCCGCTCGAGCTGGCCGCTCATCCCGTGCTATGCCAACACCATCGGTCCGAAGATCATCTTTGCCTCCGACTACTGCATCGGCGGCGCCGACGGCGTGCTCTCGCGCGGCATGCAGTGGCAGGGCATGAGCTTCTGGATGACGCTGCGCCATGGCCCCACGAAGGCCATCACCTCCAGCTTCATCCCCACGATGCCCGGCAAGCTCTTCTTCATGCAGGAGCTGGCCGGCCCCCTCTGCGCCGATACCAACTGACCTCTCTTTCCAAGGGCCGCGGGAGCTTCCTGCGGCCTTTGGCTACTTTTCGGAAAGGAAGATCCATCATGGACGCAAAAGAACTTCTGCAGCAGTGCATCGAACAAGAAAGAACCTACACCTTCTCCCGCTTTGACCGCGCCGACGTCTGGGATCTGGGCTGCGCGCTGGTGGCGGCGTGCGGCGAAATGGAGGGGCCTCTGGCCGTCGAGATCTGGCTTGGCGGCGTGGAGGTCTTCCGCTACTACCCCGCCGGCACGGGAAAATTCCACGAGCAATGGCTCGCGCGCAAGCGAAGGACGGTACTGACGCTGGAAAAAAGCTCGATGCGCGTCAAGGCCGAGCTTCTAAGCAGCGGCGAGCAAATGCGCGAGGATATGTGCCTCGACCCCATGGAGTACGCCGCGTGCGGCGGCGGTTTTCCCATCCGCATCCAGGGCGGCTGCGTGATCGGCTATATCGGTGTTTCGGGTCTGGCCGATACGCGCGACCACGCCGCTTTGATCGCGGGGCTGGAGCGCTTCTTCCAAAGCAAGGGGCTGAAATAACACGCAGGGCGGAGCATTGCTGCTCCGCCCTTTCTCCTGTCAAAGCTCCGCAGCGTTCGCGGCGCTCACGCCCGCTGCTACGATTTTTTCGGTTCGTAAAAGCTCAGATTCAGATCGACGTCGGTGCTGATGCCATCGACCGAGCCGTTATTGGCGTACTGCCAGATCTCAAAGTCATACGAAAAGCTGGGCGTCGGATTGTACTCTGCCAGCCAAAAGACATAGTCCTGCAGCTTCAGAAGGTCAAATTCCTCGTAGCCAAAGCGTTGGTTGAAGTAGATGCCCGCGCGGTAGCCCGCCTGCTCGACGGCGTTGCAGAACGTATAGGCGCAGCCGCTGAGGATGACGCTGTCCATGCCGTCGGTCCTGGCCTCGGCCTCGATATCCTCCCAGTCGAAGACGACGGGGTACTGAAGCTGATAGCCGCTGATCGCGTCAAGCACAAACTGCGCCTCTTCCAGCGCCTCGGCGGCGCTCACCGCCTGGGAAAAGAAGTATACGCCCACGTCAAGTCCGGCCTGCTGGGCCTGGCGGATATTCTGTTCAAAATACGCGTCGAGCTGGATCTCGCCCTCGGTGTAGCCGCGGTAGCCCACGCGGATCATGGCAAACTCTACGCCCGCATCCGCAACGGCCTGCCAGTCGATCTCCTGCTGGTGCGACGACACGTCTACGCCCACATACGCCGTCTGATCGCCTGCGTAGCGGATAAAGCCGTCCTGCTCATAGAACTGCGACGCGTCGTAGCTGTTGACATCCAGCCCCGGGATCAGCCCCTCCGCCGTCTCGTCAGGCGCCTGCTCGTGCTGCTGGCCGGGCGTCTGCGCCTCGTCCGGCGCATCGGACGAGATTCTGGAGCTTTCGCCGTAACGCGTCAGCCTCGCGATCAGGCTCGCCGCACCCCACACAACGGCTGCCGCCAGCAGTACGCACACAATGACTGCCGCCAGCCTGCCCGGCGCGAGTTTTGTCCGTTTTCGTCTCATTCTTAGCTCCTTTGTCAGAATCTAGTTCCCATCATACCACACTTTTCGCCATCCGCCAAGATTTCACGCGCAGCTTTCGTCCGATTTTGAAAAAAATCGTTGTGATTCGTGCATGAATATAGTATAATAGACAAAACTATACAGAAAAGGAGGCTTCGTTCATGGATACGGAAAATCAGGATTATGAACGGGACGAACAGCTTCTGGAAGCCAGACGGCTCAAGCGCCTAGAGCAAAAGCGCAAGCGCAAAATGCAGCAGCGCATCGTATTGGGCGTGCTGCTCATCATTCTGGTGCTGATCATCATTTTGGTCGTCAAGGGCTGCCGCAGCGGCAATACGGAAAAAAACGACGAGCCGGCCGAGCCGCAGCAGACCGAACAGGAAGAAACGCCCACCGTAAAGACCGAGCCGGACACCGTCGTGACGCTGGCCGCTGTGGGCGATATCATGATGTATGACGAACAGATCGAAGACGCGAAGCAGGAAGACGGCACCTACGATTTTACCGGCTGCTTCTCCGCCGTCTCAGGTCTGAGCGCCTCGGCCGATATCACCGTAGGCAACCTCGAGCTGAACTTCTGCGGCGAGCCGTATTCGGGCTTCCCGAATTTCTGTGCGCCCGAGGTGCTGGCCGATACGCTGCGTACCGTCGGCTTTGACGTGCTGCAAACAGCCAACACCTACAGCATCATGAACGGCATCTCCGGCCTGCAGAGCACGCTCCGGTATCTGGATACCGCCGGGCTGAGCCATGTCGGCACCTATGCCAGCGCAGAGGACAAGGACACCAACGGCGGCGTGCTGCTCAAGACTGTAAACGGCGTGAAGATCGCCTTCATCGCCTTCACTAAGGGCGTGAACAACCTTACGCTGCCCGAAGGCTCGGAATACGCGGTCAATCTGCTCTACACCGACTATAGCACCGACTACTCCAAAATCAGCAGCAAGGCCATCGTCGAATCCGTCGACGCGGCCAAAGCGCTGAACCCGGACGTGATCGTGGCGATGCTGCACTGGGGCGCGGAATACAGCACCAGTGTGGACGAAGGCCAAGAGCAGATCGCAACGCTTCTTCTGGAAAATGGCGTCGATGTGATCCTCGGCTCGCATTCGCACATCGTCGGTAAGATGGAAATGCGCAACGTCACTACCGTTGACGGCGAGGAAAAGACCTGTTTTGTGGCCTACAGTCTGGGCAACTTCTGCGCCATCAAGAAGCAGGATTATACGGACGAATCCGTCATTTTAAATCTGGAATTTACCAAGAACGGCGAAACGGGCGACACCACCATCACCGGCGTCAGCTATACGCCGCTGTATATCATGGACAGCGGCGAAGATTCGGCCGACCGGTTCCAGGTCCTCCCCATCCGCAGCGCCATCACAAGCGGGCTTTTTGCCGACAAGCAGCAGGCGCTGACCGACGCCATCGCGCATCTGCGCGCCAATACCGCGGCCGACTACGATTCCGGAAAATAACACCGGCAGAAGGGCTGCGCACACCGCAGTCCTTTTTGCTGCGCCCCACAACATATCATAAGGAGTTACGACATCATGATGAACAAGCAGCAGGTCTATGAATTCTTGCGTCAAAAGGGCGTCTGGTTTGAAGTCACCGAGCACAAGGCCGTCTTCACCGCCGCCGAGACGCATGAGGTCCCCATGCCCTATCCCTCGGCCGACAGCATCAATCTGTTTCTTCGGGACGACAAGCGCCGCAACTTCTACCTCATCACAACGCATGCGGCCAAGCACATCGATCTCAAACAGTTCCGCCATACCTACGGCACGCGCTCGCTCAGCTTCGGCTCGCCCGACGATCTCATGCAGCGCATGGGGCTTCTGCCCGGCTCGGTAACGCCGATGGGCCTGCTCAACGATCCTGAGCATAAGGTACAGTTCTATTTTGACGAATACTTTCTTGAAGAGCCTGGCATCTTCGGCCTGCATCCAAACGAAAATACGGCCACAGTGTGGATGAAGACGCAGGATCTCATCGATATCCTCACCGAATTCGGTACGCCGGTGCATATCGTCCATTTCGACTGGTGAGCATGCATACAAGCCCCCGCAGCGGCGAAGGCGCGCCGCTGCGGGGGCTTTTGTCACATTCTTTCTTCCATGACGCTGATATATGCCGGGCGAATGATCTTGTCCATACAGATCAGCTCCTCAATGCGGTGCGCGCTCCAGCCCACGATACGCGCAATGGCAAAGATCGCCGTATACAGCTCCTGCGGGATACCAAGCATATCATAGACAAAGCCGCTGTAGAAATCGACGTTCGGGCTGACGCCCTTGTAGATATGCCGGTACTGCGCAATGAGCTTCGGCGCAAGCTCCTCCACGTTCTGATACAGGCGCAGGTCCTCCTCGCGCCCCTTTTCGGCTGCAAGCCGCTCGACATACCGTCTGAATACGCGTTCGCGCGGATCCGAGATGGAGTACACCGCATGGCCCATGCCGTACACGAGGCCCTTGCGGTCAAACGCCTCCTTGTTGATGATCTTTGTCAGATACGCCGCCAGCTCGTCACAGTCGCCCGTATCCGCCACATGCGCGCGGATATCGTCCATCATCTGCATGACCTTGATATTCGCCCCGCCGTGCTTCGGCCCCTTCAGCGAAGACATGGCCGCGGCAATGGTGGAATACGTATCCGAGCCGGAGGACGTGACCACGCGTGTCGTAAACGTGGAGTTGTTGCCGCCGCCGTGCTCCATGTGCAAAATAAGCGCCGTATCCAGCACCTTCGCCTCGGTTTTGGTGTAGCTTCTGTCCGGCCGGAGCATCATGAGCAGATTCTCCGCCGTGGAGAGCTTCGCGCTCGGCCGGTGGATGATCATGCTGTCCTGCTTTTCATAGTAATTGTACGCGTGATAGCCGTACACCGCCAGCAGCGGGAATTCGCTGATCAGCTGGATGCACTGGCGCAGAGAGTTTCCGACCGACGCGTCGTTTGCCCGCTTGTCATAGGACGCCAGCGTCAGCACGCTTCTTGTCATGGAATTCATGATATCGTAGCTGGGCGCTTTCATGATGACGTCGCGCGTAAAGTTGGTCGGCAACGTGCGGCAGACGCCGACGAGTTTTCTGAACTCGCGCAGCTGCTGCTCGTCCGGCAGCTCGCCCAACAGCAGCAGATACGCCGCCTTTTCAAAGCCCAGCTGCTCCGGCCCTAGATCGCCGATCAGCTTTTCCACCCGGTAGCCGCGGTACCACAGCTCGCCCTCACAGGGTATTTTTTTGCCCTCCACCGTCTTTGACGAGACGATCTTCGAGATGTTCGTCAGGCCCGCGCGCACGCCGTTGCCGTTTTGGTCGCGCAGGCCGCGCTTTACGCCATATTCCTGGTACAATTCCGGCGCAATGGCGTCGTTTTTCCTACATACCAGCTCTTTTTCCGCGATGTATTGCTGTAACCTACTTAGACTCATTCGCCATACTCCTTGCTCCGTGCCTGCCCGCGCCGGGCGCATTCAGGCGGTTCCACTGCGCTTTCGTATAAATAAGTAGATTATGTATGATTTTTCAGCTCCTGTCAAGCAAACTGCCGCAAACGTCACAGATTGTTTACATGCATCGGAGCATGGGCATAAAAAGGGCCGCCCGGCGGGCGGCCCTTGATGTGCGGAAATTATTCGTCTTCGGCGTCCTTCTTGGCGTCTTCGATGATCTTGGCCTGGTTCATCTGCGGCACTTCCTCATAGCGGACAAATTTCAGCGTATAGCTGCCTCTGCCCTGGGTCATGGCACGCAGGTCGATGGTGTACGAGCTCATTTCGCCCAGCGGGACCTCGGCCTCG
>CAZWKZ010000092.1:0-8121 GCA_964633935.1 uncultured Oscillospiraceae bacterium | reverse complement strand
GTGATTCAGATGAATAAAACCAGTGCTGTAACGCTGGAAAACGTGCGCATGTACGATGTGGCCACCGTGGCAATAGGGGGACTAATCAGCGCCGCTTCTGGTAGCTGTCAGGTGAGCATGTGCGACGTATCTGTGACGCACAACATTTCAAATGCATCAGCGATTGCGCTTTCTTGTGACAATGCTGCGATGGCGGAGTTAATTAACGTCGTCATAGAAAAAAACTATAACGTTTCCGACAGCAACCAAAGCTCGATTAGAGTCTACGGCGGGAGCAATGCTACACTGGATGGTTGCAATGTTTCAAACAACCTCCACAGCGGAAACGGCGTGATTGGCATTTACGGAACGGGTTCTCACGTAACGATAAAGAACAATTCCCACGTCGATGGGAATCGCTATGTTACCCAAAATGAAACAAACAGTAACGGCAGCGCAATCAAACTATGGGATGGAACGTCCTTGACCGTCGAGAACTCCAGCATCAGCAACAATTTCGGATTCAGAATGGGTGGAGCGCTTAGCCTTTATCCTGACGCGACAGCAGTGATAGATAACAGTGTGATTTCCGGCAATTATGGTAGTACTGGCGGCGCTATCAGTACGCAAGGGGCACTCAAAATAAGCGGTAGCACGCTCTCCGGAAACGCAGGCGAGGATGCCGGCGCAATTTATGTCAGCGGTGGAACGCTTACTATAATGGATAGTAAGGTTACCGGGAATACCGCCAAAGGATACGGCGGCGGTATTTATATTGTTACTGGCAGCGTAACTGTGACTGACAGTACCGTTGCCGAGAACAGCGCCGGGTACAACGGCGGCGGCATTTTTTCCTTCATTGGTAGCACAGTTGTGACCGACAGCGTCATCATCAAAAACAATGCCGGGATCCTTGGCGGCGGTGTGTATGTATATCTGGGAAATGTCACAATGGAAGGCGGCGCTGCCATTTATGAAAACAGCGCTGGCACGATGGGAGACGATGTGTATCAAATCGTCTGGCCGTACACAAACATCGATAAACCGACGGCGCTTGTCCTGCCTGCCGCCACCGGCACTTGCGACGGCAAAGATGTGACGGGCTGGTTTATCGACGGGGGAATATATGACCCGAATACCAACTCTATCACCAATACGCCTCGCTGGGGCGAGATGACTGAGGACTATCCCCATGGCTACTATGCCGAGTTTACCGCGTTTGATGCGTCCATCGTAGACGCTGTGGCTCTTAAGGCCGCCTACAGGCGATATCTTGTGCGTTTCGAGCCAAACTATGATGGTGCGACGCCCATCGCTTCACAGGCAGTTGCGGAAAACGACACAGCAGAACAGCCCACCACCCCGGCCCGCGAGGGATATACCTTCTGCGGTTGGTACCTGGATGAAGACTGCACTGCTTCGTATGACTTCACCACCCTGGTAACAGCGGATATCACTCTCTATGCCAAATGGGAGAAAATTGTGATTGCCTACGAACCGGTTTATACCCTGTGTTACGAGTCCAACGACGGCACGAAATACAACGACGAATGGTATGTTGCCGGAACCACTGTTAGCCTAAGTAAAATACCAACCCGCGAGGGCTATGTGTTTACTGGTTGGTATGCGGACAGGGCACTGACCGAAAGAATCACCAGTATCAAAATGACCAGCGACAAGACCGTCTATGCTGGCTGGCGGGCGTCTGTGGTACCGGATATGCTCAACGGTAACGACCATTTTGCCTATGTCATCGGCTATACGGATGGGACGCTTCGGCCACTCGCAAACATCAGCAGGGCAGAGGTCACCACGATCTTCTTCCGCCTTTTGTCCGCAGAGGTGCGGGACGGAAGCTTGACTTCCACGAATACATTTGACGATGTGACGGAAGATATGTGGTATAATACGCCGATCTCCACCATGGCTAAGCTTGGCATTGTCAAAGGACGGAGTGCGGAAACCTTCGACTCAGACGCCCCGATCACCCGCGCTGAGTTTGCCGCCATCTGCGCCCGGTTTGACACCGGCTTGACCAACGGGTACAGCAACTTTACGGATATCTCTGGTCACTGGGCGGAGGATGAAATTGAGCGGGCTGTCTCGTTGGGCTGGATCATGGGCTACCCGGACGGGACGTTTCGGCCTGACCAGCCCATAACCCGCGCGGAAGCCATGACCATTATCAACCGTGTTCTGTGCCGTATTCCGGAAGATGAGAGCGATCTACTGGACGGAATGAATATCTGGCCGGATAACCGACCGGATGCGTGGTATTATCTGGCGGTGCAGGAGGCGACCAACAGCCACGAGTATGTTCACAAGGGCAAGATTTATGAAACTTGGGTCACACTGACAGATGACCCGGACTGGAAGCGATATGAAAGCTAAAGCATAGGGATCGGAGCACGCGCCTCCGCTTCCAGTTCCCAAGCGCGCTGCCGGCCGGTTTTTGCTGGCGAAAAGATAAAAAATTACCCGGCACGTCTGTCTGGACGCGCCGGGTAATGCTGTTATGTCTGCTCTTTTTCGATCTGGATGCTCACGCCGTTGACCTCTACGCCCTCGTCGGCGCACACCAGAATGTACTTCACCCCGCCCAGCACGCGCGTCTGCACCAGATCGCTGCGCTCGGGGTTGACCTGGATAACGACGTCGGGCGTTTTGAGCTGGAACCTCTTGGTGTCGATCAGATTCTGCGGCGAGAGCGCGGCGCTTTCGCCAAAGGACTGGTCGAACTGCACGTTGAACGCGGCCAGCTTTTCCTCGGATACGCCGCACGCGGCCAGCGAGCTTGCCACCTCGCCGCGGCCGATCAGCAGCGGCTCGTCCATGCGCGCTTCTTTGTGCGCGCTGATGCGCTCGCGCAAATCGCCCTGCACCGACTGCACCACGCCGAGACTGCACTCGCTCTGCAGCGTCTGAGACAGCAGCGCGTCGAACGTCTGCTTCTGCGCCTCGGCGGGGGCGGGCGGCGTGACGTGGAACAGCGCCTCGATTAGCTCGGGGTGGTTGCTCTGCGCGCTGTGCGAGTAGTACAGGCAATCATAGAGGTTGGTGCGCCGACCGTCGAATGCGGGAAACAAAAAGCCCAGCTCCGGCGCGCCCGCCACATAGCCCGCCGAACGGATGTGGAACGCCTTGTCCTCGGCCGCGTAGCTAAGCGTCTGCCGGCCGGGCTTGACAGGGCAGACGGCGCAGAGAACGTAGGGAAAGACCTCGTCTCCGTCTTCCAGCCCCGCGCCGTCCCTTGCCCGGCGCGGCACGTCGTAGCGCTCGGCCGCGAGCAAGATCAGATAACCCGTGTCCAGCGTGAGCGCGCCGACGATGGCGTCAAACAGCTGCTGCACGGCCTCGTCGTCGTCCAGCTGCGTATCGCGCAGGCGCATCAGCAGCCGGTGCTCGTCGGAATCCGCCACCTGCTGCGTGCGGAAGACCACGTCGATGAGATTTTTCTCCAGCGTGCCCGAGAGCACGCGCCGGAAAAGGGAGAGATAGGATTCCTTGTCCTCCTCGCTCATGAGGCCCAGAGACTGGCGGAACGAGGAGAGAATTTCGCGCGAGCCGGATACATAGCAGCCGCGGATGGTCGTGATATTGGTGCGGTCCGGGCGCTGGCGCCGCCGCAGCTCGCGGATTTCTTTTTCGGTCATGTTGCGTCTCCTTTCAAGTTGGAACCTAGACAGTATAACATAATTTTGCCTCTTTTTCTATGGCGCGTTTTCGTGTAGAATAAGCATGGAACCAAACCGTCTTTGCAGCGTCTAACAAGCAAGCAAATAAAAAGGAGTGTGCTTATGGAGAACAACTACAATTATTCCGGGCAAGACGGCTACAGCCCCAGGCCCGGCAAGAAAAAGTCTCCGCCAAAGGGACTGAAGAAGCTGCTGTGGATCATTCCGGTGGCGATTTTGGCGCTGATTTTGGCGCTGGACTCGTTCTACACGCTCAAGGAGGACCAGTACGCGGTCATCACCACGTTCGGTAAGCCTACGATGGTTTCGGCCTCGGGCCTGCAGCCAAAGCTGCCGCTGGTGCAGCGCGTCACAAAGGTATCCAAAAGCATCCAGGGCTTCCCGCTCGGCTACCGCGCGAACAGCAACGAGTCGTTTGAAGAAGAGTCGCTCATGATCACGTATGACTACAATTTTGTAAACGTCGACTTCTATGTCGAGTACCGCGTGACCGACCCCATCAAATATCTGTACAATTCCAGCGATCCCATCGGCATCCTGAAGATGCTCTGCCAGAGCTATATCCGCGACACCATCGGCCTTTATAACGTCGACAGCGTCATCACCACCGGCAAGGGCGAGATCCAGGCCGAGATCAAAGAGAAGGTCGTTGCGCGGCTGGAATCCGAGGATCTGGGCATCCAGCTGACGAACATCACCATTCAGGACGCAGAGCCGCCCACGGCAGAGGTACAGCAGGCGTTCACCGCTGTTGAGACGGCCAAGCAGAGCGCCGACACGGCGGTAAACAACGCGAAAAAATATGCCAACGAGGTCACGCCCGCGGCCAAGGCCGACGCCGACGAGATCGTCAAGCAGGCCGAGGCATACCGCGAGAGCAAGATCAACGAGGCCACCGGCCAGGCCGCGCGCTTCAGCGAGCTGTACGACGAGTATCAGAAGTATCCGCTCATCACCAAGCAGCGGCTGTTCTATGAGGCCATGGAAGAGGTGCTGCCCGGTATGAAGCTCTATATCGTGGACGCGGACACGGGCGTGCAGACGTCGCTGCCGTTGGAGCAGTACGCCACCATCAACATGCAGGAGGGCACGGGCAATGGCTAAAACACTGAAAATTCTCATCCCCATTGTGCTGGTCGTGGCGCTCATCCTTGTGCTGGGCACGAGCCTTGTCGTCACGCAGCAGAACGAGTACACCATCATCAGACAGTTCGGCGCGGTCGTGCGCGTGATCGAGCAGCCGGGTCTGTCGCTCAAGATGCCGTTTGTGCAGTCGTCCAGCACGCTGCCCAAGACCGAGATGCTCTATGATCTGGCGGTGAGCGACGTCATCACGGCGGATAAAAAGTCAATGGTGGCCGACAGCTTCGTGCTGTGGGAGATCTCCGATCCGCTCAAATTCATCCAGACGCTCTCGGGCAATCTGGCCAACGCCGAGTACCGCATCGACACCGTGGTCTACAACAGCTTGAAAAACGTCATCAGCTCGATGAATCAGGAGGAGGTCATCTCCGGCCGTGACGGCGAGCTGGCGGCGAAGATCATGCAAAACGTGGGCGACACCTTTGACGTCTACGGCATCACCGTTAAGGCCATCGAGACCAAGCGCATCGATCTGCCGGACGAGAACAAATCCGCCGTGTACGAGCGGATGATCTCTGAGCGCGGCAACATCGCCGCCTCCTATGCGGCTGAGGGCGACGCCGAGGCCAAAGAGATCCGCAACGAGGCCGATAAGTCGGTACAGATCACGCTCTCTGAGGCGCAGGCGGAGGCCGAGCGGATCAAGGCCGAGGGCGAGGCGGAGTATATGCGCATTCTCTCGCAGGTCTACGACACGCAGGACGAGGCTGATTTCTACGAGTTCATGCGCGCGCTGGACATGGCAAGAAGCGCGCTGGCCACGGGGGAGAAGACGCTGGTCGTCTCGTCGGATTCGCCCATCGCAAAGGTCTTTACCGGGGAATAACTACAAGGGGGTGCGCGCTGTGACGCTGTATCTGCAGGAGGAGCTGTTCTCCTTCGATCACTTTGACATCTGGGACGAGGACGGGCGCACGCTCTATACCGTCGACCGCGAGGGACTTTTCCTGGGCAGGACGCTGCACGTGACGGACGCGCAGGGCCATGACGTGGCGCAGGTGCGGCACATCCCGTTCTCGATCCCGTCCACATTCGCCATCACTACGCTGACGCAGGAGCTGGAGCTGACGCGCAACTTCACTTTTTTTAGCCGCAGCTACAGCCTTTCCGGCCTGGATTGGGAGATCTCAGGCGATTTTACCGGCCATGCGTATGAATTTTATTGCGGCGAGCATCAGGTCGCGGCGCTGGAGAAGGACTGGCCGGCGCTGCACGACCGTTACCGGCTGGAGGTCGCGGACGCCGCCGACGCGCTCACGGCGCTGTGCGTGGTGCTGGCAATCGACTGCTGCGACGAGCAGAGAGCATAGCTGTTTCAATGAAGTCAGGCGCGTCCCGCTGCATGCGGGACGCGCTTTTTCAGCCTGTAAAACCTTGCAGCGGGCCATGGCACAAAAAAGAAAATATGTACTTGACAAATGCAACACTACTGAATATAATCTAGTAGTAGATAGTAAAACAATAACAGGAGGAAGTATATGAACGCGCAGTATAAAAAGGGCGTGCTGGAGCTGTGCGTGCTGTCGATGCTCAAAAAGCGCGACTGCTACGGATATGAAATTTCCGATTATCTGTCGAAGCGGATCGAGATCGCCGACGGCACGGTCTACCCGATTTTACGAAAGCTGAAGGCGGACGGCCTGCTGAGCACGTACCTGCAGGAGCAGAGCGGCGGTCCGCCGCGGAAGTATTATTGCCTGACGGAGCTGGGCAGACAGTCGTATGAAAAGGACCGCGCGGAGTATCTGCAATTCGCGCGGCAGATCAAGGCGTTATTGGAGGAAGCGGAAAATGACAAGGCATGAATTTTTGACTGCGCTGGAAAAGGAGCTGAAGCGGCGGCATGTAGCGGACGCAGCAGAGGTCTTGGGCGAGTATGAGCAGCATTTTGCGTTCAAGCTGGCCGACGGCTACACAGAAGAAGAGATCGCGGCAAAGCTGGGCGAGCCGGCGGCGCTTGCCGCGCAATTTGAGCCGGAGCGCCGTACGGTCAGTTGGCCGAGAAAGGCGCTCACCGTGACAGGGCTTTGCGCTGCGGACCTGTTTTCCGGATGCTTCTTTGTGCTGCTGTTTGCCTGGGAGGTCGCAATGGCGGCGTTTTCGCTGGCGTTTTTCGTGGGGGCTGTGGGATTGCTGCTCGGCCCGAGCGAGCATGTGCTCATCCCGCCGATGCCGTACTGGTGCGGCGTGATATTCGCGCTGTCCTTTGCGGCGCTGGCAGTGCTTGCGGCGGTGGGCTGCGTGTATTTTATGGCGTTTGTCCGCCAGCTTCTGCGCGCGTATGGGCGCTTTCATCACAACGCAATGGCCGGGGCAGCGGGCGGCGCGGCGCTGCCGCCGCTGGCCGTGCATCCGCAGCTGGAGGCAAAGCGCAAGCGCCGTATCCGGACTGTGGCGCTGATCAGCCTGGCGATATTTGCCGCCTGCTTTATGTTGGGGATGCTGGCGTCCATGCTCGCAGCCGGGGCGCTGGAATTCTGGCACGCCTGGGGCTGGTTCGGCTACATGGCGGCATAGGCTGCGGCGATTGGCGCTTGTGCCGGCGGGGACAGAAAGCGTGGGAGAAGCATTGGCAGAAAAGAGCACGCAGCCGTTTCAGCGAGTCAAAAAACCTCGTAGCGTTCGCGGCGCGCACGCCGCTGCGGGCCGTGATCCTCTTGTCAGAAAAGGCGCATTGTCTTTTTCAACAGTCACAAACGGCCGGTATCCATGCGGATACCGGCCGTTTTTGAGATACAGATCAGGCGAGCTTGGAATATGCGACGGCGATTTTCGCCGCAGCGTGCGCGTTGTTGTAGGCCAGCTCGATGTTGGATTCGAGGGAGTGACCGCCGGTCATTTCGACGATGTGCGCCAGCAGGAACGGCGTGGTGGCCTTGCCGTGGATGCCCTGTTCGTTCGCCATTGCGACGGCCTTGTCGATCACCGCGTTCATCTCGACCGGGTCCATGGCATACTGCTCGGGGATCGGGTTGCCGACGACCGCGCCGCCCTTGAGGCCCAGATCCCACTTGGTCTTCATGATCTTGGCTACAGTTTCTTCATCGGGGCAGTTGTAGTCGAGCTTGTAGCCGGAGGTACGGCAGTAGAACGCGGGCAGCTCGTCGGTGCGCAGGCCGAGGACGGGCACGCCCTGCGTCTCGAGATACTCAAGCGTCAGGCCGAGGTCCAGAATGCTCTTGGCGCCCGCGCAGATGACGCAGACCGGCGTGTTGGACAGCTCCTGCAGGTCGGCGGAGATATCCATCGTCTTTTCAGCGCCGCGATGCACGCCGCCGATGCCGCCGGTGGCGAAGAAGCGGAT
>CAZWKZ010000091.1:0-8286 GCA_964633935.1 uncultured Oscillospiraceae bacterium | reverse complement strand
TCTCGGCCCGCAAACGTGCGAGTTGTTCGCCGCAGGCGGAAAACGAGTGCGCTGCAGCGGGCCGTGATCCTTTTGTCGGAAAAGGCGCATGGCCTTTTTCGACAGTCTCAGCCAGGGCCTGCCATACGGCAGGCCCTGGCGCTCTGTTTTTTGCAGGCCTGTTTCTCTACAGGTCAGGCTATTTCCATTTTCCAGGCGGTGTGGTATACTTCTGGCAGGAGATGATGCAAATGCTGGCTGATTGCCATATCCATATGGTGCTGGACGGCGTGTACTGGAAAAGCGCCATTGCACGTCACGCGGGCGGCGTGCAGCAGGCGCTCGTGCGCCAGACGCTGGCGCGCTACCAGTCGCTGGGGACGGGTTATCTGCGCGACGGCGGCGACCGCTGGGGCGTGTGTGAAGCGGCGGCAAGGCTTGCCCCGGAATACGGCGTGCGCTATGCCTCGCCGGCGTTTCCCATCTGCCGCGCCGGGCATTACGGCGGCTTTATCGGCCGGACGTTTGAAACGCTGGCGGACTATCGCGCGCTGATCGGCGAAGTCAGAGCGCGCGGCGGAAGCTTCATCAAGCTCATGATCTCTGGTATTATGGATTTTGACCGCTACGGCGTAGTCACGGACGAGCCGATGCCGTTTGCGCTTTTAAAAGACTGCATCGCACTGGCGCATGATGCGGGCTTTGCCGTTATGGCGCACGCCAACGCAGATGCGGCCGTCTCGGCGGCGCTGCGCGCGGGCGTGGATTCGATCGAGCATGGGGCGTATTTGTCCGACGAGACCATCTGCCAGCTGGCCGAGAGCGGCGCGGTCTGGACGCCGACGCTGGTCACGATCGCAAATCTGATCGGCTGCGGACGCTACCGGGACGATGTGCTGCGGCTGCTGTTGGAATACCAGTGCGAGGCTGTGAAGCTGGCCGCCGGGAAGGGCGCATATCTGGCCCCGGGCAGCGATGCGGGCGCATACCGCGTACTGCACGGACAGGGCATGCTGGACGAGTATGCGCTGTTTGAGAAGATCTTCGGCGCGGATGCGGCGCAGATCCTTGCGCGCGGGGTCAAGAGACTCATGGAGCGCTTTTGACGCCCGGCCGCAACGTGCAGGCAAAAAATCAGGGCTGAGCCAGCGCGCAGAGCTGCGCGTACACCCATGCCGGCGCTACGCCCTTTGCACGCACAGTGACGAGAAGCTCGCCGTATTTCACGCTGAAGTTCAGGCAGTCGTAGCCCTCGTCGCCCGTATCGGTGCGCGCGTCCACCACGCTCTGCGTTAGATCCGCCGCTTCAAAGATGGGATCGTCGACGATCTCACGCAGCGCCTCCGGCACCGAATCGGCGCGCGGGATGGGGTAGAGGGACAGATCATAATTTTCCGTCTCCGACATGGCCGTCACGCGCGGCGTGTCGGCATCTTCAAACGCGCGTACCATCCAGCGCAGCTCGCAATAGCCGCTGGTCCATAGGCCGCTGAGCGAGTCGTCGCTGCGGCAGATTTCCTCCTCATGGAAGCCCTCGGGGGCGGCGGAGGGGAAGCAGGCGCCAAATTGCGGGTCGGCCTGCGCCGCTTCCAGGCTCAGCGCTGTGCTGCAAGCGGCGGGCAGCAAGCAGACCTCAGCCAGCGCCGTGTCGCCGGCCAAGGCGGTTTCACCGCGTTCTGGGCCGTGGTAGATGGCCTCGCTTTCAGGCAGCGCTTGTCCGGCCGATTGCGTGTCGGGCCGCAGCTGCCCGGCGGGCGATGCGGTTGGGGCTTTTTCCGGCGCTTTATCTGACGCGTCTGCAGCCGGCGCGATTTCCGGTTGCGTTTCTTCTAGCTGCGGCTCGGCCGCGTAGCAGGAGATGATTTGCGGCGATTGTACGATCGCGCACGCGCAGAGCATGAGCAGCAGCGCCAGGCACAGGCATGCGGCGAGAATACGCGGCTTTTTTGTGTGCGGCATGGGAATTCCTCCTTTTGTTTCCTCGCCTATCCAGACGAGAAAAGCGGCGCGTTGGTTGCGCTGCCGTTATAAAAGGTGTCATAGCGGCCGACGGGCGCAAAGCGCTGCGCGCATCTTTGGAAAACAAAGCGCCCTGCCTGAGTGGCAGGGCGCTGAGCCTATTCAATTCGGGTTTGCAGGCGCGGCCTTTTTCGGCCGGAAGATCACCCCGTACACCAGCAGGTGCACCAGCAGCGTGAACGGTATGGCCACGAAGAAATCAAGGATCGAGTGCTGTTTGACGAAGACCGTGGAAAGGCTGATCAGCAGACCCAGCGGCAGCATGACCCACTGCAGGCGGCGCTTTTTCAGGCTCGGCGTATGGAAGCACGCGGCGATCAGCGCGCCGCAGCCAATGACGTGCATGCTGGGCAGGACGTTGGTGTTGGTGTCGGCGGCATAGATGAGGCGCACAAGTCGGGTAAAGGGGTTCTCGCGCGCGAAGACGGCCGGGCGCAGATCCTGCCCGTTGGGAAACAGCAGACAGAAAATACTGGTGGTAATAAAGCCGATGCCGATAAAGGCCATGAACGCCTTGAAATTGTCCGCGTCATAAAACGCCAGATACGCCGTCATCAGCGCCAGCAGCGGATGCCAGATGCAGTAGGGGATAATAAAATACTCACAAAACGGGATCTTGTCGTCGAGCGGCAGGTACGAGACCCAGTAATCGTCGGTCACGACGCGCTCCATAACAAAATACAAGATCAGATAGACGATCCAGATACTGAGCATCCAGAAATGGCGGTAGTTCTCAACCGTTCCGATCTTCAGACGGTTTGGATTCTTGTTGGCCATAAGCTGCGTCTACATCCTCCTTGATGATGGGGATAAATTGACGGGCAAAGCGTCCTTTGCCGCGTTTTTTGAGATAGAAATAGCCGATCACGCTGAAGGTCAAAGCGCCGATAAAATTGACGAACAGATCCTCCATCGTGTCGTACAGCCCGATATCCAGGTAGCCGTCAAAGCCGAGATCCTGCCCGTCGACCTGCACGGAATGAATGTCCGTGATGGTGACGGGCTTATTCTGGTTGGTCTCATCAAGCGAGACGCTTGTGATGGTGTGTACGACGGTGTCCTTTTGCATATCAAGCCCCAGCGCACGGTCTGCGCCGAACTCAAAAAATTCCCACAAAACACCGATGGTCATGGAAAAGCAGAACGCCACAATGGCGACATACACCGGCGAAAGATTGAACTTGATCCTGCTGTCGCGGTTGAGGATGTCGATCAGCGAAAACCCGACCGCCGCGCAGAGAAAGCCGCTCGTGGTGTGCAAAATGGTATCCCAGTAGGGGTACTGGATGAAATAGCACTGCAGCTCGCCCAGGATCTCAGCGGCGAAAATGAACAGCAAAATGATGATCTCCAGCGTGTTCGGCAGCTCGATGGCCAGGCTGCGCTCGAGAAACAGCGGGACCATAAAAAGCACCAGCACCAGCACGCAGGTAAACGCGCTCTCAAAGTCTTTGCGCAAGATGGCGGCGGCGAGCGAAACAAAGACGATCAGACGCACGATGCAGTAGACGATAAATACTGCAGGCCGTTCCTTGGCCGTGTCAAATAACCGCTTTTTTTGACGCTCTTTTTTCATCGCATTGTTCCTTTCACGCACACAAAGCGCAGCCGCTGCTAAAGCATATAACGTATACTACTGCATTTCGCCGGTAAAACGATGAACAAATTGTTAAATGATGGCTGGATTATACAGCTTTTGACAGCATCAGCCGCTCGATGCGCTTATACAGTAGGAATGTGAGCAGCGATACCACCGCGCCCTTGACCAGGTTGAACGGCACCACCGCAAACAGGACAAGCGTCCAGACGCTTGTGATCGCGCTGTTGGTTTCCGTGCCCATGGCGACGATCGCGTCGAGCGGCAGGCCGAACAGCTCGGAAAATTTGGGGATGAGGTAGTAGGCGTTGAACAGACTGCCGAAGATGCTCAAGGTGATCGTGCCCAAGACAAGGGCGAGGATCGCGCCCTTTTTGGTTTTGACGCGGTGGTAGAGCATCGACGCCGGCAGCACGAACGAGCAGCCTACGACAAAATTTGCAAAATCGCCGACGAAGGCGGTGCTCGTACCCTTGAGCAGCAGCTTGAGCAGTACCTTGAGCAGCTCGCACACCACGCCGGAGACGGGGCCGAGATAGAACGTGCAGATGAGCACCGGCAGCTCGCTCAGATCAAGCTCATAAAACGAAGGCGCGAAGAACAGCGGAAATTCAAAGAGCATCAGCACGGCCGCCAGCGCGGAAAAGATCGCCACAAAGCTGACGCGCTTGGCCGCGCTGAGCCGCCGGCGCTCATGCATGGCGAAGCGCTCAAACAAAGCCGCCACGGCCAGAAGCGCCGCAAATACGAGCAGGCACACGCCGAGAAAGGACAGATTTTCTTGGATGGATGTGAATAATTCGGACATACAAATCACCTCTGCGTAAAAATGAACGCCTGAAAGAATGCTCCTTCAGGCGCTGCAGCAAAGGCAGCGGCGCACGCCGGCCCGCAGACGCCACGAACCGCGCACGATGCATCTTCTTCCATCCAGACTATACTGTCGGTACCGGAATCACACCGGTTCAGCTTGCGCTCGCGGACTTTACCGCCGGTCGGGAATCTCACCCTGCCCTGAAGATATTCTTGACTTGTAACGGACGTATTATACTGCGTTCCGGCGCGCTTGTAAAGTGTGATTTTTTCTGCTATACTGTGCCCATCGAAGGGGGCGCGGCGATGGTCTGTGCGTTTACCGGCCACCGGCCGGAGCATTTGAGCTGGGGCGAAAATGAGGACGACGCGCGCTGCCGCGCGCTGAAGCTGCAGCTCGGGCGGCTGGTCCGCAAGGCATATGACGCGGGCTGCCGCACCTTCTTGTGCGGCATGGCGCGCGGCAGCGATACGTATTTTGCCGAGGCGGTGCTGTACGCCCGGGTAACGCTGCCGCAGATCCGTCTGGTGGCGATGATCCCGTGCCCGAGCCAGCCGGACATGTGGCGCGAGACGGAGCGGGCGCGGTATCAAACGCTTTTAGCCGCGTGCGACGAGGTGCGCGTGCTTGAACGCGTCTATTCAGAAGGCTGTATGCTGCGCCGCAACCGCGCGATGGTCGACGCGGCGCAAATCCTCATTACCGTCTACGACGGCTCCGGCGGCGGCACGGGCGCAACGGTGCGCTACGCTGCGCGCAGGGGCGTTGCAGTTTGGCCTGTGTGGGTCTAGTCGGGCATGGCAAAGCCGTGCATCACGCCGTTTTTTGCGTTCGAACAGACGTCGCCGCCGACGACCGCGTCCTTATAGACGAGCAGCGTGGCGTAGTATTTGCCGTCTGCGTCCGGATAGTTGAGCACCTCGTAGACATAGCGGTTGAGCGTTTTGCCGGCCAGCGTGGACAGATCGTAGCCCTGCGAGCGCTGCAGCTCGTTGTAGCGCAGGAAGACCTCGGACGGGTCCGTGGGCACACGCACCTGCTGCGTCTGCACAGGCTCGCTGGATACCTCCCAGCCGAACGCGGTCAAAAATGCGACGCGATCGTCGTTTGTTTTGACGCTCTCGTCCGCAGCGCTTGTCTGCGACTGCGTTTCGGCCTGCGGCGCGTCGGATTTGCCCGCGCGGCTCAGGCAGATGCTCACAATGACGATCAGCATCACGAGCAGCAGCGCGATTGCGATCAGCTTGCTTTTGGAGAGTTTGGCGGTCATGATCACCATGTTGATTCCTCCAATCTGGACTTGGTAGTACAACCTATTGCCGCCGAATGAAAAATATGACACAGGAGGCGCTTATGCAGCGACTGGATAAAATTCTCTCTGAGTCCGGCTGCGGCTCGAGAAAAGCGCTGCGCGCAGCCATCCGCGCCGGCCGCGTGACGGTTGACGGCGCGTGCGTGCGCGACGAGGCGCAGAAGTTCGATGAAAAAACGGTCCAGATCACGCTCGACGGCGCGTGCGTGGAGCTGAGAAGAAGCGTGCTCGTGATGCTTCACAAGCCCGCGGGCTACGTTACCTCCACGGACGATCCGGCTGCGCCTACGGTGATGGAGCTGCTGCCGGCGCGTTACCGCGCCTTCGGCGTCGCGCCGGCGGGGCGGCTCGACAAGCAGACGGAGGGACTGCTGCTTTTGACAAACGACGGCGCGCTGGCCCACCGCATCATCAGTCCCCGCCGCGGCGTATGGAAGACATACTATTGCGAGCACGAAGGCGCTGCGGCGCCGGCTGACGCCGCGGCCTTTTCCGCCGGGCTTACGCTGGCAGACGGCACGAAGTGCCTGCCGGCAAGGCTAAGCCCGCAGGGCGCGGGCAGAAGCCTTGTTTTCGTGCAGGAGGGCAAGTACCACCAGGTGCGGCGCATGATGGCGGCCAGGGGCATGCCGGTGACGTATCTCAAGCGCCTGGCCGAAGGCGGACTTGGCCTGGACGGGCTGAAAAAGGGCGAATTCCGCGAGCTGGATATCGCCGCGGCAGAGCGGGAACTGGACAAAATGCCGGAATTTTTTGGACCGGATCAGCCGACATTTTTTTGAAAAAAACGCGCCAATTTTGGGGCAAATGACGAAAAACTATGAAAATGGCACAAAAAGTAAGACGATTTTTGAAAAGAAATGTCAAATGCCTCTTGCAATAATGCTGAAAACGTAGTATTATGTCAATGGTTGTTTGTGTAAAAAGCATTATGATAGGGAGGGCATATCATGTCCAGCCGTGTGTTTCAAAGCGTTATCGTACAGATGAAGGAGGCTACCGATCGCGTGATCGGCGTGATCGACGCCGACAGCAATGTGATTTCGTGCAGCGATACCTCCATGATCGGTGAAAAATGGCCCGAGGCTGTCATCAAGCTCAACAGCGCGCCCGACTCTATCGTCGTGGTGGATAAGAAGACGTTCAAGCCGCTGATCAGCTGGAGCGCGTATTTCGACTATGCGGTCTTTGCCGAGGGCGACGACGAGACGGCGCGCAGTCTGTGCGTCATGGCGTACGTCGCGCTCAATGGCGCGAAGACCTATTATGAGGAGAAGCACGACAAGGGGACGTTCGTCAAGAACATCATTACCGACAATATCCTGCCGGGCGACGTGTACATCCGCGCAAAAGAGCTGCATTTTGTCACCGACGTGCCGCGCGCCGTCTTCCTTGTGCGTCAGGTCGGCCGTGCCGACGTGGCGGCGGTCGACGTGCTGGCGGGCATGTTCACGGACAAGCAGCAGGATTTCGTGCTCAGCATCAACGAGACGGATATCGCGCTTGTCAAGCAGATCGCGCCCAATACCGAGAAGTCGGATCTGGTCAAGCTGGCGCAGCACATCGAAGACACGCTGCGTTCAGAGCTGTTCGTGAAGACGGTCATCGGCATCGGTACGGTCGCGGGGCATCTGCGCGAACTGGCCGACTCGTATAAAGAGGCGCAGGTCGCCATCGAGGTCGGCAAGGTGTTCGACACGGAAAAGAGCATCATCAACTATGAAAATCTCGGGATCGGCCGACTGATCTATCAGCTGCCGACCACGCTGTGCGAGATCTTCCTGTCCGAGGTGTTCAAGAAGAACTCCATCGACACGCTCGATCAGGAGACGCTGTTCACCATCAACAAGTTCTTTGAAAATAACCTCAACGTTTCTGAAACATCCAGAAAGCTGTTTGTGCACAGAAACACGCTGGTCTACCGGCTGGAGAAAATCAAAAAGCTCACGGGGCTGGACCTGCGTGAGTTTGACGACGCTATCATCTTCAAGGTCGCGCTCATGGTCAAAAAATATCTGGTGTCCAGAGAGAACCGGATCATCTGATCCGCTGGACAAGACATTCGTATCGGAGTAACACATGATCGAATTAACAAATGTTGTAAAAACCTATGACACCGGCACCAAGGCGCTGAACGGCGTGTCGATGAAAATCGAGGACGGCGAGTTCGTGTTTTTGGTCGGTCCGTCCGGCTCAGGCAAATCCACGATCATCAAGATCCTCACCGCCGAGCTTGCGCCGACGTCCGGCAGCGTCCACGTCAACGGCTTTGAGGTCGAAAAGATCCGCACGCGCGCGATCCCGTATCTGCGCCGCACGCTTGGCGTCATCTTTCAGGATTTCCGCCTGATCGACAACAAGTCGGTCTATGACAACGTGGCGTTTGCCATGCGCGTGATCGGCGCGGCGGAGAAGGAGATCAAAAAACGCGTGCCGTATGTCCTCGAACTGGTGGGGCTTGAAAACAAGGGCCGCCGCCTGCCGCACGAGCTGTCCGGCGGCGAGCAGCAGCGTGTGGCCATCGCGCGCGCGCTTGTCAACAATCCCAGCGTCATCATCGCCGAC
>CAZWKZ010000090.1:0-8418 GCA_964633935.1 uncultured Oscillospiraceae bacterium | reverse complement strand
ATTTCAATCCACCCGCCCCGTGCGGGGCGGGACAGCAAAAGTTCACAAGATCATAGAACGGAACTTATGCATAAGTAATAAATATTAACCGTAAAACAACAAAGCGCCGTTCAAAAGCGCACGCATCAGGGGTGATTTTTGCCAGACAGCCCGAAAAAATCTGGTGCGAACTGCACGGGAAATCTTTGTTTGCTTCCACTTCGCACAGCGCTCAGACCATCCATACACCCTCTGGCGCGTAGCCCTGCTTGACGCCAAAATGCTCTATTTTGGTCTGATAGCGGTTTCCAAGATAATAAAAACGCAGACTGTCCTGGCTCTCGTCCACGATCTGCAGCAGCTTGTACTGCAGCTGCTTGCACTGTGCGGCGTCAAGCAGGCATTCAAATACGGAGTTTTGTACACGTTGGCCATAGTTTACGCATTGCTTTGCGAGCTGCCGCAGCCGTTTTCGGCCGGCAGCATTTTCTGTACAGACATCATATGTAATCAACACCAGCATGGCGATGCCTCATTTCCACAAAAATGGCGGATATGCGTCCAAATCGCCGCGAAGATACCGCGCCAGAAGCAGCGCCTGCACATATGGCACGAGACCCCAAGGCAATTTTTCTTCCAAATACGGATGGGTGATCGTCTCCTGCTTACGTTGCTGATAGCTTTTCAGAAATTTCTTTCTGCCGTCGTCTGTCATACGCACAGCGCCGTTTTCTGCCGTCTCAAAATCGCCAGCTTGCAGGATCTTGTTGTTGATGAGCGTCAAAACGAACCGGTCTGCCAAACAGGGGCGCAGTTCCTCCATAAGGTCCAGCGCCAGCGACGTCCTCCCCGGCCTGTCGCGGTGCAAAAAGCCGACATATGCGTCCAGTCCGGCACTCTCCGCCGCTGAAGCGCAATCATGGGCAAGCAGACTATATGCAAAAGATAGCATGGCATTGACGTTATCCATGGGCGGCCGGCGGTTCCGGCTTTGGAAGAAGAAATGCTCCTTGCTTCGCAGAATCATATCGTCAAACACACCAAAATATGTGCACGCGCCGACGCCCTCCAGCCCGCGAAGCGAATCCAGCGAAATTTCCGCCTCTATCTGCGGCAAAAGCGCTTTTAGCGCAGAGGCTGCCTCCAGGAACTTTGCCTCATCGATCCGCAGTTTATGGTCGCGCCGTGTGCGCTCTATATTCCACCGGGCGTTAAACAGCTTGCCGTAGATCATATATTTTGCGATCTGACAGCTTCGGGCCGCATCGTCCGCCGCACGATACTGTTCTCGCCGCAGCTGCACATTGCCTCCTGTGATCCCGGCTGTTCTGGCAAGAAAGCGTCCGTGCGCAGAACAGAATACCAGATCGATATCCCGCTGGGCGCACGCGCCCATCAGAGCAGGCGACGCGCCGGCATAGGAAAAACAGAGTATTCCACAAAGATTGTGCAGAGGAAAGCGACCGATCTCCTGCTTTTCTCGGTTGACAACGACATTTTCTCCGTCCAGAGACAAATATGCATCCTCGGACGTCACGAACAGCGTATTCAGAAGACGTCTCATGGCGCATCCTCCATCTGTTTCTGCAGATACGACTGCACAGACCGTTTTCGCATCAGCTTTGGCAGGCAAAGCTCCTTTAAAGAACAGGCATTGCAGGACTTTGTCAGCTTTCCCTTCGGCGTATGTCCTCTTTGGTAAAGTTCATGCATTTCCTGTAGACACGTGCGCACCTGCTGCCGCAGCTGCGCTGTAAACTCCACAGGCAGTCTGCGCCGCGTCTGCCCAAAATACAGCGCGCCGGAGGGGATCTCGCAACACAGCATTTCTTCCAGGCACATGGCCTGCGCGCACAGCTGCAGCGCATTGGCGGCATCGGGGCGCGGCGTGCCCCGCTTATATTCTATGGGGAACGGCTGATACAGTCCCTCTTCGCCGTACAGCGCAACGCCGGCGGCAGCGCGATGAAACTCCACCACGTCACACGCGCCCGTCACGCCCAGCGTCGGGGAGAACACCCGCATATCCCGGACGATGAGCAGCTCGCCGCGCCGCTCCCGAACGCTGGCGTCATGCGCCCGCGCATGAAAAATCGTTCCGTCCACGGTGCGTCCGTTTTCAGCCCACTGCCGCTCGATGTGGATCAGCGCCCATTGCCGCCGGCAGAACCTAAAATGCTGCAGCCCGGAGAGCTGAAGGTAATCCTCCTCTTCAAACGCCATCGATCTGCTCCACCGCAAGTCCGGGAAGCTCGTCCAGCGTAATGGTGTAATCCTCTACCGATTCCGGCAGGCTCTGCTTGTTATTCAGCACGACATGGACCGAGCGGTGCACCTTGGCGGAGGAATACTGGCCGTCCTTACAGTTATGCCGCCACCAGAAGAGCTTAACGACCTCCATCGAACCGTCCGGGCGGGCCGCTGAGGCGTCATTGACAAACAGCGTGCGCAGACATTCCTTGACCGTTTCGGCGTCTTCTTCTGTAAAGCCGGTCTTCTCGGCTAGCTGCACGTTGATCGCGCCCTTGATCTGATACAAGCCGAAGCGGACGAAGTGCTTCATCCCCATGGTATCGGACGTCTTCTTCTCCCCTGGCTCGCCATTGACGCTTTTGGTGATCTGAAGGGACTCGATCTCCACCGGGGAAACGCTGCACGCCTGATGTATGGAAACCGGACCGCGAACGCCGACGGACACGCCGCTTTTATCGGTCGACTTGAACGCAAACACCTGTCCGAAGCTTCTGACGTCCAGCCATGTTTTGCAGGCGAGCGCCGCATATTCATTCTTATTCTTGACGCCCTTGGTCACGACCGCAGCGCGCTCGCTCAAGCTGCCTAAGCCGTCGGTGCAGCGGTCGTCCGACTGCACAAAAATCGCGTTGCCCAGATCCTGCATCCGGTTGCGGATCTTCCGCTTGATGCACACATCGGAGATCTCGCCAAAGCCGTCGTAGTTCGTGCGCGGGCGGTTGCCATCGAGCGGGTCGCCGTTGCCGTTTGCCTTGGTGACGGAAACCAGCGCCACAAAATCGATCTTATTGCTCAGAATTGCCATGTTCGTTTTCCTCCGTTTCTGTATTGTCTTTTTTGGTAAAATATGCGTTTCTCTGCAGCTCATAGCCCATGAGGTAGATATCGTCCAGCGGCCGGTCCAGCTCTTTTTGCGTCCCGGCGTCCGGACAGCTCCTTAACACAGAAACGATCTCGTCGACCAGACGCCGATAGCGGTCCGCCGCCTCCCGCTCTATGCGCGGCAGATACGCCAGCTGCAGCTGGCGGTTGACACGCTCAAAGACGTGCCACGGGCGCCGCCGGAACTCTGACAGGGACTTGATCGCATTCGTCTGCCGCTGCTTTGCACTTTGATCGTGCGATTCCTCCGCGTGCTCCACCGCCTGCCGTCCACGCCAGGCGCCTGTCCTATCCAGCTTTTGATAGTACAGTTCCTCCGCGCGCTCCATCGCGGCCAGCAGCCTGCCGTATTGGAAGCTGCGGTCTTTTTTATCCAGTTCCCAACTCATTTCGTCTCCTCCTCGTTTTGTGTCATAGCGATATTTCTGCAGCGCGGCGCAGGCCGTGTGGGTAATCCGTCTCCACACGCCCAGCTCGTATGATAGCGGCGCGGCGGCACGGCGCGTCAGCGCCCTTACCATATCAAGCGGGAAATTGCCGCCGTTCAGCTTGCAGTTGAGCAGCTGCTGGACATGCTGCCGCCTGATTTTCTCGTCTGTTTCCAGACGCACGCCGCCCGGCGTATTGCGCTGGGTCCCAAAGGCGCAGTCGACGATCTGCCACAGCGCCGGCGCCTGGATCCCGCCGGCCATATACCAGCAGCAGCGCGCGTCCCAGTCATGCATCCGCTGCAAAAACTGCCCAACGGAAAGCTCACTATAATACGTAAGCGCCAGGCGGCCCGTGGTCGCGGCGTCAAATGCGGCGATCACCGCCGCTTCATCGCCCGTCAGCTGCGCGCTGCGCTTGATGCTGAAGATCGTATTTTGCAGCTCCTGCCGGTAGTCAGACGGCGCCCAGCGGGGCTGTGTGCCCGCGCGCCGCAGGCCGTTCATGGGCTGCGGAAGCGTTTTGCCCTGCGGATTCCAGCACAGAAAGACCCGTCCGCCGATATTGACGCCCTGCTCGGCCGCCAGATAGCGCAGCGCGCTATGCGCCTTCTGCGAAGCGACGTAGCTGACGCTCGCCGCCTGCCAATCGCTGGTAAAGCGGCCGCGGTAGGTAAAGCCGCTGGAATCGTTGGCGGAGATCAGCTTGGCATTGCCGTTGATGGGAATAATCCCCTTCGGGTGCTGGCTGGCCGCCGGCGCAGGGACTCCCTCGATCATACACAGTGACGGCGCGCGTTCTGCAAGCTTATGGCAATAGTAGTCTATGAACGCCTGAAACAGCGTCTGATTCATCCAGCAGGCGGAAGCTTGCGTCTCATCAAGGCCGTTCACGCGCCAGCGGACCAGCCACTTTTCATCATATCCGCCCTTTGCCTGGGCCGAAAGGACGCCGCTGCGCATCAAATCTGAGATGAGCGTTCCGCCCTCCACATACCGCAGGATCGGCAGAAGCATCGGGTGCGTATACTCGGAACTCGCCCAATTGCGCAGCTGCGTCAGATACAGCGCGTATGCCTGTTGATTGTCCCCTGTCAGATATTTCAGCTGCTCGCACAGCGGATGCGGGGCAAGCGCGTTGGTGCGGCCGCCGGAATCCTCTGTGACAGGGATCAGGATCTTAGGCTCTGTTTTTTCGACCTTCCGCGCCCGCCGGAAATTCCCGCCGCAGTCCAACGTAATCTCCACATTTGCGTTGGTCAGCGTGTGTCCGATCGGCGGCAGCGGCTCATGATTTTCCCGGTAGACGCCCACAAGCGGCTGCCCGGCGTTATACGTCTCGACCGCTCTTTGCAGAAGACCCATCACGTCACCTCCCCGAACTCACGAAGGCCCATAAAATTCCCCTGCTCCTTGCCAAAGATCTTCATTTTCATTTCGCCGAGCGGTTTATGCAGCGGGCATTCCTCCGGTCGCAGAAAGTGGATCGTCCCCTGCCGCATGACGGGGTACCAGAAATTCGCCGTCATCTGGCCCTTCGTCTGCTCTGACCAGGCCTCGTCGGCATATGTGATGCCATGGTACATCAGGCCAAAGGCCAGCTCCGGCGTATCGTCGTACGCGCCGGCGCCGTCTCCGAACACGCAGGGCTCCACATATCCCTGGCACTCGCGCGCGCCCAAGAAGACGTCGCGCCGGCCGCCCTTTCGGATCATTTTCCTCGCAATCTCGTGGTGCTTGTTCTCATTGCGGTCACAGGCCAGCTCCGGGCGGTTCTCGTTCCATTCAAAATGCGCCCGCACCTGATAGCGGCAGTCTTTCAGATACGTATAATAGCTCAGGTCGTTTCTGCCGCCGTATTTGATCGTCCGGATGCCCTTCACCTCCGTCTGAATGGGCCGCAGGATGCGCACGTCGTCTATGAACCAGACGATCGTCGGCTTCCAATAGACAGAATGCAGAATGCCCTTCAGCGCCTCGTACGTAGGGATCTGATACGTGCATTTTTCTCCGCCGACACGCATGATCGGGTCGGAAAACAGGCCGTAATCCCCCGATACCTGAAATTCCACAATGTTGGGAAATTTTGTATTTTTCATCCTCACACCCCCAAAAATTCAAATTGTCCGGCTTGCTTGACCAGCCCGGTCTGCTCGTTATAAAACCCGTCGCACAGCGCCCAGACGCTGCCGCCGCAGATCAGCTGCAGGCCGCCGCAGCGCTCCAGCGCTTCCCGCTGCCAGGCATACAGCGAGACCGTATAGCCCTTCGCCTCCTGCAGCAGCGCCGCGCGATACCCCATGTCATATTCCGCCTTTTGTGAGCAGAGCGCCTTGATCAGCTCCTTTCCGCCTTTGTACGGCGCAATCGCCTCGGTTGTGTCCGAATCGAAGACCGCAAAGGCCTCTCCGGCCTCCTTGAACGCCTGCCAAAGGCAGAATTCCTCCGTGCCGGCGCACTTCTCATCGGCGTATTTCTCATTCATGGACAACAGGTCATACAGCCTTTTGTGGTTCTCGAGCGGATAATCCTGCGCGCCTGTCGTCGGCCCCATCTGCAGGTACAGCTGGCGATAGTAATACGTGACGGCCGTGTCAGAAGCCAGATCGCCGCCAAAGCGGGCCGGGTCCTTTTCATACGCATCCAGAAGCGCGGACGCGGCCGTCTTCGCGCGCTGAATGTCCAGTAGCTTTGCAAGCGTTTCATCGCAGCAGTCCGCCAGATACACCGGCTGAAGCTGCGCTGCTTCGCCATTTCGGTTACACCGTCCGGCCGACTGCACTACGCTGTCCAAGCCGGCAAGCAGCCGCAGCACCTGCTGAAACGAAATATCCACGCCGGCTTCGATCACCTGTGTGGAAATGCAGAGGGTCTTCTCTCCTCGCTCGAGCGCCAAACGCAGCGCTTTGAGCGTATCGCGCCGGTGCTGCACGCACATGCCCGCCGACAGATGAAAGCAGCGCCACGGCGCTGTACAAAGCTGCTGAAACAGATCGGCCGCCTCGTCTTTCTTATTGCAGACCACAAGCAAGCTTGCCGCCTGCTCCATCAGCCGGCGGACCAGCCCGGGCAGTTCGGTCTGACGGAAGCTTCCAACCGGCTCGATCTTGGTCCGCCGGAAGACCGCCCACAGCGCCTCGTCATAGGGAACAAGCGCTTTCGGCTCACTTTCCAGCGGGTGAGCCGCCTGCTCCAGACACGGCTGCGTGGCGGAGCAGAGCACCACCGTCGCGCCGCATACCTCCGTCAAAAACCGGATCGCCAGGTTAAACAGCGTCAGCAGCTTTGTCGGGACCGTCTGTACTTCGTCGATCACAAGCACGCAGCCGCACAGGGCGTGAAAGCGCCGGATCGCTGTCGTCTTCCCGCTGAAAAACGTATCGAGCAGCTGTACGAGCGTCGTGATGATGATCGGCGCGTCCCAGCTTTCCGTCAGAAGCTCGCGTACATCCAACGCCTCGTCCGTCTGCTCTGTATGCACCACGTTGGAGTGATGCTCAAAAATCAGGCTGTCGTCGCCCACAAATTCACGAATCACATCTGCATTTTGTTCTAGGATGGATAACAGCGGCGAGGTGAAGATGATCCGGCGCATGTTATTCCTCTGTGCGTGCGCCAGCGCAAAACGCAAGGACGCGAGCGTCTTGCCGCCGCCGGTCGGTACGTTCAGGTGGTAGATGCCCCGCGGTTTTTCCCCGGCGGCGCGGCATTGTCTTGATATCTCCTGCCGCGCGCGTGCAATGGGCGCAGCGGAGGAAAAGCCGTGCAGCTTCTCCTCCAGAAAGGCCAGCCGCGCCTGCCAGACCGGCCGCATATCCGCGGGCGGTTGCGGAATCTGCGCGCCGCGCATAAATTCCGCCGTATCGCGCCGGTCGCCCTCGATCACCGCAGACAGCAGCAGCCGCGCCAGCATGCCCACTTCAAAGGAAAACTCGCCGTCATCTGGGAAGGCCGAATCCAGCTTGGCCACGATGGACGTGATCTCTTCCTGCGCGCGCGCGAACAGTTCATCCAGCGTCTCAGGCGCCACACACACGGAAAGGAAATTTTCCATCGCCTCTTCGTATGCAATATCCGCTTTTTCCATCCGGTACCGAAGCCCCAGCTTGTGATCGCTGCCAACGCAGTCGAAAAGGCCATGGTGCGCGCCGACCGCATACGCCAACAGCTCTGCGCACAAACGGCGGCGCGCGTCATCGCCGTTATGATACCGCTCCAGCAGGTACCGGCACCCCTGAAACGTATGGATGACGCTGCCGCGCCGTTTGCCGGACTCGCCGCAAAGATACTGCTGAAAGCCGGCAGTCGCCTTCCCGCTGTCGTGTACTAGTGTGGCCAGACGCGCCGCCTGCTCCAGCTTGACGCCCGCGAGCGCAGCCGCGGCATACGCGGCCGCAGACGCAGTATGCTGCCGCAGCGTCTGCTCTAAAATGCTGCCATCCTCCAATTGCCGTCTATGTGCAAGAAGCTTCATCTCGCTCATCTCTATTTCATAGTATTGTTATATTTTCATATTATACAAAGCGCCAAATTTTGTCAAGACTGCGGCGTGAATTTTTTTCTTGCTTTCTTCTATTTTTTTGCTATAGTAATGTTGTCATGCAGATGCGCATGTGGATTGAAAGATAGTTTTGTTCTATACTAGACGCCAGCCCGGACAACCGGCCGCTGGCGTTTGCTTTTTTCGGCCGATGCGGCGCGGCCTGCTTTGCTGCGCGCATTTCATTCATTTTTCAAAATCTGCCCAGTTCATACGCGGATAAGCGCCGCGCCGGCTTGCATAATTCCCCTGAAAAAGCAGACAATACTCACGCAAACAAAAAGCAGGTTAGGAGACTGATATATGAAAGCTACCGGTATTGTCAGACGCATTGAC
>CAZWKZ010000089.1:0-8496 GCA_964633935.1 uncultured Oscillospiraceae bacterium | reverse complement strand
GCTCGAGTCTGTCAGAACAACCTCCTCGGGATCGTCATAGCCGCACCAGACCACCGCCGTATAGTATGGCGTATAGCCGGCAAACCAGCGGTCAAAGTCGCTGGTGGTCGTACCGGTCTTGCCGGCTACGGTCATGCCATCGAGCTGCGCCTCCACGCCTGTGCCGTAGGCCACCGTGTTTTCCAGCATGTCGTTGATATACCATGCGGTCATGTCCTTCATCGCCGCGTGCGACGACTGCGTATTGTCCAAAATCACATTGCCGTCTGCGTCGACGACCTTGGTATACGTCCGCGCCTCACGATACACGCCCTCGTAGGCAAAGGTCGTGTAGGCCGCGGCCATGGCGCGCACCGTCACGCCGTTCGTCAGTCCGCCCATCGCCATCGGCGCAAGGTTGACGTCGGACAGAACCTCCCCCTTGGAGTTTACATAATCAGAAACCAGCGTACTCAGCCCCATCTTATCCTTGGCAAAGGCATAGCAGTACTCCGGCGTGATTTCATCGACCAGCTTGACCGCCACGGTATTGAGCGACTGGCACATCGCCTCGTTGATGGTGACGAGGCCGCGGTAGGTCGCGTCCGAATTCTTCGGCCAATAGGAATCGTCGGTAAACGAATACGGCGTATCGTCATAGACGCTCGCAGGCGAGATCACACGCAGCTCCAGCGCCGGCGCATAGACCGATATGGGCTTGATGGTCGAGCCTGGCAAGAGATAGCTCTGCGTAGCGCGGTTCCAGGTGAGGCTCCCCTCTTTTTCGCCCACGCCGCCGGCCATGGCGACGATATCGCCGGTCTTGTTGTCGCAGACGACGATGGCCGACTGCAGCTGCTGCGAGCTGGCCGTATTGGGTATATTTTCAAGGTTCTGGTACACCTCGTCCACCGCCGCCTGCACGTCGGGGTTATAGGTGCTGTAGATCGAATAGCCGCCGGTCATGACCATCTTATAAACGATATCGTATTCATAGCCGGTCTTCTGGCACAGATCGCTGACCACGTCGCGGATGACCTGATCTTCAAAGTAGGAGTAGTATTCCTCGCTGCCGTCGCCGTTCGTCTCGCCGCTGGTATTGTGGAAAACCAGCTCCTCTGCAACGGCCGCGTCGTACTGCTGCTGGTTGATATAGCCCTGGTCGAGCATCTCATAGAGAATGATTTCCTGGCGCTCCTTGTTCTTTTCCGGGCTGATATACGGGTCATAGATGGAGGGGTTGTTGGTAATGCCGATGAGCGAGGCGCATTCGGCCAGATCCAGCTCCTCGACATTTTTGCCAAAGTACACCTGCGAGGCCGACTCTACGCCCGAGCAATTTTGTCCCAGGCCAATGATATTGAGATACAGCTCCAGGATGTCTTCCTTCGTATGGTCCTTTTCAAATTCCAGCGCGCTGAAGATCTCCACCAGCTTACGCCGCACCGTGACCTCCTTGTTGCCGGTGATGTTCTTGATGAGCTGCTGCGTGATGGTCGACCCGCCCGCGCTGCCGTTTCCAAAGAACATGCCCACGCAGGCCTTTATCGTCGTAAACCAGTCCACGCCCTGATGGTCCATAAAGCGCTTGTCCTCGATGGCGATACACGCGTGGATCAGGTTCTTCGGCATATCCTCATACTTTACCCACGTGCGGTTCGCGCCGCCGTAGAGCTTCTGCAGCACAACATCGTTTCCCGTCTTCGGGTCCTCGTAGTATATGACCGACGTCTGGTCGAGCGAAAAGCCCTCGATGGAAAAATCCACCTGCTGCGAAAGATCATTTTTGACGTACAGCGCAAACAGGCATGTAAATATCAGCGCCGTCAGGAAAAATACCAGCAGCATCGTGCCGAATACCTTCCCGATCACACTCAATACCCGCTTCACGCGGCCAGAGCCGCGTTCCGGCGCCTTGTTCTCTCGATCGGACATAGCGTTCCTCCCTGTATGACGGCCAAACCATGCGCAGCGCGCCGCAGCGTACTGCGTCAGTACAGTTTTTTACTAATACCGTATTATAACATGAATGTCAATTATTTTGATAATTTTTTGTGAATATCATTCCTCTTCTTTTTTCCGCTTTTCGCCATGGCGCATGCGAACGCAGAAAGCGGGCAAACTAGCGGCAAAGGAGCGATGCATGATGAAGCTGGCTTTTCGCCATGGCGCCGCCTTGCTGTGCGGCCTGCAGCTGATCTGCGCGGGCTTTCTGCTGCGGCTGCAGAACGGACGCGTATGCTGGTATGACGGCGCGCAGGCGCGTTGGTTCGAAACATCCGTCTGCGCAGACGCGCTGTCCAGCGCCGACCGCGCGCTGTTATCCGGCGGTCTGACGTTCGATACCCGCGCGCAGCTCACCCGCGCGCTGGAGGATTTCTGTTCCTGACGCCGCTGCACGCAATTTCCTCTTGATTTTGCAGACGCATGCGGTTACAATAAAGACAAGCAAACGCGGAACGGAGGCTTTCCATGAGCGAGGAATATGGATCGGACTTCATTTCCATCACAGACGAGGACGGCAAAGAATACGAGCTTGAGGTTTTGGCCGAGCTGGAGTACGAGGGCAGCCGCTATTTGGCGCTGGTCCCCGCCGACGCCGGCGAGGACGACGAGCAGGAGCTTGAGGTCAGCATTCTCAAGTCGGTCGAGGAAAACGGCGAGCCGCTTCTGGTCACGATCGACGATGACGACGAGCTTGAGGCCGTCTATCAGGCGCTGATGGATCTGATCTACGAGGATGAGGATACCGAGTCGTAATCATTTCCTGCGGGGTGCGTGACGGGTCCACTTAAACCCACATTATAACAAAGGGATGCTGTACTTCTGCAGTCGATTGCAGGCCTCCCGCCCATGCTTTGACATGGTGTGGACGTTGGAAGCAGTGAAGCTGCGGAGAGGCAACCCACCTGCCCTTGCGTGCAGGTTATAATTGGATCCGCACGGCCCACGCGGGGTCTATAGCGCAAGCCTGTCATTGGGCTTGCGCTATTTATCTGTAGCTGACCGGCTTTTTCTGCCGGATCAAGCCGGAAACGGCCAAATCTGCGCAATTATGAACTTTTTCCCGAAACAGAAAATGATACTTGCAACCGTGGCCGTTTTTCGCTATAATACGCTATGTATCGCTTTTTGCGAAAACAAGGACTATGAGAGGAATGATCCTGAATGAGCGCATCCCGCGAAAAGAGCAAGCGCAAAGAGGCTGCGGCCAATCCCGCGCCCGCATCCCAGAAGAAAGGTATGAGCAAGGGCCTCAAGTGGACGCTTGGCGTCGTGTGTGCGGTTCTCGTGATCGCCATTATCGTGTTTTTCACCATGCTGACCACCGGCTTCCTTGCCGAGCATACCACCGCTGCCGTTGTCAGCGGGCATAAGATCTCGCCGGTGACCGTGAACTACTACTACAAAACCGCATACCAGAACCTGGCGAGCCAGATGGGCGACTTCTTCAGCTACATGATCGACAGCAGCACCCCGCTGGACGAGCAGTATTATGACGAAGCGGCCGGCACCACCTGGGCCGACGTTTTGACCGAGCAGGCGCTGCAGAGCGCGGCCGCCGCCTATGCCATCTATGACGAGGCCGTGGCCAACGGCTTTGCCCTGACGGAAGACGACGCGGCTGAGATCGACGCCTCGATCCAGATGCTCGATTACTACGCCGCAGCCTACGGCTTTGACTCTGCCGATACGTTTTTGGTTGCACAGTACGGCAAGTACTGCAATACCAAGAACTACCGCGACTATCTCGAGCTGAACACGCTCGTCGGCAACTACGCCCAGCACGTCAACGACAGCTTCACCTACTCTGACGATACGCTGAAGGCCGAGTATGCCGCCAACCCCAACGAGTATGACACCATCAACTACCGGCTGTTCTCTGTCACTTCCTCCATGTTCGACGAGACCGACGAAGACGCGGAAGGCGAAGATTCAGAAGACGCCGAAGCGGCGCTGAAGCAGAAGGAAGAGGCGCTCGCCCGCGAAATTGCCGAGGCCGCGCAGAATAACGAAGCCGCCTTCATCGCGCAGGCGCTCAAGAACGCGCCCGAGGCTTCAAAAGAATCCTATGAGGATGAGAGCTACACGCTGCGCACCGCAAACAGCTACAGCTCTGCCATTTCCGATCTGGCCGACTGGCTGTATGACGCCGCACGGCAGGAGGGCGACACCACTTATATCGAATACTCCTCCGGCTACTATGTGCTCTACTTCATCTCCCGTGACGCCCATGACTACGGCATGCCGAACGTTCGTCACATTCTCTCGCTCGTAAGCGACACGTCCGACGAAGAAGCCATGGCCGCGGCGAAGACAGAGGCCGAAGACATTCTGGCGCAGTATGAGTCCGGCGAAAAGACCGAAGATGCGTTCGCAGAGCTGGCGAAGGAGTATTCCGACGACGGCAATGCCGCTGACGGCGGCCTGTACGAGAACATCTATCCGGGCCAGATGGTCTCTGCGTTTGAGGACTGGTGCTATGACGCGTCGCGTCAGGTCGGCGACGTCGATATCATCCAGACCGATTATGGCTATCATGTCATGTACTTCTGCGGCCGCGGCGACAATTGCCGTGACTATTTGGTGGAAGCCGCGCTGCGCGAGGCCGACTATAGCGCGTGGAACGAAGCGGCCACTGCCGACGCTTCTTACGAAACCGTTGCCTTTGGCATGCGCCTGACTACCAAGTGATTCTCTTTGAACCCCTCCGCAAGAGCTGCCGTTCGGCAGCTCTTGCTTTTCTATTGCGGCGTCTCGCGCCAATTCCGGTATAAAAAATCCCGCCGCCGCCAAACTAGGCAGCGGAGGGATTTCTATGCACAATCAACGCCCCGCCGTGTCCGCATGTCTTCTTGCAGGCGCGGCAGCCGGGTTCATCAACGGATTTTTCGGCGCGGGCGGCGGAATGGTGCTCGTACCGCTTCTCATCCACGCGGCAAAGCTGCCAGACAAGCAGGCGTTTTCCTCGGCTATCGGGGTCATCCTACCGCTTTGCCTGGTGTCGATCGCCGTCTATGCTTCACGCGGACTTCTGCCGGTGCATGAGGCGCTGCCATATCTCATCGGCGGCGCAGCGGGCGGTCTGCTTGGCGGGCTTCTGTTCAAGAAGGTCAGCGCCCGTTTCCTGCACATCGCACTCGGCGCGCTGATTCTGATCGGCGGAGGGAGGCTTTTGCTGTGCTGAGCTTCTGTATCGCCGTCGCCGCAGGCCTTGTATGCGGCGTGCTGTCGGGATTCGGCATCGGCGGCGGAACGCTGCTCATGGTGTGGATGAGCGCAGTTATGTCCATGGAGCAGAAGCTGGCGCAGGGCGTGAACCTGCTCTACTTTCTGCCCACAGCTGCGGCCGCTCTGATCCTGCACGCAAAAAATCGCGTGCTCGTCTGGCGCGCCATCCTCCCCGCCGCCGTTGCCGGCTGCGCCACGGCGGCGCTGGGTGCGCTGCTTGCCGCGCATGTGGATACCGGCCTTCTGCGCAAGCTCTTCGGCGGCTTTCTCGTGCTGGTTGGCCTGAGCGAGATCTTTCAGAAGGGCAAAAAGCCGAAACAGCAGCAGTGATCTGCCTGCGGCGCAGGCAATGCACCGCCGCTTTTCGGCAAACTCAG
Organism: uncultured Oscillospiraceae bacterium; assembly: GCA_964633935.1. Lineage (GTDB taxonomy): Bacteria > Bacillota > Clostridia > Oscillospirales > Oscillospiraceae > CAG-170. The sequence goes on along the minus strand of CAZWKZ010000089.1, from coordinate 2,908 downwards.
TCTGCCATGCGGTACGCTTTGTCGAAAAACTCGTAGTACGGCATCAAAAACGTAAAGCCGTCCTTGACTGCGTCCACCAGCTCGCGCGAATATGAGAGCGCGTCATAGCTGCGGCTGCACGAGAGGCTGATATATTTTCTGTTATACCATGCGCCGATGCGCTCGCCCGCGTGGCCCTTGGGGCGGGCATATTCCTCGCCCTCCAGCGCAAATACCGTCTGTTTTTCAAACCGGCGCGCCAGCGCGTCCATCTTTTCCGGCGCCAGATCGATCAGCCGCCGGTAGCGCGCAGCCACATCCGGCGTGGCCCAGTTGCCCATGCCGTATCCATAGCCGTCGCAGCCGATCTCAAACCAGAAGCACGGCGAAAGCTCGCGCGGACCGATCTCATTCTGGAACGAGAACCAGATGTGATCCTTCAGCGGCCCCCGGCCAAAGAGTCTTCTCGCGTCGCGGTAGATCCGCGAAATGTGCAGATTGAGATTGAGCCTCGGATACTTCTCCTGAAACCAGTCGTAAAGCTCGTTTGCCAGTTCCTTCGTCGGGTCCATGATGACGGTGTTGAACTCGTCCTTGCGCGGACGGAACCACTCGCGGTCGTTGTTGAAGCGGATCTGCCAGAAAAAATCGACCGTCCTGTCGCTATAGCCTGTAAACATCTCAATCACTCCTTCTGCAGCCGCAAATACGAAAGATAGCCCTCAAGGATCAAAGAAGCCGCCACAGCGTCGACCGTATTTTTGCGCTTCTTTCCGTGGTAGTTCTGCCGGGACAAAATCTGGTGCGCCTCGATGGTCGTGCGCCGCTCGTCCCATAAAATGACTGGCATACCGGCCGCCGCCTCCAGACGCGCGGCAAAGGCACGGTAAAGCTCTGCCCTGGGGCCTTCGCTGCCGTCCATATTGCGCGGAAAGCCCATCACCAAACGCTCTGGCCGGTATTTTTTTACCAGCTCCGCGAGCTTCTGCGCAGTCTTTTCCGCGTCCCTGCAAAAGACGACCTCGGCCGCGCCCGTCAGCATCCCAAGCGGGTCTGAAACGGCCACGCCGGTGCGCGCGTCGCCATAATCTATCGCCATGACCTTCATCACATTACCTCTTGCCTTGAAATTTTCCCGTATTATATCATTTACGCGCGCGGCAGGCAAGTTTCCTGTGTATTTTTCCGCGTTTTTTGCAAAAAAACAGTTGACCATTGGGACCTTTTGTGATAGGATAACATCACCTGTGAAAAGGGTTCTTTTTTTGCGCCCATTTTCAAACTGCGGATTGCGCCATTGTAGTTTCGGCGCAAGGCTAAATTTTTCATAGCCGCAGGTATACAGGGAGGCAATTAGTTAAGGAGGTGCCGATCATGCGCGTGAAAATCACACTCAGATGCAGCGAATGCAAGCAGAGAAACTACAACACCATGAAGAACAAGAAGAATGACCCTGACCGTCTTGAGATGAAGAAGTACTGCAGATTCTGCAAGAAGCACACAATTCATAACGAGACGAAGTAACGCAGTGCCAAACGCATTGCAGAAAGGGTGAACAACATGGCAGAAGCGAAAAAGGAAAACATTTTCGTCCGCGCCGGCAAGCGCATCAGCCGTTGGTTCCGTGAAATGAAGAGCGAGCTGAAGAAGGTTGTCTGGCCGACGAAGAGCCAGATGGTCAACAACACCGTCATCGTACTGGTGTGTGTGCTGATCGTCGGCATTTTCATCTGGGTATTTGATGCTGTCGGCAGTGTCGTGGTAAACGGTATCATTACCCTGGTCAAGGGTTAAGGCAGATCATGGCGGAAGCAGCAAAATGGTATGTCGTGCATACCTATTCCGGCTACGAGAACACCGTCAAGGCCACCATTGAAAAGACGATCGAGACGCGCCATCTCGAAGATCTCATCCATGTCGTCTCCATCCCCATGGAGTCTGTCACCGAGATCACCGACAACGGCCCGAAAACCTACGACCGCAAGGTCTTCCCCGGCTATGTGCTTGTAAAGATGATCATGTCCGACGAGGCGTGGTATATCATCAAGAACATCCGCGGCGTGACCGGCTTCGTCGGCTCGGGCAGCAAGCCCACGCCGCTCACCGAAGAAGAGGTGCTGCAGCTTGGCGTCGAGAAGCACGAGGTCGTCGTCGCCTACTCCGAGGGCGACAGCGTCAGGATCGCCGACGGCCCGCTGACAAGCTTTATCGGCGTGGTCGATATGGTGGATATCGAGAAGAACAAGGTTCGCGTTATTGTTTCCATGTTCGGACGCGAAACGCCTGTCGAGCTAGAGCTAGATCAGGTTGAACTGGTCAACCAGTAAACTTTGACCGCGCTGCGGTCAGAACGTGGGAGGGGTCATTCCCCGCCAGAGATACGCGTTGCGTATTACCACATTTATTCAGGAGGTGCTTATCATGGCACAGAAAGTAACAGGTTATATCAAGCTGCAGATCCCGGCCGCGAAGGCCACCGCGTCGCCCCCTGTCGGCCCGGCACTCGGCCAGCACGGCGTTAACATTTCCCAGTTCATCAAGGAATTCAACGAGCGCACCAAGGATCAGGCTGGCTTCAAGATCCCGGTCATCATCACGGTCTACGCCGACCGCAGCTTCACCTTCGTCACCAAGACGCCCCCCACCCCCACCCTCCTTCTCAAGGCGCTGGGCGTGGTGAATGGATGCGGGGGTCCCATCAAGGACAAGGTCGCTACCATCACCAAGGCGCAGATCAAGGAGATCGCGGAAAAGAAGATGCCCGATCTTACCGCCAACACCATTGAAGCTGCCATGAGCCAGGTCGCAGGTACCTGCCGCAGCATGGGTATTGTTGTCGCCGACTAATCAAATCGCTTGACCGAGGAAAACTCGGCGTGTAGCCGAGCCTCGTAAATCGTGGGAGGATTATTCCGAATCACCACTAAGG
>CAZWKZ010000088.1:0-8580 GCA_964633935.1 uncultured Oscillospiraceae bacterium | reverse complement strand
GCATGCTGCGGCGCTGCAGATCGCAGGGCAGAAACGAAAAAACGGAAAAGAGAGACGAAAAAGATTGCCCGCCGGCGCAGCCGGCAACTGCAAATTAGAAAAAGGCCGCCGGCAAAGCCGGCGGCCAAAGCGCTGCGAAAAAACAACGAGCAAAAGGCTTCCTAGCCAAAGATCCGCTCACCGGCGAGATAGACAGCCCTGCGGTTCAGCGCCTCGTCGCAGACGACAAAGTCTGCGCGCCGGCCGGGGGCCAGGCTGCCTAGCTCGTCCGCGCAGCCGAGCTGCAACGCGGGATTGAAGGTCGCGGCGCGGATGGCGTCCTCTTTGGCGATGCCGAACGAGACGGCGCGCTGCATGCAGGCATACAGGTTCGTGGCCGAGCCTGCAATGGTGCCGTCGGCCAATTTTGCCACGCCGCCGGAGAGGAACACGTCCTGTCCTGCAAGCGTGTACTGCCCGTCCGGCATGCCGCAGCAGCGCAGCGCGTCGGAAATCAGGCAGATGCGCGATGCGCCAAACAGGCGGAAGGCCAGGCGCACGGCGCTCGGATGTACGTGCAGTCCGTCGCAGATCAGCTCGGCGCGCACGTGCTCGCACTCCGCCGCCGCGCCGATCACGCCGGGCCTGCGGTGGTGGATGGACGGCATAGCGTTGAACAGATGCGTCAGATGCGTCGCGCCCGCGTCAAAGACGGCCTTCGCCGCGTCGTAATCGGCGTCGGTGTGCGCGACCGACACGGTGCACAGCCGCGCGGCCCGGAGGGTAAAATCTACCGCGCCCGGCAGCTCCGGCGCAAGATCGACGATCTTGACAAGTCCGCCGCAGCCGTCATACAGCGCCCGGAACGCGTCAAAATCCGGCGCGCGCAGGTATGCGCTGTTCTGCGCGCCCTTTTTCTTTTCGGAAAAAAACGGCCCCTCCATTTGGATGCCAATCAGCTGCGCGCAGCCCTGCGGCGCGTCGCGGCGCAGCTGTGCGGCCGTTTCAAACGCGCGCGCGAGCACCTCATACGGCAGCGTCATGGACGCGGGCGCAAAGCTGGTCACGCCGTTTTGCGCCAGATACCGCGCCATGGTGACAAGGCCGGGATAGTTCGCGTCGGAAAAATCCGCGCCGGAATTTCCGTGGTTGTGGATATCGACCAGGCCCGGAATGACGTACGCGCCGCCAAGATCCGTACCCGGCGCGGCGGGATCGTGATCGAGCAGCTCGGCGACGCGGCCGTTTTCCACGCGCAGCGCGCCGCGCACAAAGCGAAACTGCGGGGTATAGATCCATGCGTTTTTGTAGAGCATCGCAAATCCCTCCCATTTTTGTAAAGCATACGACAGCGGCGGGGCAAATTGCAAGCACCGCGGAAAAATGCGCGCGGATGATATAATTTTTGCAAGAAATATTATAAAATTTACCCCACAGCGCGGATGTTTTGTGTTAGAATAAAGGCGGTGATGCAAATGCTGGAGTATATCAACTTCTGGGGATTTACCAAGTACGGGAGCCTTTTACCGCAAACAGACGCGCGGCTTACGCCGGAGGCGATGCTGCCGCTGCCCGGCTCCGATACATATTACCGCTGCGCCTCGCCCGTGATCCTGGCCCCGGGCGAGGGAATGGCGGTCTTGCAGCTGACGAACGACGGGCAGAGCGGCTCGTTTTATATGGACAAGCCCGTGGAGCTTCTGCCCGGCGTGGAATTTGCCGTCGTACCGATCGACCAGCAGTGCTTTGTGCGCTTCCGCGCGGCGCAGCCGCTGCAGTGCGTGCAGCAGCGGCAGGCGCCGCCGCTGCCGCTGCTGCAGCCAAAGATCGCCGTGCGTCAGATCTGCACGATCTATCTGCAGGAGCACGGGCCGGGCTTCTTCTTCGCCGGCGAGCGGCACAGACCGTATGAGCTGGTGTATGTGAGCCACGGCGCGCTGCATGTGCTCTCCGGCGGGCAGGAGCTGACGCTGCGCCAGAACGAGGCGGTGCTCATTCCGCCGGATTGCTGGCACGTACAGTTCGGCGAAAATACCGAGCCGTGCAGCTTTTTGGTGGCGACGTTTTTCTGCGCACAGGCGCTGCCGGAGCCGCTTTTGCTGCGCAAGCTGCCCGAACGGCGCCGGACGACAGAGCTGATGCGCACGCTGGCGCAGCAGATCGACGCCGAGCAGCCGTATCAGGCGGATCTTCTGATCGCAACGCTGCAGATGCTTCTGGTGCGCTATGCGATCGATTCGGCTGACGCGCAGCACGAGAGCATCCCCATCCCGTCGACGCTCAACAATGAAAACCAGATCATCAGCCGCGCGGTGGAATATGTAGCCGAGCACACCAACGAGCGCATCACCGTGACGGAGCTGGCAAAGGTCTGCTGCGTCAGCCCGGCGTACCTGTCGCTGCTGTTTCAGCGGCATCTGGGCAGCGCCCCGGGCGCATATATGCTGCGTGTGCGGCTCGAGCGCAGCCGGCAGATGATCCGCAGCGGCGCAGGCAGCATGGCGCAGATCGCGCAGGCGCTGTGCTTTTCCAGCGCGCAGCATTTCTCCACCGCCTTCAAGCGCCAATATGGCGTAAGCCCAAAGGCGTATGCCAAGGGGCTGAAATAACCGCGAAAGAAAGGAACGCTATGACGAAAGAAAAGAAAAAAGAGCTGCTCCGGATGGTGAAATTCACCCTGTTTTCCATCTCGGCAGGATTGATCGAACTGGTCTCGTTCACGGCCTTGAACGAGTTGACGCACTGGAGCTACTGGCCGTGCTATTTGATCGCGCTGGTGCTGTCGGTGCTGTGGAATTTTACGCTGAACCGCAAGTTCACCTTCCAGTCGGCGGGCAACGTGCCGGTGGCGATGGCAAAGGTCGCGGTGTTCTACGCCGTCTTTACGCCGGCGTCTACGCTGCTGGGCAATTTTCTGGCCGAAGATCTGCTTTGGAACGAGTATCTGGTGACGGTGCTCAATATGCTGCTCAACTTTGTGCTGGAATATCTATATGACAGGTTCTTTGTGTTCGGCGCGTCGATCGACACGAATCAGAAAGCGAAACAGGAACCATAAAAGACGACGCCCCGGGCTTTGCCCGGGGCGTCTTGTCAGTGAGTCAAAAAACCTCGTAGCGTTCGCGGCGCGCACGCCGCGAATCAAAAGGAATTTGTTTTCTCCGGCGACATGTGCGTCGGGGAAAACACTTCTCGGCCCGCAAACGTGCGAGTTGTTCGCCGCAGGCGGAAAACGAGTGCGCTGCAGCGGGCTGTGATTCTTTTGTCGAAAAGGCGCATAGCCTTTTCGACAGTCTCAGACGCCGCCCCGGGCAAAGCCCGGGGCGGCGATCGTCAATAGCTGAAGCAGCTTCCGCCGACAAACTCGCGCACGAGAGAGTCCTTCGGCACAAAACTTGTTCTGAGCGCGGGCAGCTTTCGCACCACGTCCATCAAGACGCTCAGCCCGTGCGCATCGATGAACGCGTCGTCCAGCTCGGCCGCAAACTGCGGCAGCTCGCGCAGATCGCGCGCAAGGATGCACAGCTCATAGTCGTGGAAGGTGTCGATATGGATCGAGGCGTTGGACTTATTTGGCGCGATATACTGCACCTCGCCGCGATCGACGGTCTGCGCGCGCTCGATGGTCTCACGCAGGGATTTGCCGCGGCCGTGGTAGTCGCGGATCATGCGGCGCGCCACGCGCACCTGCTCAGGCCGCACGATCTGATCCGACGGCGTGATGATGCGCGTGCGCGGCGCGACGTATACGCCCGTGGCGCGCGCGCGAAGCTCGTCAAAGATGAGCGGGTTCAGCATATGGATGCCCTCGGCGATGATGACACCGTCGCGGCTGCCGGTCATTTCGGTATAGCCGCCGGTGGTGTTGGACAAAAAATCGTACCATGGGGCGTGTACTGTCTCGCCGCTTGCCAGACGGTCGATGGTGTCGATGAGCAGCGGCCGGTTGACGCAGTAGGGCGATTCCCAGTCGGTGGCCTCGGGCGGGCGTTGGTCGAGCGGCAGGAAGAAATTGTCCATGCTGAGCAGGCACACGTGCACGCCCAGATTTTCCAGATATGCTTTTAAGCGCATGGCAGTGGTCGTCTTGCCGGAGCCGGACGGGCCGGTGAGCGCAACGATGGGCTTGTGCGGCAGCGCGTTTAGGATCGTGCCGGCGGCGGCGCTGATCTTGTCGTGGTACACCTCTTCACAGCGCAGGACGAACTGCGTCTCATTTCTCATTGCATGGATGATGTCGGCCATGTCGATGACGCGCATACGATCACTCCTTTTTTCTTTCTATAGTATATTCTCCGGCGCGGCGCAGCATCCGGCGGTAGATAACGAAATAGCAGGCCAGATGCGCCAGCGTCGTGACGATCCAGCTGACGGGATACGAGCAGTACAGCGCCGGCAGCGTGCGCCACGTATGAAACACCGTCACGATCCAGACGATGCGCAGCCCGCACGCGCCGGCCGCCGAGACGAACATGGGCAGCCACGACCGGCCAAGCCCGCGCACCATGCCGCTGCCAAGCTCCATCAGGCCGCACAAAAATTCCAGGGCGCCAATATATGTGATGCGCACCAGGCCAAACTGCATGACGGCGGCGTACGACGGATCGGATCTTGCGATATACAGCCCCAGCAGCGGCCTTGCAAAGACGTATAGCGCCGCGCCCATCGGCACGCCGATGAGCAGCACCGTGGCGATGCACGCTGCAAAGATGCGCCGGATGCGCCCCAGCTGCCCCGCGCCCAGATTCTGGCTGGTGAAGGTGATCGACGCGTGGAACACGGCGTTGGTGGAGGTGTAGATGAACGCCTCAAGGTTGGCCGCGGCGGTATTGGCCGCCATGACGTCGGCGCCGAAGGAATTGACCGAGCTTTGGATCATGACGTTGGAGATGTTGAAGATCACGCTCTGCAGTCCGGCGGGCAGACCGATCTGGATCATCTGCAGCGCCTCGCTGGGATAGAGCCGGATCTGCCGCAGCTGCAGGCGCGAGCAGTCGGGCGCGTGCATCAAGCAGCGCACGACGAGCGCGAGCGAGACGTACTGCGAGACAACCGTGGCTATGGCCACGCCCGCCACGCCGAGACGGCAGACGATGACGAAGAACAAATTGAGCGCCACGTTCACCACGCCGGACAGCGCCAGAAACGCCAGCGGCCGCTTGGTATCGCCGAACGCGCGCAGCACGGCCGCGCCGAAGTTATAAAGAAGCGTTCCGGGCACGCCGAGAAAATAGATGCGAAGATACAAGCTGGACAGCGGCAGCACCTCGTCCGGCGTATCCATCAGCCGCAGCAGCGGCGTGGACAGCAAAAGCCCCACGGCCAGCACCAGCACGCCGAGGATCAGGCCCAGCGCGAACGCACAGTGCACCGCGCGCTGTACGCGGTCGGTATGCCCGCAGCCAAGCTCACGCGCGATGAGGATGTTGACGCCGATCGACACGCCCATGAACAGGCCCACCAGCAGGTTGATGAGCGACGACGTCGCGCCGACGGCGGCCAGCGACGTGCCGCCGGCAAATTTGCCGACGACGATGACGTCGGCCGCGTTGAACAGCAGCTGCAAAACGCCCGTCGCGGCCAGCGGCAAGGAGAACAGCAGGACTTTTGGGAAAATGGGGCCGCGCAGCATATCGATGCTGTGCGAGGTTTGCCGGGACATGGATCGGTTCCTCCTGTGTATGGGACTTATGCCGCCGCAGCGGCACGACCATTATAGTTCCTCGGGCAGAAAATGCAAGCGCGCGGGATCAAATTCCGTCCACGGCGCGACGGGCGGCGGCGGACAGGAAAAGCAGAGCGGCTCGTTTGTCTGCGGATGCGAAAACGAGAGCGCGAACGACCACAGCGCGATGGGCGGCGCTTCGGCGCGGCCATATTTTTTGTCGCCGAAGATGGGCATGCCGCGCGAGGCGAGCTGTACGCGGATCTGGTGCGTGCGGCCGGTGGCAAGGCGGATCTTTAGAAGACTGCGGCCGTTTGCCTGCGCCAGAAGCTGATACGAAAGCTCGGCCGGCTGCACATGCTTGCCGGGCGCGTCGGCGATGCGCGTCAGCCGCTCGGCGCTGTCGCGCCAAAGCAGGTCCCGCAGCGTGCCGGCCGGCGGCTCGGGCGCGCCGTGGACGACGGCCAGATACGTCTTGCGCATCGCGCGCTGGCGGAGCTGCTGTGACAAGATTGCCGCAGCCATGCGCGATCGGGCGTAGACCATCACGCCGGAGACGGCCTGGTCCAGCCGGTGCACCGCGCGCACGCAGGCGCGCTCGTCGCCGAGATACGCGCGGATCAGCGCGGGCATGCCGCCCGGCTCGTCGGTCGAACGCACGCCGGCGGGCTTGACGCAGACAAAGATTCGGTTGTCCTGATAGAGAACTTGCATAGGCGCTCCAAACTGCGGTTTTTCTCAGTATACCACCGGCGAAGCCCCGCAGGCAAGACCTTAATATTTCTTAAGACGCACGCAAAGCGGAAAATCTATGATATACTGTAAAAAACGAAAACAGACTGCTGCAAGGAGAATTGTCTATGGACCCGATCATCCATATTCTAGTTGCCGACGACGAGCCGGATATCCGCCGCATCATCCGCATTCTGCTCGAGAGCCGGGATTACGCCGTATACGAAGCGCCCAACGGCCTGGCGGCGGTGGACGCCGTGCACGAGCATCCGGAGACCGACCTCGTCATCATGGACATCATGATGCCGGGGCTTGACGGCGTAGAGGCCAGCCGCCGCATCCGCGCCTGCTCGCCGGCGCCGATTTTGTTTCTCACGGCGCGCACACAGGAAAAGGACAAGCTCGCCGCGTATCAGGCCGGCGGCGACGACTATCTGGCCAAGCCCTTTTCGCAGGCCGAGCTTTTGATGAAGGTCGAGTCGCTGCTCCGCCGCTACCGCGTGTACAAGGGAAAGACCGCCGGCAAATATCTGCGGCAGGATATCGTGCTGGACGAGGAAAACCGCCGCGTGCTCAAGGACGGCGAGCCGCTGGAGCTGACCGAGAAGGAGTTTGCGATCTTGCTGTTTCTGGCCAACCATCGCGGGCGCGTGGTCGCGGTCGAGCAGATCTACGAGGGCGTATGGCACGAAAAATATATGCCGGCGTCCAATAACACCGTGATGGTGCACATCGTGAATCTGCGCAAAAAGCTGGAGGAGGACCCGGCCAACCCGCGCCTGATCCGCACCGTGTGGGGAAAGGGGTATCAGGTTGACTGAGAAAAAACGCTTTGTTTCGCTGCATGTGAGCCTGATGATCATGATGCTGGTGGGCATCGCGTGCTCGTTCGGGACGTTCTTCCTGTCGCGGGCCGTGGGCGACTGGTTTGTAGACCGGTTCTACCTTTCAGACGAGGCGGTGGACCGGCGCAACCGCGACACCATCGAGGAGCTGCAGTATTACGTAAGCCAAAACAACATCTCCTCGCGCAACACCGACGCCATTGCGCGGTGGACGATCGCGAAGGGCGACGTGTATATTCTGCTCTATAAGGACCAGCGTCTGGCGCTGGAGGCCGGATGGTGGGGCGTGGATTCCGAGATGCTGGGCGCAGAGGATCTGGCCGCGCTCAATAACGTCAAGATCTATCCCCTCGATTTCCGCGACGGGCTGTTCCAGGCGGTGGTATACGATTTTTCCGAGTCGAATATGTACGATCTTTCCATGCTGTGCGCCGTGTTTCTGGCCTGCACGCTGTTCGCGCTTCTGATGCTGTCGTACAACCGGCGCATCACCCAGGCCATCGTCACCGTCAGTCAGGAGGTGCGGCAGATCGGAGAGGGCAATCTGTCTTTGCATCTGAAGCCCAGGGGGCATGACGAGCTGGCGCAGCTGATGGAAAGCGTGGAGCTGATGCGCGTGTCGCTGGTCCAAAAGACGCAGGAGGAGAGCGACGCGCTGGAAAAAAACAGCGAGCTGATCTCGGCCATGTCGCACGACATCCGAAATCCGCTCACGGCGCTGCTCGGCTATCTCGATTTTCTGCGCGGCGAGCAGTATGCTTCGATGGACGAGGCCAAAGGCTATGTGCAGGCCGCGTATGACAAGGCCGTACAGCTCAAGGAGCTGACGGACGAGCTGCTGCGGTATTCTCTGCTGTTCGGCAGCAGAGAGCTGCCGCTGGAGCTGCAGAGCTACGACGCGCAGATCCTGCTGTCGCAGCTTCTGGGCGAGCAGGGGGTGTCGCTGCAGCAGATGGGCTTCACGGTGCAGATCCTGCCGTTTGAGCTTTGCTGCCAGATCCGGGTGGACGTGCTGTATTTTAAGCGTGTGCTGGACAATCTGTTCGACAACGTGCGAAAGTATGCCGACCCCGCCCGGCCCGTGACCGTAGGCGTGTTTGACGAGGCGAGCGAGCTGCATGTGTGCATCGGCAACACCATCGCGCAGCTGCGCGAGCCGGTGGAAAGCAACAAGATCGGGCTTAAGACCTGTGAAAAGATCCTGACGCAGATGAACGGAAGGCTGGTCCGGCACACCGATACGGGCAAATTTTCAGCGGAGATCGTCCTGCCGCGCATGGCCGCAGAGGAGCAGGCAAACTCTTAAATCTTTCTTAATTCTTCGCCGAATTGCTTTCCACGGCGGCGGAATCCTGCTAG
>CAZWKZ010000087.1:0-8657 GCA_964633935.1 uncultured Oscillospiraceae bacterium | reverse complement strand
ATCATCCTCTGCGAACGCGGCATCCGTACCTTTGAGACGTATACCCGCAATACGCTCGATCTGTCCGCCGTGCCGATGCTGCACGAGCTGACGCATCTGCCCGTGGTGGTCGACCCGAGCCACGCCACCGGCAGCGCGAAGCTGGTGCCGCCCATGGCGCTGGCCGCCGCCGCAGGCGGGGCCGACGGCATCATGATTGAGGTCCACAACGACCCCATACACGCGCTTTGTGACGGCGCGCAATCGATCACGCCCGATCAGTTCACCGTATTGGCCGAGCAGGTGCGCCGCGTGCGCGAGGCGCTGGCACAATGACGGTCGGCATAGTCGGCCTGGGCCTGATCGGCGGTTCGCTGGCCAAGGCATATCACGAGGCGGGGCACCGGGTGCTCGCCTACAACCGCAATGAGAGCGTGCTGGGCTTCGCGCAGATGTCCGGCGACGTCGACGGCGCGCTGACCGACGCGAGCATCGGCGAGTGCGAGCTGCTGCTGCTTGCCATCTATCCGCAGGCCTGCATCGACTACCTCGCCGCGCACGCAGCGCAGCTTTCCAGATCCGCCATGGTCATCGACTGCAGCGGCACCAAGCGCGTGGTCTGCCGAGCCTGCTTTCCGCTGGCCGAGCGATACGGCTTCACCTTTGTGGGCGGACATCCCATGGCGGGCACGCACAACTCTGGCTTTAAATACGCCCGTGCTACGCTGTTTCGCGGCGCGCCGATGGTGCTGGTGCCGCCGAGATTTGACGACATTGCGCTTCTGCAGCGCGCCAAGGAGCTATTGGCGCCTGCGGGCTTTGGCAGTATCTCGGTCACCACGGCGGAAAAGCACGATGAGATGATCGCTTTCACCTCGCAGCTGGCGCACGTTGTCTCCAACGCCTACATCAAAAGCCCCACCGCCGGCAGCCACAAGGGCTTCTCGGCCGGCAGCTATAAGGACCTCACGCGCGTGGCGTGGCTCAACCCGCAGATGTGGGCCGAGCTGTTTCTGGAAAATAGGGACTATCTCATCCGCGAGCTGGATATTTTGACGGAAAACCTGCGCGCCTATCGCGACGCGATGGCGCAGGACGACAAGGACGCGCTCGTCCGCCTGCTTGACGACGGGCGTCAGCGCAAGCAGGAGGTCGACGGCCGATGAATACCATCCATGTAGACGCGTCCACAAGCTACGATGTGCTTGTCGGGCCGGGTCTTCTCGCCCAGGCGGGAGAATACGCCGCCAAAGTCTCGCGTGCGGCCTGCGCCGCCGTTATAAGCGACGATACGGTGTTCCCGCTCTATGGCGAGGCGCTCTGCCAGAGCCTGCGCGCGGCTGGGCTGCGTGTATGCAGCTATACGTTCGCGCATGGCGAGCGCTCGAAAACCATCGAGACCTTCTCTGAAATTCTGAACTTTCTGGCTGAAAACCGCCTCACCAGGTCCGATCTCGTCGTCGCGCTGGGCGGCGGCGTGGTAGGAGACGTCACCGGCTTTGCCAGCGCGTGCTATCTGCGCGGCGTGGCGTATATCCAGATCCCCACGACGCTGCTGGCTGCGGTCGACTCGTCTGTGGGCGGCAAAACGGCCATCGACCTGCGCGCGGGCAAAAACCTGGCCGGCAGCTTCTATCAGCCGGCGCTTGTACTGTGCGACACAAATACGCTTGTCAGTCTGCCGGACGCGATCTTTGCCGACGGCTGCGCCGAGGTCGTGAAGTACGCCATGTACGGAAACGAGCCATTTTTCCGTGCGCTCTGCCAAACTCCCGTCCGCGAGCAGCTCACGCACGTCATCACCACCTGCGTTTCGATGAAGCGTGACGTCGTCTGCGCCGACGAATTCGACCATGGCGGGCGGCAGATCCTCAACTTTGGCCACACGTTCGGCCACGCCGTCGAGCGCTGCAGCGGCTACGCCGTGTCCCACGGCAGCGCCGTCGCCATCGGCATGGCGATGATGACCCGTGCGGCCGTCCGGCGCGGCCTGTGCAGCGCCGACGTACTCGACGCGCTGCTGGCGCTTTTACAGTCGCTGCACCTTCCCACCGAAACCGCCTTCTCTGCATCTGCGCTGCTGGAGGCCGCCTGCCGCGACAAAAAGATCTCGGGCAGCCGGCTCAATCTCGTCGTGCCGCGCGCGATCGGCCGCTGCGAGCTTCTGCCCGTCGATACGGCGGAGCTTTCCGCCTGGCTCCGGGACGGAGGCGTGCGATGACGCGCGTATGCGCGCCAGGCGCGCGCACCGGCTGCGTGCACATTCCGGCGTCGAAGTCCGTCGCGCACCGGCTGCTTCTCTGCGCGGCGCTGTCCGGCGCGCCCGTCACGCTGCAGCTGGACGGCCTTTCGCGCGATATTCTTGCCACGGTCGAGTGTCTGCGCGCGCTGGGCGCGCAGATCACCGAGCTGCCCGGCGCGCTTCACGTGCGTCCGATCGAAAAAGCGCCCGAAGCAGCGGCGCTGCCGGTCGGCGAGAGCGGTTCGACGCTGCGGTTCTTGCTTCCCGTTGTGGGCGCGCTGGGCGTGACGGCCGCATTTCACATGCAGGGCCGGCTGCCTGAGCGTCCCTTACAGCCGCTGGAGCGCGAGCTTGCCGCGCACGGCGTCACCTTGCGGCGAAGCGGCGATACGCTGCTTTCCGAGGGGCGCTTACAGCCCGGCGCGTTCTACCTGCCCGGCAATGTCTCGTCGCAATATATCTCGGGGCTTTTGTTCGCGCTGCCGCTGCTGAAGGCCAGCAGCACGCTCAGCGTGACGGGGCCGCTCGAATCTGCGGCGTACATCGAAATGACGCAGGCCGCGCTGCGCCAGGCCGGCGTTCGCTTCAAAAAAAACGGCCGCTGCTACGAAATTCCGGGCAATCAGCGTTACCGCATGCCGGCCGGCTGCGCCGTCGAGGGCGACTGGTCCAACGCCGCGTTTTTCTTGTGCATGGGCGCGCTGAGTGAAGATGGCGTGTGCGTCTTTGGTCTCGACCCCGCCAGCACGCAGGGCGATCGGGCCGCGCTTGACCTTCTGCGCCGGTTTGGCGCAGAGATCTGGGAGGAATCCGGCCGCGTCGCCGTCAGGCGCGGACAGCTGCGCGGCGCTGTGATCGACGCCGCCCCCATCCCCGACCTCATTCCCGTTCTCAGCGTCCTAGCGGCCGCGGCAGAGGGTGAGACGAGGATTGAAAACGCTGCGCGGCTGCGTCTAAAGGAATCCGACCGTCTGCAGAGCACGGCCGCGATGCTCACCGCGCTGGGCGCGGACGTACAGGAGCTGCCCGACGGTCTCGTCATTCGCGGCAAGCCGCAGCTTGCCGGCGGCACGGTGGATCCGTGCAACGATCACCGCATCGCCATGGCGGCGGCGACAGCCGCCTGCGCGTGCCGGCAGCCCGTCACGGTACTGCAGGCGCAGTGCGTAGAAAAGTCCTATCCCCGATTCTGGGAAGATTTTGAAGCCTTGGAAGGAGGCGCGCTATGAGCAGCGTATATCACGGCAAGCTCTCTATCAGCATCTTCGGCCAGTCGCATGCGCCGGCCATCGGCGTGACAATCGACGGCCTGCCCGCGGGCGAGCGCATCGATTTTGACGAGCTGGGCTGCTTTCTGGCCCGCCGCGCGCCGGGGCACAGCAAGCTCTCCACGCCGCGCAAAGAGGCGGACCTGCCGGAGATCCTCTGCGGCGTGACAAACGGCGTCACCTGCGGCGCGCCGCTCACAGCCGTCATCCGCAACACCAACACCCGCTCGCAGGACTATGACACGCTGCGCGACGTACCGCGCCCCGGACACGCCGATTACACCGCGCAAGTCAAATTCGGCGGCGCGCAGGACACGGCGGGCGGCGGACACTTCTCCGGGCGGCTGACCGCGCCGCTTTGTATCGCGGGCGGGATCTGTTTGCAGCTGCTGCGCCGCGCGGGCGTCGAGGTATTCGCGCGCATCGTCTGCATCGCAGACGTGACCGACGACGCGCCCTTTACCGCGCCCGTATCGGCAAAGCCGTTTCCCGTTGTGACGGACGCGGCCGGCGAGCGGATGCAGCAGGCGATCCTGCGCGCAAAGGCAGACGGCGATTCGGTCGGCGGCATCGTCGAATGCGTTGTGACAGGCTGCCCGGCGGGGCTGGGCGAGCCGATGTTCGGCGGCATGGAAAACCGCATCTCGCAGCTCGTTTTCGCCATTCCGGCCGTAAAAGGCGTGGAGTTTGGCGCGGGCTTTGCCGCGGCCCGGCTGCGCGGAAGTGAGAACAACGACGCGTACTGCATCAAAAACGGCAAGATCTGCACCGTTACCAATCACTGCGGCGGCATTTTGGGCGGCATCACAAACGCCATGCCCATCGTCTTCCGCGCCGCCTTCAAGCCCACGCCATCGATCCGGCACGAGCAGCAGAGCGTGAGCCTGCTGGCAATGGAGCAGCGGACGCTTTCCGTGCCCGGCCGGCACGATCCGTGTATCGTACCGCGCGCCGTTGCATGCGTCGAGGCCGCAGCGGCCATCGCCGTGTACGACGCGCTTTTGGAAGCAGCAAAATATCAGCATACAGCGAGGGAATAACTATGCAACTGCAGGATTACCGAAACAAGATCGATGAGATCGACGTGCAGATCGCCCGGCTTTTCACCGAGCGGATGCAGACGGCCGCGAAGATCGCAGCCTACAAAAAAGAGCACGGGCTGAGCGTACTGGATGCCGGACGCGAGCGCCAGAAGCTCAGCGAGATCGCAAAGCTCGTCCCCGAGGAATTCGAGGACGCGACGCTGAGCCTGTACTCGCTCATTCTCGAATTCAGCCGCGGCTATCAGAACAAGCTGCTCGGTACGAGCGTGGAGCTGCCGAACAAAATCGAATCGGCCATCCAAAACACGCCGCAGCTGTTCCCGCCGAAGGCCATCGTGGCCTGCCAGGGCGTGGAGGGCGCGTACTCGCAGCAGGCGTGTGAAAAGCTCTTCCGCACGCCGAACGTGTTCTATTTCTCCACTTTCGACGCGGTCTTCTCCGCCATTGAGCAGGGCTTCTGCCAATACGGCGTGATCCCGCTGGAAAACAGCACGGCCGGCTCCGTCAACAAGGTATACGACCTCATGACGAAGCACAGCTTCAGCATCGTGCGCAGCGTCCGGCTGAAGGTCGACCACTCGCTGTTGGCGCTGCCCGGCACAGAGCTGAGCCAGATCAAGGAGGTCTATTCGCACGAGCAGGCCATCAGCCAGTGCGCGCATTTTTTGCAGTCGCTGCCCAACGTCAAGCTCATCCGCTGTGAGAATACGGCGGCGGCGGCAAAATTCGTCGCCGAATCCGGACGAAGGGATATCGCCGCGCTGGCCGCGCACTCCTGCGTGGGGCTGTATGGACTTGAATGTCTCAAGAGCAGCGTACAGGATCAGGCCAACAACTACACGCGCTTCATCTGCATCTCGAAGAACCTGGAGATCTATCCCGGCGCGGACCGCACGAGTTTGATGATGGTGCTGCCGCACAAGCCAGGCTCGCTTTACAAGGTGCTCTCGCGCTTCTACGCGCTGGGCGTGAATCTGAACAAGCTTGAAAGCCGTCCGATGCCGGAGCGCAATTTTGAGTTCATGTTCTACTTCGACCTCGACACCTCCGTCTACTCGCCGCAATTTATCCAGCTCATGGGCGAGCTGCAGTCGGTCAGCGAGGAATTCGCCTATCTCGGCAGCTACAGCGAGGTGATCTAGATGCTGCGCTGCGGACTTCTGGGCAGGACGCTCGGTCACAGCTACTCCCCCGCCATCCACAAAGAGCTGGGCGAGTATGAATACAGGCTCTATGAAAAAGAGCCTGACGAGCTGGCTGCGTTTTTGACCGGCGGCTGCTTCGACGCGCTGAACGTCACGATCCCGTACAAAAAGGACGTGATCGCCTACTGTGCCGAGCTTTCGCCCGCGGCAAAGCGCGTCGGCAGCGTCAACACCATCGTCCGGCGCGCAGACGGCACGCTCTACGGCGACAACACCGATCTCGACGGCTTTTCCTACCTGCTGCGCAGCAGCGGCGCCGACGTGGCAGGCAAGAAGGCGCTCATCTTCGGCAGCGGCGGCGCGTCCGTCACCGTCTGCGACGTACTCAAAAGCATGGGCGCGGCCTCGGTCACGGTGATTTCCCGAAGCGGCCCGGATAACTACGAAAATCTGGACCGTCACGCCGACGCGCAGATCCTGGTCAATACCACGCCGCTTGGCATGTATCCAAAAAACGGCGTCTCGCCGGTCAGCCTTACCGCGTTCCCGCTCTGTGCGGGCGTGTTCGACGTGGTGTATAATCCCGCGCGCACGGCGCTGCTGCTGCAGGCCGAAAAGCTGGGTATTGCGCATGCCGGCGGGCTTTCGATGCTT
Organism: uncultured Oscillospiraceae bacterium; assembly: GCA_964633935.1. Lineage (GTDB taxonomy): Bacteria > Bacillota > Clostridia > Oscillospirales > Oscillospiraceae > CAG-170. The sequence goes on along the minus strand of CAZWKZ010000087.1, from coordinate 2,326 downwards.
GTGGCGCAGGCCAAGCGCGCCAGCGAGCTGTTTACCGGCAGCGCCATTGCGGACGCCGAGATCTCGCGCATCGAAAAAAAGCTGGCCGCCGGGATGCAGAATATCATCCTTGTCGGCATGCCGGGCTGCGGCAAGAGCGCCGTGGGCGCGGCCGTCGCCAAGGCGCTCGGCCGGCCGCTGTATGATTCCGACGCCTGGGTCACAGAGCGCTGCGGCATGCCGATCCCCACGCTTTTCCGCCTGCAGGGCGAGGCGGCGTTCCGCGCGCTGGAAACCGAAGCGCTGGCAGAGCTTGGCAAGCGCTCCGGCGCGATCATCGCCACCGGCGGCGGGAGCGTGCTGCGCGAGGAAAACTACGATCTGCTGCACCAAAACGGCGTGATCATCTGGCTGCGGCGCGCGCTATCCGAGCTGCCTGTCGACGGCCGGCCTATCTCGCAGAGCCGCGATCTGCACGAGCTGTACCGCGCGCGCGAGCCGCGCTACCGGCGCTTTGCCGACCACATCGTAGACAACTGCGGCAGCGTACAGGACGCTGCGCAAAAGATTCTGGAGGTACTGCATGAAGCTGCTCATCATTAACGGTCCGAACCTCAATCTGCTCGGCCTGCGCGAGCCGGCCATCTACGGCACGCAGAACTACGCCGCGCTCGTCCGCTTTGTCGAGGATGCGTGCCGCCAAGAGGATATCGCGTGCGAGGTCTTTCAGTCGAATCACGAGGGCGCGCTCATCGACAAGATCCAATCCGCCTACGGCGTATTCGACGGCATCGTCATCAACCCCGCCGCGTATACACATACGAGCGTAGCGATCTTGGACGCGCTGAAGGCCGTCTGCATCCCGGCGGTCGAGGTCCATCTGTCCGACGTCAGCCGGCGAGAAGCGTTCCGGCAGGTCTCCTATGCAGGTATGGCCTGCGTGAAAACCTACATGGGCCTGGGCTTCGAGGGCTACCGACAGGCAATTTTGTATCTGAAACAGCTTCTGAAAGGAGCCGGCGTATGATTCCTAGAGACATGGTCGCCTATGGCATGAGCGGCTCGACCATCCGCGAGATCGCCGCCTATGAGGAGCGGCGCGCGCCTGAGATCGGCGCGGAAAACGTATTCAACTTCTCCATCGGCAGCCCCAGCGTCGCGCCGCCTGCGATCGTCCAGCAGACCATCCAGCGTCTTATGGACACGGTGCCGCCCACGACGCTGCACACCTATACCGCCGCGCCGGGCCTGACCAGCGTGCGGCAGAAGCTTGCGGCGTATCTGAACCAGAGCTTCGGCGCGCATTACACGGCCGGCGATCTTTACATGACGCACGGCGTATCCTCGGCGCTGGCCATTCTGGGCAAGGCTCTGCTGCAGCCCGGCGAGCAGGCGCTGACGCTGACGCCGTATTTCCCCGAATACCGCGCATATGTCGAGGCGGCGGGCGGCGTGCTGATCGAAGTCCCTTCCGACCCCGAGACGTTCCAGATCGACCTTGACGCCGTCGCGCAAGCGCTCACGCCAAAGTGCAAGCTGATGCTGCTGAACTCACCGAACAACCCCTCGGGCGTGGTGCTGCGCCGCGAGAGCCTGCAGGCGCTTGCAGAACTTCTCGAGCGCAAGCAGGCAGAATACGGTCACGCCATCTACGTCATCGCCGACGAACCGTATCGCGAACTGGTCTACGGCGGGCTGGAGGTCCCCTTTTTCCCAAGCATGTACCGCAATTGTATTTACTGCTACTCGTTCAGTAAGTCACTGTCGCTGCCCGGCGAGCGCGTGGGCTTTATCGCGCTCGCGCCCGATATGGACGACTATGCCGACGTCCGCTACGCCGTCTACGGCGCGGCGCGCGTGCTGGGCTATATCTGCGTGTCGACGATGTTCCAGTATGTCGCAGCCGCATGCATCGGCCAGACGGCCGACGTATCCGTCTATGAGCAGAACCGCGACCTTCTGTGCAGCGGACTTGCAGCGCTTGGCTACCGCTTTGTGCGGCCCGACGGCGCGTTCTATCTGTTCATCCAGACGCTCGAGCCGGATTCACGCGCATTCTGCAAGCGCGCGATGGAGCAGCATGAGCTTCTCATCGTACCGGGCGACGACTTTGGCTGTCCTGGCTACGCGCGCGTGGCCTACTGCGTGCCTCGCGCGCGCATCGAACGCGCCTGGGGCGCATGGAAAGCGCTGGCAGACGCCTACCGCTGAAACAAAAACGCCGTGTGCGTAGATGCACACGGCGTTTGAGACTGTCGAAAAAGGCTATGTGCCTTTTCCGACAAAAGGATTACGGCCCGCTGCAGCGCACTCGTTTTCCGCCTGCGGCGAACAACTCGCACGTTTG
>CAZWKZ010000086.1:0-8698 GCA_964633935.1 uncultured Oscillospiraceae bacterium | reverse complement strand
TATTTCACATCTGATGCTTTCATGATCTGATCGGCTGTTTCTTTCCCAAGGCGCCGTTCCAGATCCTGCCGGATATAACGCAGCTTTTTATGACGATTGGACGAGATTGGGTGAGCCTCGACACGATTACCGCCAAATAATTTTGAAATATTCATTCTGAACCTCCCACATTTGCGAAATGGAAAACTGGAATTTCACGCTGCTCTAATCTTCATCGTCTTAATAAGTTTTATGCTCATTACAACCATACATATAGCCAGCAAGTCAGACATTATCAATTGAAGGATTGCTGCCCATGCCACAGGTTCTAATGGCCGTGGCTCAATCAATGTAGCAAGCGCTGCCCGAATAAGCCATACGATCGTGTAAAAGAAATATAATTCCTTAGATTCCTTATTGTCGGTAAAAACACGTTTCCCCCAAAACACCAAAAGCAGGCTGCCTCCAAATAATAATGTTGAAAAGCAATAATTGGTATAATCAATCCCCACAATTAAATTTTCATATTGCATTGGTAGATAATCATACCATTGAAACATTTTTGGCACAAAGAAATGCCATAGACCAACCAACATACTTGTAACTGTTGTCAAATAATATAAGACTTTCCATCTTTTCATTTTTGGCTTCCTCTGAAATTCCGATTTGTCACTGGCTTCATGATACATGATTCAGCCGGATACGTATAGCTGGGGCTTGTAAAGCTTGTCTACCCGTCGCCGGAAAGAGCGGGCCGCGCCTTTCCATCTGCGTCTAAAATATTGACGCTAGAGATACTGCGTCACGGCGCGCCACTGCTCGCACAGCCGCGCGAGGGAAAACGAAGCGTTGGCCGGGCTGGTCGACGGCAGGCACACGGCCGGCAGGCCGCAGACGGGCGCAAGATACCGGCAGTACAGCCGGTATGCCGTCTGCCCGTTGCAGAAGACGGCCGCGATGGAGCTGCCCTGCAGGATGGGCCGGAGGTCGTTTGGCCGGGCGTTTTTGATGCTGCTGTCGCTCGAACCGGTGATTTCGCAGCTGGCGATGACATCCCAGAGCGCAATGTGGTGCGCGTGGAGCATGGCGGCCTTTTCCTCTACCGTCTGCGGCACGGCGCAGCCCAACAGCGCCGCCAGCACCCGCCAGAAGCGGTTCTGTGGGTGGCCGTAGAAGAACATCGCCTCGCGCGATTTGACCGACGGGAACGAGCCGAGGATCAGCACGCGCGAGTCTGCGTCGTAGAGCGGCGGGAACGGATGCTGCAGCTGGCTCATAGCGCGCGTATCAGCGCGTCGACGTCCGCGTCCTTCGTGGCCCAGGAGGTCACAAAGCGGATGGCCGAGTGCGCATCGCCGGCCGGAGCAGTCAGTTCAAAGGAAAACGCTTTGGACAGCTCCGCCATTTTTTCATTTGACACGATGGGAAAGATCTGGTTGGTCGGCGAGTCGGCCAAAAGCCGGTAGCCCGCGGCAGAAAGCGCGCGGGCAATGCGCTGCGCCGTCTCGACCGAATGGCGCGCGGCGGCAAGCCACAGATCATCTTCAAAATATGCCAGAAACTGCACGCCAAGCAGCCTTCCTTTGGCGAACATACCGCCGCGCTGCTTGATCATGTGGCGGAAATCGGGCTGAAGCGCGGCGTTTGCGATCACGAGCGCCTCGCCGAACAAAAGCCCGTTCTTGGTGCCGCCGATGTAGAACGCGTCGCATAGGCGCGCAAAATCCTCGGGCGCAAGATCGTTCCCCTCGGCTACGAGCGCCTGGGCCATCCGCGCGCCGTCAAGATACAGATACAGGCCGTATTCGTCGCACACGGCGCGCAGCGCCGTAAGCTCGGATTTCGTGTAGATGGTGCCAAGCTCGGTCGCGTCGGAGATGTAGACCAGCTTCGGCTGTACCATGTGCTCGTCTTTGCCGTTTTGATGCTCGCGCATGACGGCGCGCACGCCGTCCGGCGTCAGCTTGCCGTCGCGGGCGGGTACGGCCAGGATCTTGTGCCCGCCGGCTTCGATCGAGCCGGTCTCATGCTGGCAGATATGCGCCGACGCGGGGGCGATGACGGCCTGATACGGGCGCAGAAAGGCCGCGATGGCGGTGAGATTGGTCACCGTGCCGCCCACCATGAGATGCACGCCGGCGCCTGGGCAGGCAAAGCGGGCGCGGATACGATCGGCGGCCCTGGCGCAGTAGTCGTCGCAGCCATAGCCGCAGGTGGACTCCAAATTGGTCGCATTCAGCGCCTGCAGCACGGCCGGCAGCGCGCCCTCGGAGTAGTCGTTGCGAAAATGAATCATGACAGCGTTCCTCTTCTGGAGAATTTTGCGGCCCACCGGCCGCATATAGCCTCATTTTAGGCGGTTTTCGAGCCTGTGTCAACGGCCTTTTTCCGGACGCGGCCCGGCAGCAGCGTCCGGCGCAGCCAACGCGCGTCCGCACGCGAGAGCGCGCGCGTCAAGCGCAGGAAAAGCGGATAGAAAAACGCGAACGCCGCGCCGCGCACGAGCATCTGCGCCCAGATATTTGGCAGCGTGAAGCAAAAACAGCCCAGACCCGCGGCGCAGGCGCAAAATATCGCCTTTGCAAAAAAGCCGCCCGGCAGCGTATAGCCCGTCACGCGCAGCAGCCGGCGCAGGCTGAAGGCAAAGTTGACAAGATGCGTGACGACAAAGCTGCAGTAATACCCCGCGACGCCGAAGCGCGGCAGCAGCAGATATAAGAACACGACGTCCAGCAGCGACGTGATCGTGTTGTAGCGCGCCGAGGCCAGCTGCTGCCCCAGGCCCTTTAACATGCCGTCGACGATCGCGTCGAGGTAGAGAAAGAGGATCGTGGGCGCGAACAGGCGCAGATAGTGCCCCGCAGCGCTGCTGTGATATAGAAGCTCGCCAAGCGAGCCGGCGAGCGCAAGCATCAGCGCCGCGCAGGCCCCGGCAAACAGCGCGCCTATGCGAAGACAGCGGTCGGTCAGCATGTGGATGCGGCGCTCGTTTTCTTCTGCGTCTGCGCGTGCCAGCTCCGGCACCAGAAGATCGGACAGCGCGTGCAGCGCTGCGGCGGGAAACATGAGCACTGGAAATACCATGCCGCAGATCGTGCCGTAGGCCGCCATGGACGCATCCAGAGAGCTGCCCGCGCGCGAAAGGCCCCACGGGATGAGAAACTGCTCAAGCGTGGAAAGGCCCGCGCGCAGATAGTCGCTCACGGCCAGCGGCACGCTGAGCCGTAAGAGTCTGGACGGCATGTGCAGCGGCTGCGCCGCGTCTTTTGCCCGGTTCGCGCGCAAAAACAGAAAAAACAGCCACGCGGCGCTCATGGCTGCGGCAATGCCGCTGCCGGAGACGATCGCGCCGCACGCGCGCGAAAGATCGCCGCCGGCCCAGCGCAGCAGCGCGAGCGTTAGGACCAGCGCGATCAGCCGCTCGGCGACCTCGACGCCGGCCAGGCGGCGGACGCGGCCGCAGGCGGTAAAATAGCCGCTGAGGATCGCGCTGAAGGCATTGGCCGGCAGCGACAGCGCCAGCAGCCGAAGCGCGTGCGCCGCGCGCGCGTCGCCCACCCAGCGTTCGGCGGCCAGGTCGGAAAGGCAATACAGCGCCGCCGCTGCCAGCGTACTGCATACCGTGCCGTAGAAAAGGCCGTGCAGTACGGCGCTTTTGACGCCCGCCGGACGGCGGCGGCCGAACTCCTCGGCGCTCAAATACATGACGGCCACACGCGCGCCGGAGATGCCCAGCGTCATCGCCAGCCCGCCGACGCTTAGAATCAGCTGCAAAAGGCCGATCCCGGCGGCGCCAATGCGCCCGGCGAGATAGACCTGAAAGAGCATACTGACGCCGCGCAGCAGCACATTTACGCCTGTCAGCAGCAGCGTATGGTAAAAGATCGAATGGTTCCGGCGCAAAAAGCATCACCCTCTTGTCCATTGTATGGACAAGAGGGTGGGGGATATGACGCGCAGTTTTTTCCGTCCTATGATACCGCACGCCGCAGGGCGGTTTGACAGTCAAAAGCATGGCTGCCTGGGGCAGCCATGCTGGATAGACAATGGAACACGGTCGGTTTATTTGAGTTGGAAGGTATAGTATACGGCGGCGATCAGCTCATAGGCGACGGCGACAAAGATGCAGTAGTACGCAAACGCCGGGCCAAGGATCAGGCACAGCACAAAGCAGACAAACCAGATCAAGCACGTGATGTACAGCAGAAGCGGATTGAAGGATGGGGGAAATACATGGCGCTCGCGCTTGCCCCAGACGAGCGCGCCCTTGTGCCTGCTGCAAAGAGCCGCTGCGAGCAGCACTCCGGCGAGGATCACGACGAGCGTGGCGCCGATGATGAAGCAGCGCAGGTTTGCCCCCAGGCCCAGGTGATAGAGATAGAAGCTGACGCCGGCCGTGACCGTGGCGAGCGAGACGCAGAAAAATTCCGACCGGTAGAGAAGATACACGATATACAGACAGTGGACTGCCGCGTGCAGCAGATACAGCGGCATCATCTGGTTGATCCAGTAGTTGTGCAGAATGAACGCCGTGAGACTCCACAAAAGGCCCAGCGCCAGAAGATACGGGCAGACGGCGCGAACGACCGGCCTGCGCACGGCGAGCAGCAGTCCCAGCGAGACGACAGCCACGCCGAGGCAGATCCAAGCTGCGCGGCGCGAGCCGGTATAGATCCGCAGGAACGAGCCGTCGAGCACATAGCTGCGCGCCAGATGGCGCAGCAGGAGGACCGAGAGCACCATCACAACGAACGTCGCCACGACCAGATATACCGTGGGATCGCTCTTCTGTTTTTTGTTTAGCGTAGTTGTCTTCTGAGGCATCTTATCATCAATCCTTTTGCGTGTTACTCAGTCCAGGGCGCCTGCGGCAAACAATACCGCCGTCAGCGCGCACAGCGGCGCCGTTTCACAGCGCAGAATACGCGGGCCGAGCGAGCAGATCTTCATGCCCGCCTGGCGCGCGAGCGCGACCTCTTCCGGCGTAAAACCGCCTTCAGGGCCAGTCATGATCGACACGCTGTGAAGCGCCTCCGTGCCGATCGCCGCGCGCAGCGAAAGCCGCTGCTCGTTCTCATAGGGAAAAAGCGCCAGATCGCAGGTACACGCGCGCTGGACGGCGCATACATAGCTTTCGGCGGTAATGACACTGGGGATCCGGCCGCGGCCCGACTGCTCGGCTGCCGAAGCGGCGATCTTCTGCCAGCGCTCGCGCTTTTTTTCAAGCGATCTCTCATCCGGGCGCGATACGCACCGGGCTGAGGGGAACGCGACGATCTCGCTCGCGCCAAGCTCAGTCGCTTTTTGGATGACGTGCTCAAGCTTATCCGCCTTGGCATAGGCCATGTAGACGCTGCAGCGCACAGACGGCTCGGCTGCGGAGGGCGTTTGACGCTGCACGACAAGGCTGATCTGCCCGGGGCTGACGTCGGATACGCGGCAGGCATAGTCGCAGCCGCTGCCGTCGCAGACGCACACGTCGTCGCCCGGTTTTATGCGCAGGACCTTGGCGTGCGCGGCGTTCTCGCCGGTCAGCACAAGAAAGCCGCCCCGGATCTCATCGGGGCAGACGAAGAATTTCGGCAAGTATCGCCACCGCCTTCCGCGCAGAAGATACTCTTTGCATTATAGCAGACGCGGCCTTGTTTCGCAAGAGAAAAAAGCTGGTGAAGCGGCCGGAAAACAAAAATTCCGGTTGACAAACGGCGGCCAGATGATTATAATGATTAAGCATTCAGCGATGAAAGCGACGCGAGAGTGCTGGAATAGGTAGACAGGCACGTTTGAGGGGCGTGTGGCAACAGTCGTGTGAGTTCAAGTCTCATCTCTCGCACCATAAAACCGTAGTTTTAAGCTGCAGAAGCAGCTTAAAACTACGGTTTTTCTTTTTTGTATTGTACGCTGCCCTACTGTACTTTGCATGGCGCTGGGCATACGTATTTTCGTGCGTTTTCAGCGGTGCAAGGCGGCCGGCTCCTATGTGGAGCCGGCCATTTTACGGTTTGGCTTTCGCTTGTGCCTCTTCAACGCCGTATGCCACCAGACTGCGGCCGGCCTTGACCGACAGGCCGCAGCAGTGATAGAACACGACGCCGTCGGCCTCGGCAAAGTACTCGTGCAGGACGTTGCCGTAGAAGTCCTCTGTCCGGCCGAGCAGCTGGCCCTTCTTTATTCTTTCATTGGGCCGTACGTTACAGTACCAGACGCCGTCTTCCGCTGCCGCGAGATAGACGCTCCTTACAAAAATATGCTTTTCCGCCCTGCTCCGGCCGTCATAGGGATAAAGCTCCAGATGATCGAAAAGCAGCCGCAGATCTTTGCAGTAGCCGTCGATCCACGCCTCGTCGCAGAAGCCGCAGTGGCCGCGCTCGAGCAGCAGCGCGGGAATGCCCATGGCGTGCGCGGCGTAGCTGTACTCGCCGGTTTTGGCTGCGGATTCGATCAGATAGGGAATGTCCAGCGCCATAGCCGCGCGCAGCGACGGCTCGCGGACTTGCGGCCATTTTGGGAAAAACAGGCAGGGGGTCAGAGGCTCCTGCTGGGAGCCGGAGTGCAGATCGGCGACAAAATCCACATGGGGAAGGATCTGTTTTACAAAATAATCGGCGATCCGCTGGGAAGCTGTGCCGTCGGGAGCGCCGGGATAGTTGGCGTTCAGATTGCCGCCATCTTCTGCCACCAGGCAGTCGGTCCTGGCCCAGAAGCCGCTGGTATTGACGCAGTGGATCATCAAAAGATTGCCCGTGAGCTTGGCGGAGTCTATCTGTCTCGCGGTACGGATTACCGCCGGAATGCCGGGATACTCGCCGGCGTGCAGGCCGGCCGTGACCAGCACGGTCTTTCCCGGCTTTGCGCCGCACAAAATCGTGGCGGGCATTTCGTAGCCGGGCAGCGGCCGGAGTATGACCTGCTTTTTTTCGCTGGGAGAAAGGGTGTGTCCACAGATGGTAAGCATGCTCGATCCCTTCTTTCTGCTTTTCTGTATTCTTTTATATCGGCGGGACGCCGCGCTGTCAAGCGGATTTTTTCCTATTTATTGACAAGCGTGCGGGCAAGTATTATAATTCGAACTGTAAGTTCATATTTCGGCCATATTCGCCACTAGGATAAGTTCCAGCGATGGATGAAAAGGGAACTCGGTGCAAGTCCGAGACGATCCCGTCACTGTGATTGCGAGCGAGCTGCATGATGTCACTGAGGCATGACCCTTGGGAAGGCGCAGCAAGCGTTGAGCTTAAGTCAGGAGACCTGCTTATCCTTTGTATGTTGAGATTCTTACGGACGATAGGAAAGCTCATGAACCCACGGCATCAGCATGCCCGGCAGTCTGCCCGGCGGTTGATGTTTTGCTGTGCTGCTTTTTACCGACTGTAACGATGGTTGCAGCCGGTTTTTTGTTTCACAGCAAGCCGAATGCAGGCGAAGCGTGGCGAAAAGGGACAAATCAAAAGAAGGAAGATGTAGCAAATGAAAAAACTCCAGAAACTTACCGCTGTGCTGCTTTCCGTTCTGCTGATCGCCGGTGTCATGGCCGGCTGCGGCGGCACAAACAGCAGCGATCCCGGCACGCGCGCAGACGAACCTGCCGCGAGCACATCCACAGGCAACCGCGAGGACGAGGTCAATCAGCAGGCCTATGAGACCGAGCGCGATACGTCAGGCGGCCGTACGATGACGTTTGGCATCCAGAACTACGGCGGCGGCGGCATCGACCCCGCCAAGGAGATCAACTGCGCATGGAACGTTTCACGTTACGGCGTCGGCGAGTGCCTGTTTATGTTCGATAACGCGATGAACGTTGTCAATACGCTCTGTGATACGTATACGGTCAACGAGGAACATACCGAGTGGGTGTTCCACATCCGCGACGGCGTGAAATTCTCTGACGGCTGCGATCTGACCGCCGAGGCGGTCAAGGCCAGCTTTGACCGGCTGTACGAGGCGGGCAAGAGCGGATCTTCCGCGCCGCAAAAGTATCTAGAGGCCGAGGCGGAGATCACCGCCGACAACGCCACCGGCAATGTGACCATAAAAACGAGCAAGCCATATGTCGATCTGAGCAAGAATCTGGCCTATCCGGTCATGGTCATTCTGGACGTGGAGCACACCACGGACTATGACCATGCCGCCATCGGTACCGGTCCGTATGTCGCCACCAACTTCCGCGAGGAGGTGGGATATACCATGCTTGCCAACGAGTATTACTGGGGCGGAGAGGTCCCCTACGCCTCCATTGAGCTTTTGTACATGGGCGATGCGTCGGCCAAGGCCATGGCGCTGCAGGCCGGCCAGCTGGATCTGGCAGAGAATATCACCAACATCAACGATCTGCGCACGCTGCAGGCCGATCCCAACTTTACCGTCACCATCGCGAACGGCGTCCGCACGGGTCTTGCGCATCTGAATATGGCGGAGGGGAAGCTGCTGTCCAACAAGACGCTGCGCCAGGCCGTCATGATGGCGCTCGATGACGAGACGATGTGCTCGATCACCGTCGGCGGGCTGTATACGGCGGGCTTCTCCGTTCTGCCGTCCAACCTGGACTACGGCTATGAGAATCTGAACGATCCGTATCCGTTCGATCCCGACGCCGCCATGCAGCTGCTGGACGAGGCGGGGATTGTCGACACCAACGGCGACGGCGTGCGCGAACTGGACGGACAAGAGGTCGTTCTGCACTATGTCACCTACCCCAACCGCTGCCTGAACGATTTTGCCG
>CAZWKZ010000085.1:0-8768 GCA_964633935.1 uncultured Oscillospiraceae bacterium | reverse complement strand
TGCATGAGCCTCCACTGCTCAAGCAGATAGTTTTCAAGCTTTACCCGGCCGCTTTCGATCGCGTCGAGCAGATCCTGCGCCCACGGCACGAGCAGCCAGACGATGGTGCATTTTTCCTCAGTCACGGCGCGCAGGATCCATTCTGGCTTGACGCCGCGCAGCAAAACAGCCTTGCTGCCGGAGATGAGGCTGCCGAACCAGTGCATCTTTGCGCCCGTGTGATACAGCGGCGGGATGCAGAGGAAGACGTCCTCGCGCGTCTGGCCGTGGTGCGCCTGCTCGGTCTGACATGAGCTGTACAGCGCGCGGTGATTATGTAGGATGGCCTTCGGAAAGCCTGTGGTGCCGGATGAAAAATAGATGGCGGCGTAGTCGGTCTGACACAGCGCGACGGGAGGCGCGCTCGACGAGCAGAAGCTCAAAAGGCGCAGGCAGTCCTCGGTATAGGCAGGGCCGTTGTCCCCGACGAAGAACATCATTTTGACCTGCGGCAGCTGATCGCAGATCGCATCCATGCGGTCAATAAACTCGGGGCCAAAGAGCAGCACCTCGACGTCGGCCAGCTCAAGACAGTATTTGATCTCGTCGCTGGAATAGCGGAAGTTGAGCGGTACGGCGATGCAGCCGGCCTTCAGGATGCCAAAATACAACGGCAGCCACTCCAGGCAGTTCATCATCAAAATGCCGACCTTCGTCTCGCGGCCAATGCCGCGGCTGAGCAGCAAGTTGGCGAAGCGGTTGGCGCGGCGGTCGAAATCACGCCAGCTCAGCTCGCGGCGGTAGGGCGCGTTCGGCTGCGCGCTTTCGATGAGCTGCGCCTCACGCCAGGTCGCGGCGCGGTCGCGCGCGTCGGAGGGATTGATCTCCACCAGCGCCGTTTCGCTGCCGTAGAGGCGGGCGTTTCGTTCCAAAAGATCTGTAATAACCATATTCATCCTCCTGTTATTGGTCGGCGGAAACAAAAAATGCCCCCACGCATCAAGCGCAGAGGGCGGATTGACCCGCGGTACCACCTCAGTTCGCCGCTTGCACGGCCTTATGGGGCTAGATGGCCCCGGCGCTGTATCGGGCGCACCCGGCGCGCCTACTGACGGAAGATCCGCATTCGGCTTGCTGCTCAGAACGGTATTCAGATGCAGTGCTCCTGCCGCCTTGCACCATACGACGGTTCTCTGAAGGTAACGGCCGCATCCTACTTGGGTTCCTCATCGCGTTGGCTATTGGTGATACTTTATCACTTTTAACAACTAAAGTCAACATTTGATTTTGCTTTCTTTGACAGTTTTTACAAAATTATGACGCCTTTTGCGGCGCGTGTTTTTGGTGCGCGGCGCAAAAGGCGTTTATGACGATGTGCGTAGATGCCTCAGGATTTGTCCTTGGGCTTGAAGACGACGGCTGCAAGGAAGCCGAAGAGCACCGCCGCCGCAATGCCGCCCGCCGCGGCCTCAAATCCGCCTGTCAGCGCGCCGAGGACGCCGTTTTCCTGTACGGCCTGCTTGACGCCTTTGGCCAGGTTGTAGCCAAAGCCGGTCAGCGGCACGGTCGCGCCTGCGCCGCCCCAGTCGACCAGCGCCTCATACACGCCGCAGCCGCCCAGAATCACGCCCGCGACCACATAGGCCACCAAGATACGCGCCGGGGTAAGCTTTGTCTTGTCGATGAGGATCTGTCCGATGGCGCACAGCACACCGCCGAGAAGAAATGCTTTTAGATATTCCATACCTTACCTCTTTTCCGTACTGATGGATACTGCGTGGCAGATGGAGGGGATCGATTCGCCCTGCCATGTGGAGACTGGGGACAAAAGCGCACCGGTGGCGCAGAACAAGAGCCGGTTGAGCTTGCCCGCGCGCATCTGCGACAAAAGATATCCGCACAGTACCGACGCGCCGCAGCCGCAGCCCGAGCCGCCGGCGTGCACGTCCTGCTTCTGCAGGTCGAAGATCATGGTGCCGCAGTCGTTGTAGACCCCGCCGATCGAGACGCCGTCGCGGCGAAACAGATCCATCAAAATTTCCTTGCCGAGCGCGCCAAGATCGCCCGTTACGATCATATCGTAGTCCTGCGGCCCGCGGCCGAGATCGTCAAAGTGCGCGCGCAGCGTGGAATAGGCGGCGGGCGCCATCGCCGCGCCCATGTTGTTGGCGTCTTTGATGCCAAGATCTTCGATTTTACCGACGGTGGCCGCGTTTACATACGGGCCGTGATCGGCCGCGCCCACGATGCAGCAGCCGGCGCCCGTGACGGTCCACTGCGCGGTAGGGGTGCGCTGGCCGCCGTAGCCTAGAGGGAAGCGGTACTGCCGCTCGGCTGAGGCAAAGTGAGAGGAGGTGAGCGCGGCCGCTCTCTGGCAGTATCCTGCGTTTACGCTGGCAGATGCGAGCAGCAGCGATTCGGCCATCGTCGAGCATGCGCCATAAAGCCCCAAAAAGGGGATGTTGGTCGAGCGAATGGCAAAGGCAGAGCCAATGCACTGATTGAGCAGATCTCCCGCGAAGAGCACATCGATATCGGCATAGTCGCAGCCGGCCTTGCGCTTGGCCGTGTCAATGGCAAGCTCCTGCAGCTTGCTCTCGGCCTTTTCCCACGACGACTGGCCGAGCTTGTTGTCCTCTCCGAGAAAATCAAAATACTGCCGCAGCGGGCCTTCCGCCTCTTTTTTGCCCGCAATGGCGGCGGAGGCGAGGATGGACGGATGATTGTCAAAGATGACGCTCTGTTTTCCCTTGTGTAACGCCTGCATAGAATTCCTCCTGTGTGGTACGCGCTAACGTTCTGACGGTAGTATGTGAAGAAAGTAAAAAAATAACCGTGGATGGGATACATCCACGGTCAAGAGGAATGGAAAAAATGAAAAAGAAGTCGCACAGGTATTGTGTGCGGCTTCTCATCCTTTCATACGTATTTTTTTAATTTTTACTGTTTTTTTCTGGCGCTTTCTCCTTGTTATTGCGCGCGGTAGACGATCTTGCCGTTGACGATGGTTATGTACGCCTCGCCGCCGATGGTGCGCAGCGGGTCGGCCGTCCAGATGACGATATCCGCATCCTTGCCCACTTCCAGGCTTCCCACGCGGTCAGAAATGCCAAGCGCAGCAGCGGGGTTGATGGTGATGGCGCGCCACGCCTCGTCGATGTCGAGTCCCGCGCTCGCGGCAAGACCTGCGCAAAGCGGCAAGTATTGCAGCGGGATGACCGGGGCGTCGGTGATGATACTCACAGCGAGGCCGGCCTTTGCGAGCCTGCCGGGGGTAACGAAGCTCTTGGTCTGGATCTCGACCTTGGTCTTGCCGCCGAGCGATGGGCCGACAAAGGCGGGATAGCCCTCTTTTGCCAGCTCGTCGGCGATGATCGCGCCGTCGGTGCAATGGTCCAGCGTGAGCTTGAGATCAAACTCCTTTGCGATGCGGATGGCGGTGAGGATATCGTCGGCGCGATGCACGTGCGCCTTGAGCGGGATCTGCTTATCGACGACCGGGAGCATCGCTTCTAGCTTCATATCGAACGCGGGATGCTTGCCCGCGCGCTTGTCGTCGCGGTAGCGCAGCGTCTTCAACAGCAGCTCGCGCAGCAGCGCCGCCGTGCCCATTCTGGTCATGGGACTCTTTTTCATATTTACGCCATAGCAGCGCTTGGGATTTTCGCCGAAGGCGCATTTCATGGCGGCCGGATTCTGCAGCACCATGTCGTCCACGCGCTTGCCTGCGAGCTTCATGGTCACAAACGTACCGCCGACCACATTGGCGCTGCCGGGACCTGTGCAGGCCGTGGTCACGCCGCCGCGCAGCGCAAGGCCAAACGCCTCGTCCTGCGGATTGATCGAATCGATCGCGCGCAGCTGCGGCGTGAGCGGCTCGATGATCTCGTTATAATCCATGCCCTCCCAGCCGACGGCCTCGTTGTGCAGACCAATATGGCAGTGCGCCTCGACGCAGCCCGGCGTGACGAGCCGGCCGCCCGCGTCAATGACGCTGCAGCCAGCGGGCGCGGCGACGCTCTCGCCGATGGCGGCGATTTTGCCGTCGTCTGCAATGAGCAGGCTGCCGCGCGCAAGCGGACGGCCGACGATGGGGTTGATGTTTGCGTTGTTGATCAGAAGCATTTTGCGTTCCTCCTGTTTGACGGTGTTTTTCTTTCACTATATCGCAATGTGCGAAAAAAATCAATGTCCTGCCGGAGAAGACTCCGGCAGGACAGAAAACGCAGAGATCAAAGGACGCGCCGCGCGCCGACATAGCGGCTGGCGTAGTATGGATGGGAAAGATCGGTGATCTTCACGCCGCCCTCAGCGGCATGGATGAACTGATTGTCACCGATGTAGATGCCGACATGGCTGGCAGCGGCGCTGGTGGTGTAGGTGTTGTTAAAAAACACAAGATCGCCCACCTTCAGCTCAGACACGGACGTGCCGTTTTGCAGCTGCTGCGCGGCTGTACGGTTGAGTGTGTAACCCAGCTGCGCAAAGACGTATTTCGTAAAGCCGGAGCAATCGAAGCCGGCCGACGGGGACGCGCCGCCCCAGACGTAGGAATAGCCCAGATAGCTTTTAGCGAGCGTGACGAGCTGGTCGCCTACGCTGACGGTCTGCGCGTAGCTGCCGCCGGAATTGGCGGCGGGCTTCTCGGTCAGCTCCAGCAGATCGCTGCGGATATAGCCGGTGAGATCGTTATACTCGACCTTATACCAGCCGCAGTTGAAGCCGATGATGTAGGCTTTCTCGTCATAGGCCAGCTGCGCGAGCAGCTCGGCCGTGGGATCGGGGGAGGCGCGCAGGTTGACCGACGGCTCGATCACGCGGCCGTAGCCCAGCTCGACGTTCTCGCGCTCTTTGAACGTGATGTACTCCTTGGCCATATAGCCGATCTGCAGGTTGTAGTCGACCAGGTAAAAATCGCCTGATTCGCGGATGATGACGACATTGTCGCCATAACCGGCGTTGGCCAGTATATCGCTATCCGTATTTGCCTGCGCGCGCAGGCGAAGACCGCCCGCTTCCACAATCCCAATGCCTGTTTTCAGCTCCACAGCCGCCGCGCCGGTCGCCGCCGCCAGCATTGTGGCGAGGATGACCAGCAGCGCCGCAGCTGCTCGTATTGTCTTTCTCATCATGAACCTCCGTGCCGGAAAACGCGCTTACTTTGCTGCCAGCGCCCGCTTCAGCCACACACAGCCAACATCCAAAGCCGTGTAGAAGCCGTCTTTTTCGCTTCGTTTTACGATACGCTCGCGTGCCCTGACGTTCGGATCGGTCAGCTGCAGCTCGACAGAGACCCTGCTTGCGATCTGTGTGTCCTTTACAGGTTTGGTCTCAAGAATTTGCAGCATGACGATATGCGAATCGGCCATCGAGCCGTAGTAGATCAGATTATCTTTTCTCATCAAGGGAAAGCCCTTGTACATGAGAATGTCTTTTTCTTCAGCCATACGGAACCTCCTGACTAAATGTAACCAAATCGTAACACATTGTAATTGGAATGTCAATTAAAAATCGCAATTTTGTGACATTTTTCTGCGCAATGCGACGGATTTGGCGCGGGAAATGGAAAATGCTGGGGGAGTTTGGATGTTTTTGGCACGGGTTCATGATAAAGATTTTTACAATCATATAGTATAACACACATTGGCAGGTTTAGGCAAATCCGATTTGCGCCGTGTGAAAATTTTGCAAAAAAAGCGGCGGCGGACCAATTTGGTCCGCCGCCGGGGCCTGTTACAGGACGGTTGGCTTTAGTCAAATAAATAGTGCCGCACCAGCTCCTGCAGCAGCTCGTCACGGTCGAGCTTGCAGATGAGGCTTCTGGCGTTGTTATAGTTCGTGATATAGGTCGGGTCCTCAGAAAGCAGGTAACCGACGATCTGATTGATCGGATTGTACCCTTTTTCACTCAGCGCGCTATAGACGGCTGTCAGGATCGCCTTCATTTCCTCACCTGTGTCGTCAGGAACCGTAAACTTGATCGTTTTGTCCTCCATAACGGTTAACCTCCTTTGTTGGGATTGAACTTTGTGCCCTTATCATACTATACTGTTTTGCGCTTGTAAATGCTTTGAACTTTTCAATTGTGTTACAAGATGTTGTGATCCGGAATTATGGTAACCACAAATGCTGAAATCAAAAACCGGCCGCAGGCCGGTTGGCCTGCAGCCGATCGTATGACGGAAAACGCGGATCACTCGCGCAGCGTAACGCCAAGCTCTTTTTCCAGCGCCTGGAGCACTGCGCGGAGCACGCCGGCGGAATCCTCGTCGGTGAGCGTGCGGTCGTCCGCGCGCAGCTCAAGCGAGAATGCGGCGCTCTTCTTGCCCGCCGCAATGCCCGGGCCGCGATAGATATCGAACAGGCGTACCGAACGCAGCAGCGGCCCTGCGGCGGAGGTGATGCAGCGCTCCAGATCGCCCACGGTGACGGCCTCGCTGCACACCAGCGCCAGATCGCGGCTGACCGCAGGGTAGCGCGGCAGCGAGTGGAACACGCGCTCGTCTGCAAGCTCAGACGAAAGGCCTGTGAAATCAAGCTCCGCCACATAGACCTCGCCGGCGATGCCGTAGTTCTGCGCGACCAGCGGGTGGATCTGGCCCATCACGCCCAGCACCTTGCCGCCGATCACAATATCGGCGCAGCGGCCGGGGTGGTAGCTGGGGTTGTTCGGGTTGGAGATGAACGAGGCGGGCTTGGTATTGATGAGAGACAGCACGGCCTCGACCTCGCCCTTGAGCGTAAAGAAGGTCTCGTTTTCGCCGTACGTGCCGAAGATCAGGCGCGTCGGCTCATCAGGCAGCGTCTGGCCGCTGACCGGCAGATAGATCTTACCCAGCTCGTAGAGCTTTACACCCTTATTTTTGTACGAATAATTCCGGGAAAGGATATCCAGCATACTGGGCAGAATGATGGTGCGCATGATGGACGTGTCCTCACCAAGCGGGTTGATGAGCTTGACGGTCTGGCGCAGGGGACTGTCGGCAGGGATGCGCACAGCGTCGAACGAGGCCGGCGAGACGAACGAGTAGGTGATGATCTCGCTGTATCCAAGGCTTCTTGCCGCTGCGCCGGCTGCGTTTTCCAGCTTCTGCGCGGCGGAATAGCCGCCCATGGTGGTCGTGCCGCGCATGAGCGTGGTGTCGATCCGGTTATAGCCGTAGAAGCGGGCGACCTCTTCGGCGATATCCGCCATGCAGCGCAGATCGGGCCGCCAGGACGGGACGTGGATGACGCCGTTTTCGACCGGGACCTCTTCGCGCCGCAGATACTCGATCATATCGCGCTCACTGATCTCAGTGCCGAGCAGCGCGTTGATGCGCTCCGGCTCGAGCGGCAGAGCATACGGCGCGGGGACATAGTTGATGATATCGATCATGCCGTCCATGACCTCGCCTGCGCCGAGAAGCTCGACCAGCTCGCACGCGCGGTTGACGGCGGGAACGGTCAACATGGGGTCGATGTCCTTTTCAAACTTCGCCGAAGCGTCGGTACGCATACCAAGCGCCAGAGCAGTCTTGCGGATAGAGCTGCCGTTAAAGTTGGCGGATTCGAAGACGACGTCGACGGTGTCAGCCACGATCTCGCTGTTCTCGCCGCCCATAATGCCGGCAAGGCCCACCGGGCGCGTCTCGTCGGCAATGACGAGCATGTCCGGCTGCAGCTTTCTCACCTGGCCGTCGAGCGTGGTGAGTTCTTGATCGCCGCCCGCGCGGCGGACGATGATCTTGCCGCCGGAGACATAGCGATAGTCGAACGCGTGCATCGGCTGGCCGTATTCGACCATGACGTAGTTGGTGATATCGACGATGTTATTGATCGGGCGCACGCCGGCTGCGCGCAGTCTCTGGCGCATCCACTTGGGCGACGGTGCGATCTTGACGTTTCTGACCATGCGCGCGGTGTAGCGCGGGCACAGATCGTCGGCCGGCACCTCGACGTCCAGAAGGTCGCACAGCTGGCCCGGCGCGCCGCCATTCACCACCGGCTCATGGTGACGCATGGGGACGTTGAAGGCGGCTGCCGTCTCGCGCGCAAGACCAAGAAGCGAGTAGCAGTCGGGGCGGTTGTTGGTGATCTCAAATTCCACGATGGAATCGTCGTTGCCGATGACAAGGTTGATGTCCTGGCCGACCGAGCAGTCCTCGCCGTTCAGGATCCAGATGCCGTTTTCATATGCGCCGGGCACGTCGTTTTGCGTCAGGCCCAGTTCTTTAAACGAACACAGCATGCCGCACGACATCACGCCGCGCAGCTTGCCCGCCGTGATGTGTACGTTTCCAGGCAGGTAAGAATCGTCCTTTGCCACGGGCACGAGATCGCCCTCGTTTACGTTCTGCGCGCCGGTGACGATCTGAAGGGGCTGCTCGCCGCCGACGTCGACCATGCATACCCACATGTGGTCGGAATTTTCATGCCGCGCCATGGACAAGACCTTGCCCACGACGACGTTCCGGATCGCTTCATCCATACGCGTGGTGGTTTCGACCTTCTGACCGGCGATGGTCATGATCTCAGCGTACTCACGGTCAGTCGCCGTGATATCGACAAATTCGCGAAGCCATTTTCTTGAAATATTCATGCCTTTTCCTCCTTAGAACTGCGACAGGAAGCGGATGTCGTTTTCAAAGATCATGCGCATATCGCTGATCTTGAACCGGCGCATGGCCATGCGCTCGAGACCGATACCGAAGGCGAAGCCGGAATAGACGTTGGGGTCGATGCCGCAGTTTTCCAGTGCGACCGGGTGTACCATTCCCGCGCCCAGCAGCTCGATCCAGCCCTCGCCC
>CAZWKZ010000084.1:0-8801 GCA_964633935.1 uncultured Oscillospiraceae bacterium | reverse complement strand
CTCGCCGGAAAAGTTGAGGTCAATATCCGGCACCTTGTCGCCGCCAAAGCCCAAAAAGGTTTCAAACGGAATATTGAAGCCGTCCTTGTCCAGCCTTTCGCCGCACTTTGGGCACAGCGCGTCTGGCAGATCCGCCCCGCACGCGCAGTCAGCCGGAACGTCAAAGGTGGTAAACTTACACTTCGGGCAGCGGTAATGCGGCGGGAAGGAGTTGACCTCGGTGATGCCCGACAAAAACGCCACGATCGACGAGCCGACTGAGCCGCGCGAGCCGACCAGATACCCGTTTTCCAGCGAGTTCTGCACCAGCTTCTGCGCCGACATGTAGATGACGTCGTAGTGGCATGAGATAATATCGTGCATCTCGGTATCCACGCGCTTTTGGATCAGCTCCGGCGGATTCTCGCCGTAGAGCCGGTGCAGCTTGCCATAGACCAAGTTCTTCAAATCCTCGACCGAGTTTTCGATCTTCGGCGCGAACAGGTTGTGCGGCACGGGCCGCACGGTATCGCACCAGTCGACGATCAGATTTGTATTTTTGACCACGACCTCGTAGGCCTTTTCCTCGCCCAGATAGCGGAACTCCTCGAGCATCTCATCCGTCGTGCGGAAGTACAGCGGCAGCGATCGGTCGGCGTCCGGCATCTGCTTCGTCGCCATGAGGATGTGGCGGTAGATCTCGTCCTCGGGATTCAAAAAGTGCACGTCGCCGGTGGCGACGACGGGCTTGCCCAGCTCGTCGCCCAGCTGCACGACAGTGCGGTTGAAGCTGCGCAGCTCCTCCTCATCCTCCGCCAGTCCCTTTTCCAGCATAAAGGCGTTGTTGCACAGCGGTTGGATCTCCAAAAAATCGTAGAACGAGGCGATGCGCTTCAGCTCCGCCTGGCTCTTGTGCGCGACGATCGCCTGGAACAGCTCGCCCGCTTCACAGGCCGAGCCGATGATGATGCCCTCGCGCCAGCGGATCAGCTCGGACTTTGGGATGATGGGCACGCGCCTGAAGTATTTGAGGTTGCCATAGGAAATCAGCCGGTAGAGGTTGCGCAGGCCGATGGAGTTTTTTGCAAACAGGATGATATGCCGCGCGCGGCGGTCCAAGATCTTCGCGCCCGAGCGCAGCCCGGCCATCACGGGATTCACCTGCGAGAGCGTATGCACGCCCTTTTCCTCCAGCATCTTCCAGAAGCGCATCATCATATGCCCGCAGGTGATCGCGTCATCCGACGCGCGGTGGTGGTTAAATTCCGGCAGGCTGAGCGCGTCGGCCACGATATTCAGCTTGAACTTGCCCAGCTCCGGCATCAGATTCTGCGCCAGCACCAGCGTATCGACATACGTCGGTTCAAACGGCAGGCCCAGCCGCTGCGCCGCGGCGGCGACGAAGCCGATATCAAAATCGGCGTTGTGCGCGCACAGCGGCCGCCCGGCCACAAATTTCAAAAATTCCGGCAGCGCCTGGGAAATATCCGGCGCGCCCACGAGCATCTCGTCGGTGATGCCCGTCAGTTCGATGATCTTGCTCGTCAGCCTGCGTCCAGGCGCAACGAAGGTCTGAAAGGTGTCCAGCACCTCGCCGTCTCGCATCACGGCCGCGCCGATCTCGATGATGACGTCATGCTGCGACGACAGGCCCGTCGTTTCCAAATCAAACGCGACATATTCCGCGTCAAACGGCGCGTCGGCGGGACCGTGGACGGCGATGCGGTCGTCCACGTCGTTGACGTAGTATCCCTCGCAGCCATACAGGATCTTGATATTCTCGTCCGTGCCGGCCACCTTTGCCTTGCCGGACGCCTTGAGCGCGTCTGGGAACGACTGCGCGCAGCCATGGTCGGTGATGGCGATGGCGCGATGGCCCCACGCCGCCGCCTGCTTCACCGCTGCGGCCGTGTCGGTCAGCGCGTCCATAGACGACATGGTGGTATGCAGGTGCAGCTCCACACGCTTTTCCTTCGCCGTATCCTCCCGCTTGGGCGTCGGCACGCGCTCGATGGCGTTGGGCTGCATGACCATCTCGTTGTCATATCGGTCAAAGGTCATCTTGCCCTGGATGCGTACCCACATGCCGGGCTGGACGTTTTCCAGGATCGGCTTGGCCTTGTCGTTTTCCATGAACTGATTGACGCGCACCGAGCCGGTGTAGTCGGTCACGTCAAAGCAGACGACCCACGCGCCGCGCTTTTTCAGCTCCCGGTGCTGCACGGCAAAGACCTTGCCGCGCACCACGACGCGGTACATGTCAAGGTTCAGATCGGCGATCCTGACCGGCTCGCCGCCAAAGGGCCGGCCGAAAAACACGTCGCCCGGCTGCCGCTGCGCGCCCGGCGCGTGCTTCTTGCCAGAAGACACGGCGGACGGCGCGGCAAACTCGATGCTTTTGAGCGCCTCGCGCCGGATGCGCTCGGTCTCGTCAAACAGTGCCCTTCCTTCCAGCGGCGTGCCGGCAATGAACTCGATCTCCGGCTTCACGCCGAAGCGCTGCAGCAAAAACGCCTGCGCCGCGCCCGCATGGCGCGCAAGCTCCTGCTTGCCGTTGGCGGCGAGGCGGATGCTCACCCGCTCGCTTGAGCATTCATACTTTGCCCCCGCCAGGCTCGCCGCCGCAGGCGGCCACGCGCGGATCAGTACCCGCGCCAGATCGTCCGGCGGCATCGTCTTGATCGCCTGCGCCGGATGGCGCGGTAAAATGGACATGCGCCGCAGGCCATACCGGTGCTCCAGCATGGCCTGCAGGTCTTCAATTTCACTTTGCGTTATGTAGGCTTCGGATTCCAGCTCCACCTCGATGCGTCTTTCCTCCCGGTCGATCTGCGCGCGCGTCACATGCGCGCGGCCGATCTGCTCCGGCAGCTCCACATTGCAGAACAGTTCCGAAAACAGTACGGTATCGGACATGATCTCTCCTTTGTTTTCCGGCTACAGCGTCTCGACGTACTGTACCAGCGCATCCAAAAGCTCGTCATAGGGGAGCTTTTTCACCTGCTTCCCCTTTACAAACAGCACGCCGCAGTCCTCGCCGCCCGCAATGCCGACGTCGGCCTCGCGCGCTTCGCCCGGCCCGTTCACGACGCAGCCCATGACCGCCACGGTGATGGGCTTGCGGCAGCCGGCAAGCGCCTGCTCGACGCGGTTTGCCAGTCCTATGAGATCGATGCGCGTGCGGCCGCAGGTGGGGCAGGAAATGATGTTCACGCCCTCTTGCCGCAGGCCCGCCGCCTGCAAAATGGCCTTGGCGGCCTTGACCTCCTGCACGGGGTCGGCTGTGAGCGAGACGCGGATGGTATCGCCGATCCCCATGCAAAGAAGCCCGCCGATGCCCATGGCCGATTTGATCGTCCCCATATACTCGGTTCCCGTCTCGGTCACGCCGACGTGCAGCGGGTACTCGGACTGCGCGGAAAACAGGCGGTAGGCCCGCATCATGAGCGGCACGGAACTGGACTTCATCGACACGCAGACGTCGGTAAAGCCAAACTGCTCCAGCAGCGCAAGGTGCGAAAATGCGCTCTCGACCAGCGCTTCGGCCGTGGGGTGGCCGTACTTTTCCAGAAGCGACCGGTCCAAGCTCCCGCCGTTTACGCCGATGCGGATGGGAATGTGTTTGTCCTTGCACGCATCCACTACCGCGCGCACGCGCTCGGCGCCGCCGATATTGCCGGGGTTGATCCGGATCTTGCTGGCGCCCGCTTCGGCCGCGGCGATAGCCAGGCGGTAGTCAAAGTGGATGTCGGCCACGAGCGGCAGCGGCGACTGCGCGCAGATTTCTTTGAACGCGCGCGCCGCGTCCATATCCGGGATCGCCAGCCGCGCGATCTGGCAGCCGGCGTCGCGCAGCGCCGCGATCTGCGCCAAAGACGCTTCTACGTCGGTGGTCTTCGTATTCAGCATCGACTGAATGGAAACCGGCGCGCCGCAGCCGATCTGCACGCCGCCCACCATGATTGCTTTTGTCATATGCTTCTCCTATGCAAACAGCTTCCAAATATCCTTGAACGTGACGAAGGCCATGAACGCCAGCAGCAAAATCATGCCTGCCGCGTGGATAAAGCCCTCGAACTTTGGCGGGATCTTCTTCTTTGTCGCGGCGTAGACCACGGTGTTGACCAGCAGCAGGAAAATGCGTCCGCCGTCGAGCGCCGGCAGCGGCAGCAGGTTCATGACCGCCAGATTGACGGCAATGAACGCGGCCAGATATGCGACGCCGGTCATTCCATCTTTCACCGTTTCGGCCGACTCGCCCGTCTCGGCAATGACCGAGACGATGCCCACAGGACCCGACATCTCATCGACCGAGACCAGCCCGGAAATGAGATCCTCCAGCCCCATCCAGACCAGCCGCGCAAAGTCCATGGCGGTGTTCCAGCTGGTCTTCAGCACGCTTCCAAACGTCTTTTCCTCGGCGGCAAAGTATAGACCGTACTTATAGCTCTGCTCGCCGTTTTCGGTATATAGCTGCGGCTGCATGGCAAAATCGTTCAGCTCGACCAATTCGCCGTCACGCTTCACCACAAGATCGTATACGCCCGTGTCATTGCGCGCCAGGAGCATCGCTACGTCGGAATAGATAAACACTCTGCGGCCGTCGATCTTGTACAGCTCGTCGCCCAGCTGCAATCCGTCGCTCGATTCCAGCGGGCAGCCCTCAAAAAAGCCGCCGATACGCGGCGTCGAAAACCCCGCCGCGCCGGAATAGAGCACGACGATCACCAAAAAGCCCGCCAGGAAGTTCATGAATGAGCCGGCCAGCAAAATGATTGTCCGCCGCCACCACGATTTGGATGTGAACGCGCGCGGGTTATCGCTCTGCTCATCCTCGCCCTCCATGGCGCAGTAGCCGCCGATGGGGATGCATCGCAGGGCATAGAGCGTCTCGCCCTTCTGCTTTTTGAAAATCGCCGGGCCCATGCAGATGGAAAACTCATTGACCTGCACATCAAGCGCCTTGGCTGTGAGAAAATGGCCCAGCTCATGCACGAAGATGAGCACGCCAAAGATGAGAATCGCGATGAGAATATACATGAAATCACCTGAAATCTAAAAAATCAGCCGAAGCGCGCGCGCACCAGCTCGCGCGCCGCCGCGTCCGCGTCCAGCACCTGCTGCAGCGTGGGCTGCTGTACGACCGGCAGCTGCATCGCCTGCCCGACGGCGTCGGCAATGTCATAAAAGCCGATTTTGTCCTGCAGATACAGAGCCACCGCTTCTTCATTCGCCGCGTTCATCGCCGCGCAGCAGCTGCCGCCCGTGCGCGCGGCCTGTCTGGCCAGGGCGAAGCACGGGAACGCCGCTTCGTCGATGGGCGCGAAGCTGAGCGCGCCGCACGAGAGCAGATCGAGCGCCGGGGCCGGATTTTCCTCGCGCGCCGGGTACGTCAGCGCCAGGCCGATGGGGATGCGCATATCGGGCGCGCCCAGCTGCGCCAGTATCGCGCCGTCGCAAAATTCCACCAGACTGTGCACGATCGACTGCCGGTGAACGAGCGCCGTTACCTTTTCCAGCGGCAGATCATACAGCCGCATGGCCTCGATGATTTCAAGGCCCTTGTTCATGAGCGTGGCGCAGTCGACGGTGATCTTCGCGCCCATGGTCCAGTTGGGATGGCGCAGCGCGTCTTCTTTCTTCATCCCGGCCAATTCCGCGCGCGTCTTGCCGTAAAACGGCCCGCCGGAGCAGGTCAGAATGAGCCTGCGGATCTGGCCCCGGTCGCTGCAGCCCATCAGGCACTGAAAAATAGCCGAGTGCTCTGAATCCACGGGAATGATCTCGGCGGCCGCCTCGCGCGCGCGCGCCATGACAAGCTCGCCCGCACAGACCAGCGTCTCCTTATTGGCAAGCGCGACGCGCTTTTTTGCCTCGATGGCGGCCAAGGTCGGCCGCAGGCCCACCATGCCCGACACCGCCGTCACAACGGTATCGGCCGCAGGCAGCTGCGCGGCCTCGATCAGTCCCTCTATCCCCGACGCCACCCGTATATTCATATCCACAAGGGCGGCTTTTAATTCCCGCGCTTTTTGCTCATCCATCATGACGGCGAGCGCGGGGGCATATTTTCTGCACTGCTGCTCCATCCGCCCGACGTCACGGTTGGCCGTGAGCGCCGCGACACGCACGCCAAGGCGCTGCGCCACGTCAAGCGTCTGCCGGCCGATCGAACCGGTGGAGCCGAGGACGGCAATGGTTTTGCTCACAAAACGGCCTCCATCCAGAAAAGCATCGCATAGACCACGGGCGCAATGAACATGCTCGAATCAAACCGGTCCAGCATGCCGCCGTGCGTCAGGAAAAGATGGCTGTAGTCCTTGATGCCGGCTTCGCGCTTGATCAGGCTCATCGAAAGATCGCCCAGCTGGCCAAACAGATTTGCCGCCACGCCGGTCAGCGCCAGATACCAGAGCGGCAGCGTCATCTGCCACGCCCATTTTGCCACGAGGCCCAGCAGGATCATACCTGCGGCGCTTCCGACCGGCCCGGCGAGAAAGCCCGCCCAGGTCTTGTTGGGGCTGACGCGCGGGGCAAATTTCCGCTTTCCCAGCGCCATGCCGCCCAGCATGGAAAAGCTGTCGCCGATGAAGGCCACAACAAACGGCGCCAGCACGAACGCAGGCGAAATATTGCGCAGCAGCGTGATGCAGCCGTACATCGCCGGGAACACGAACGCGCCCACGACGCACACGCCGATATCGGCAAACGGCACGGCCCGCTGCGTTCCGTGTGTGCGCACGGCGAGAAAAAACAGCCCCGTTACATACAAAAATGCGGCCGCCGGATAGAGCCTCTGCAGCCATACAGGCCAGCCGCCGGCCGTATGAGCCGTCAGGCTGAATAGATACAGGACGCTCAGCACCGCGCACAAAATCGTCGGCGCGTAGAGCGTTTTCGGCTGTTTTGCCGCCGTATGTAGCAGCTCATACGCCGCCGCGCCCGCGATCGCGCACACGAGCAGCGCCGTCGCCGCAGGCGGCAAAAACACCAGCACAAGGATCAGCAGCGGCACGCCGACCGCGGCCACAAGAAGCCTTTGTTTCATTTCTTTAGCCTCCAAAGCGGCGATTGCGCCTGTTGTATGCCGCGATCGCCTTTTCCAGTTCTTTCTCGTCAAAATTCGGCCACAAAACGTCGGTAAAATAATATTCGGCGTAGGCCGATTGCCACAGCAGAAAATTCGACACCCGGATCTCGCCCGACGGCCGGATGATCAGCTCTGGGTCCGGGATGCCTGCGGTGTCCAGACTCTGCGCAAAGCGCTCCTGCGTCAGCTCATCCGGGCTGCACTCGCCCGCCGCGCAGCGCGCGGCAAACGATTTGGCCGCGCGCACGATCTCGTCGCGGCCGCCGTAGTTGATGCAGATATTCGCCTGAAAGCCGTCATAGCGCGCGCTGATCTCATCCGTGCGGGCAATGAGCGCGCGAAGCTCTGGGCTGATGCGCGTCTGATCGCCCAGGATCTTCAGCCGGATATGATCCTGCGCCATCGTGTCGATGGCCTCATGCAGATACTTTTCAAACAGCTGCATGATCGCGCCCACCTCTTCGGCCGAGCGCTTCCAGTTCTCGGTCGAAAAGGCGTACACCGTCAGATACTGCACGCCGATCTTGCGGCAATAGGTGGCGATGCGGCGGAAGGTCTCGCTGCCGGCCGCGTGGCCGGCCGTGCGCGGCAGGCCGCGCTTGATGGCCCAGCGTCCGTTGCCGTCCATGATGATGGCGATATGCTGCGGCACGCTGCGCGTCCGGGGTTGTTCGTTTTTGCGTTTCAAAATGCCCATAGCCGTCATCCTTCATAGCAAAAGCCGCCCCCGGCGGCTTCTGCTTGTAAAACCCTCGTAGCGTTTTGCGCCCGCAGCGATCGGCGCGGCAAGCGCGCTGCGTCGGGGCGCGCCGACAAAGTCCTGCGGGATTTGTCAGCAGTTAGATCTCCATCAGCTCTTTTTCTTTCTTGCCGCACATCTCGTCGACCTTCTTGATGTACTTGTCCGTCAGCTCCTGGATATCCTTCTCGGACTTCTTCTCCTCATCCTCGGTCATTTCGCCCTTCTTCTGCGCCTTCTTGACAAAGTCTACCGCGTCGCGGCGGACGTTGCGGATGGCGACCTTGGAATCCTCGCCGTACTTTTTGACCTGCTTGGTCAGATCCTTGCGGCGCTCTTCGGTCAGCTGCGGGAAGACCAGCCGGATCACTCGGCCGTCGTTCTGCGGGTTGATGCCAAGCTCGCTCGTCTGGATGGCCTTTTCGATCTGCTTGAGCAGCGACCCGTCCCACGGCTGGATGATCAGCGTTCTGGGGTCGGGCGACGAGATCGTACCCACCTGATTGATGGGCGTGTCGACGCCGTAATACGGAACGACGATCCGGTCGAGCACCTGCGCGTTGGCGCGGCCGGCGCGCACGGCGCCAAAATCGGAAGCGAGCACTTCCAGAGTCTTTTCCATCTTGCGCTGAAATTCCTTGAGATCTGCCATGTTAAACTTCCTCCTTAACAATCGTTCCGATCGGCTCGCCCATCACCACGCGCAGAATGTTGCGCGGCTCGGCCAGGGCAAAGACCTGTACGGGAATGTGGTTATCCATCGACAGGCTCGTCGCCGTCGTATCCATGACCGCCAGATGCCTGGCAAGCACCTCGTCATAGGTGATCGCATCATATTTTACAGCGTCCGGATCCTTGGCCGGATCGGCACTGTAGACGCCGTCGATAATCTTGGCCAGCAAGATCGCGTCGGCCTCGATCTCCGCTGCGCGCAGCACCGCGCCGGTGTCGGTGGAGAAATAGGGGTTGCCGGTACCGGCCGCAAAAAAGACC
>CAZWKZ010000083.1:0-8801 GCA_964633935.1 uncultured Oscillospiraceae bacterium | reverse complement strand
AACAGGTTTGCCGGGTGATTGAAGACCTCCTGCGGGGTGCCGATCTGCTGGATGAAGCCGTCGCGCATGATGACGATACGGTCGCCCAGCGTCATCGCCTCGACCTGGTCGTGGGTGACGTAGATGAACGTCGTGTCGATTTTCTCGCGCAGCTTGATGATCTCGGCGCGCATCTGGTTACGGAGCTTCGCGTCCAAGTTGCTGAGCGGCTCGTCCATCAGGAAGACCTTCGGGTTACGCACGATGGCGCGGCCGATGGCAACACGCTGCCGCTGGCCGCCGGAAAGCGCCTTGGGCTTACGGTTGAGGTACTGGGTGATATCGAGGATCTCGGCGGCCTCGCGGACCTTGCGGTCGATCTCGGCCTTGGGGGTCTTCTTCAGCTTCAGCGAGAAGGCCATGTTATCATAAACGGTCATATGCGGGTACAGAGCGTAGTTCTGGAAGACCATCGCAATATCGCGGTCCTTCGGCGCGACGTCGTTCATCAGCTTATCGCCGATGTACAATTCGCCCTCGGTGATCTCCTCCAGGCCGGCGACCATACGCAGCGTGGTGGATTTGCCGCAGCCGGACGGGCCGACGAGCACGATGAATTCCTTGTCTTCAATCTCGAGATTGAACTCCTGCACGGCGACGACGCCCTTGTCGGTGATCTGAAGATTTGCCTTCTCCTTCTGCGGTTCGTCGTCCTGCTCCTTCTTCTTTTTGCTCTTCTTCTCCTCGCCGCTTACAAACGGGTAGATTTTTTTGACGTTTTTCAGAACAACCTTTGCCATACCATTTGACTCTGCCGCGCACTGCCTTCGCAACGTGCGTGCTCGCAGCCGTCGGGCTTGACGGCCGCATTACGGTATGTCTCCACAATACCGCACCGCGAGTCCTGCGGATGTTGACGTTCCTCCTTTTTTTACCGGCTGCAGGCCATAAGTGTGGATTGGCATACCCCGGTTAGAATAACAGTATTATACCATATCCGCTCCGGTTTTGCCTCTAGGGATTGTCGCCAAAAATCGATCGCTTTTCCTGTGCATTTATCACAAGAACCACCCCATTTACTTTTGAAATCCGGACTGGTACAATAAAGCCGGGTGATGAGGATGGATATTTTCTGCCGCCGGCTGCGGCGCGGCGACGATCTGCTGCTTGAGATCGAGCGCCTGGCAAAGCAAGCAGACCTGCGCGCGGGCGCGGTGCTCAGCGCCGTCGGCTGCGTCAGCCGCGCATGCGTGCGCGACGCGTCGGGCGTGACGGTGCGCCGGATCGACGCGCCGTGCGAGATCGTCTCGCTCATGGGCACGGTGAGCCGGGCGCGCACACATCTGCACATCTGCCTCAGCTTAGAGGATCTTTCTACGCTCGGCGGGCATCTGATGCCGGGCTGTATCGTAAACACCACCTGCGAGCTGGTGATCGCCTCGCTTCCGGGCTGGACGATCGATACCGAGCAGGACGCGCAGACCGGCTATGACGAGGCCGTATTTTTGGAGGACGCGCCATGAAGAACACCACCCTCTGCTACATCGAGCGCGACGGGCAGTATCTGATGCTGCACCGCGTCAAAAAAGAGCACGACGAGAATAAGGACAAATGGATCGGCATCGGCGGAAAATTTGAAGACAAGGAGAGTCCCGAGGACTGCCTGCTGCGCGAGGTGCGCGAAGAGACGGGGCTGGAGCTGACAGATTACCGCTACTGCGCGATCGTGACCTTCGTCTCTGACCGCTGGCCGACCGAATATATGCACCTATTCCACGCCACCAGCTTCCGCGGCCAGATCAAAGACTGCGGCGAAGGAGAGCTGGCCTGGATCGGCAAGCGCGAGCTTTCGCGCCTGCAGCAGTGGCAGGGAGACAAGATTTTTCTGCGCCTCATGGACGAACGAAGGCCGTTTTTCTCGCTGAAGCTGGTCTATGCGGGCGAGACGCTCACAGACGCCATATTGAACGGAGAAAGGATGGACGACACATGGAAAACCTGCTGATCAGCGCATGCCTGCTTGGCGTGCGCTGCCGCTACGACGGCGAAAGCTGCCCAAATCTGGCTGTGGAGGCGCTCATGGAGCGCTACCATCTCATTCCCATCTGCCCCGAGCAGCTGGGCGGCCTGACCACGCCGCGCGCGCCGTCCGAGCGCGTGAATGGCGCGGTGAAAACGAAGACCGGCGAGGACGTGACGCAGGCGTATCTGCGCGGCGCCGAGCAGGCGCTGCATCTGGCGAGGCTGTTTTCCTGCAAAAAGGCCGTGCTCAAAGAGCGCAGCCCCAGCTGCGGCAGCGGCGAGATCTATGACGGCACGTTCTCCGGCGCGCGCATCCCCGGAAACGGCGTGACCGCAGAGCTGTTGAAGCAAAATGGGATCGCCGTCTATGGAGAGTCGGAAATCTGGGACCTGTTGGATTGACGCGCCGCCGCAGCGCTTTTAAAGAACACGGACAAACAAAAAGAAGCCCCGCGGGGCTTCTGATCGTATCAAAAAAGCGGCCTTGCCGCTTTTTCGAAAAACCTGCGGCAGACCATAGCGCACGCGCCCTTCGCCGAAGGCGAGGGGCGTGCGTTTGCAGGCCGAAACGCATTCTCTCAGACGCGCAGGCCGCCGGAGAAAACGGATCCTATTGTTTCGCGGCGTGCGCGCCGCGAACGCTACGCAGTCTTTTGCCGCACCGGCAAAGCCCGTGCAGCTTCATTCCATCTTCGCGATATCGCAGATGAACTCCACGCACTTGTCCACGCCCAGCGTGCCGCTGTCGAGACACACGTCATAGTTCTGTGCCTCGCCCCAATTGCGGTTGGTGTAGTGCTTGTAGTACACCTTGCGCTTCGAGTCCTTATCCTGCAGGCGCTTCTGCATGGGCTGCTTTGTCTCGCCGTAGCGGGCCAGCACGCGCGCGGCGCGGTGCTCGTTGTCGGCGTGGATAAAGATGTGCAGGCAATCGGGCCGGTCCTTGAGGATAAAATCGGCGCAGCGGCCGACGATGACGCACGGGCCTTTGTCGGCAAGATCGCGGATCACGTTCGTCTGGCAGACATAGAGCTTATCCGACACCGACATCGTATCGACCAGCCCCATCGGGTGCGACGAGACGGCGATATTGAACAAAAAGCTGCTGGTCACGGTGGCATACTCGCCGATTTCCTCGATAAATTCGTGTGAAAAACCGCTCTGCTTGGCAACAGCGTCGACCAGTTCCTTATCATAATAGGGGACGCCAAGACGCTCTGCCACTGCCTTGCCGATCGAGCGGCCGCCGCTGCCGAACTGGCGGCTGATGGTGATGATTTTCTTGCTCACGAAGATTCCCCCTTGTTCTAGATGTTTTTATTATACACCAAAAAAAGGGAGAAGACAATCTTAAAATCTGGCCTACAGGTACTGCGCCAGATCCTTGGAAAGCTGCCGCTCCAGCCCCATGAGCCGTCCGGCGATGGTCCTGGCCTCGCTCGACGCCGTGGGGCGCTGGTTGCGCTCGCGCGCGAGCGTCCGCACGCCCATATCGCACCCCTCGCTCACCAGCTCCGCCGCCCCGGCGTCGCCGGGATGGCGCATCAGCGTCCAATTTGTTTTCAGCCACGACATGCTCTTGGCCATCACGCCGGGCAGCGCGGGCGGCTTGCCGTCTTGCTCCAGCAGCTGCCGCGCCTGCTCACCAAGCGCGTTGTGCTCGCGCAGGCTCTGCTCAAGCGTCTGCCGCATCGCGGCGCTCTGCACGTCCTTCATCACGCCGTCGATCGCGCCGACGGCCATCTGCACCCCCGCCTCGCAGGCGGAAAGCAGGCCAATGGTATCCTCGTTCATTGCAATCCCTCCTTTTTGCGATTAGGATGTACCAAACCGGCAGAAAGTATGATACAATACCGAAAAAAGAAAAAGGAGAATCAGCCATGCTCTTTACGCGCACCGTACTGCAGATCTGCGGCGATTACGCGCTGCTGCAGTCCGACGCCGGCACGCAGACGGAGGTCGCGCTGGCGCTGCTGCCGGACGGCATTTTCGAGGGCGCCCGGCTCATCTGCGAGGATTTTGAGTACCGCCTCGCGCCGGATCAGTCGCCAAGGTAGGCAAAGCGGGGCACGCGCCGGCCGTCTCGCTCGACACGCTCGTTCCACATCCCGGCCGGGCGCACCCAGATCCCGCGTTCGCCATAGAGCGCCTGATAGACCACCATCGGCTCGAGCGTCTCTGAATGGCGCGCGAGATACAGCACGCGGTATTCCTTGCCCTTAAAGTGCCGGTAGCGGCCGGGCCGGATATCCATATCCATATCCATCATCCTTTCAAAAAACGGAGGTAAGCATATGATTCGTCACATCGTCGTCTGGAAATTCCGCGCGGGCGAGGAAGAAACCATGCAGCAATTTCTGACGAAGCTGCAGTCGCTCGACGGCGTGATCCCCGAGATCAGGTCGATGCAGATCGGCGTCAACTGTAAAGCGGGCAACAATTTTGACGCGTGTCTGATCGCAGATTTCGACGATCTCGACGCGCTTGCGCGCTATAAAACCGACCCGCGCCATGTTGCCGTTTCACAGCTGTGCAAATCCATCCGCGAGGCGCGCGGCGCGGTCGATTTTGAGATCTAGTACAGCTCTCTGAGCACCAGATCCGTCTGCCCGGGATTCAGCCCCAGCTCGATGCGCAGCACCTTCGGGTGGCGGCGGTAGACGCTTCTAATCATGACGCGCAGATTGGTGCCGCCGCGGTAGCCGTGGATCAGCCGCAGGCGGTACAGGCCGGGCTTCGCGCGCTTGAGCGCGGCGTCGATGGCGATCTGCGCCTGATACGTGTTCATTCCGTGCAGGTCCAGCTCGACGACCGCCTGCTGCATAAGCGCGCTCCTTTCCGGATCAAATTAGGCTCTGCCAGGCGGCAGAGCCTATTTGCTTTTTTACCGCTCTTCGCGGAAATACGGCAGGCCGAGCGACTGCGGCGGCTGCTTTTCGCGGTTATTGCGCATGCTGGAGATGACCAGCACGACCACCGTGACGATGTACGGCAAAATCTTATACAGCTGCGTGGGGATAAACGGGATCACCAGCCGCAGATACAAGATCATCAGCGCGCCGAAGAGTACCGACCCCCAGATCGCGTTCAGCGGCCGCCACATGCAGAAGATGACGAGCGCCACAGCCAGCCAGCCGACGCCGGAGAGTCCCTCGTGGTTCCATACGCACCCGGCGATGGTCATGATGTAGATCATGCCGCCGATGGCCGAGATGCCGCCGCCAATGACGGTGGCAAGATAGCGCGCGCGGCCGACGTTGATGCCGGCGGCGTCCGCCGTGGCGGGCGATTCGCCCACCGCGCGCAGGTAGAGGCCCGAGCGCGTCTTATTCAGATACCAGAACAGCGCGATCGCCAGCGCCAGCCCCAGGTAGAAGAAAAAGCTGTGGCCGAACAGGATCTTGCCCACGAACGGGATATTCTGCAGCGCCTGCGGGAACGGAGAATTCTGGAAATAGCCCTTGAGCGCGTTGGAGATCGAGATATAGCCGCCCTCCTTCACGCGCATCAGCTCGCCGACGAACTGGCCCACGCCCGTACCGAAGATCGAAAGCGCAAGGCCCGTGACGTTCTGGTTCGCGCGCAGGGTGATGGTCAAAAAGCTGAAGATCAGCGAGGCAAACGCGCCGGCCACAAACGCGCACAGCAGCGCAATGACGACCGCAAGATACGGGTTGGGGCTTGCGACCCACTTTTCATAGTAGAACACGCTTCCCAGGCCGATCGCGCCGCCCATGAACATGATGCCCTCGACGCCGAGGTTCATGTTGCCGGATTTTTCCGTCAAAATCTCGCCCAGCGTACCGAACAGCAGCGGCGTGCCATAGGTGATGGCGGCGACAATGAGTGCGATAAACAGCGTAATAAATTCCATCATGCCTTCTTCGCCTCCTTGTCATGTTTGCTGCCGCGGAAAATGATGCGGTAATTGATGAAGAACTCACAGCCCAGCATGCAGAACAGCAGAATGCCCGTGATGATATCCGAGATCGACGCCGGCACGTCCAGCCGCGTCTGCAGCGTCTCTGCGCCCTTGGATAGAATCGCCAGCATCATGGAGATCGCGATCATAGCAAATGCGTTGAGCTGGCTGAGCCAGGCGACGGTGATCGACGTGAAGCCCACGCCGTTCGCCACGCCGTCGTACAGCGTGTTGTTCGCGCCCGAGACGACGATAAAGCCCACTAGGCCGCTGATCGCGCCCGAGAGAAACATCGTGCGCATCATGATCCGGCCCACGTTCATGCCCGCATAGCGGGCGGTGTTGATCGAATCGCCGATGACGGCGATCTCATAGCCCTGCTTGGTATAGCGCATATAGACATGGATGAAGACGACGAGCGCCAGCACGATGATCCAGCCGCAGTGCACGCCAAGGACCTTCGGCAGACACGCGCTTGCGTCAAACTGGGGGATGATCTGCGAGCCGGGACGGCCCTCCCACGGTCCGCCCTGCAGCCACTTCACGACGCCGATGACGATGTAGTTCATCATCAGCGTGAAAAGCGTCTCGTTGGTATTCCATCTGGCCTTAAAAAATGCCGGGATGAGCGCCCATATGCCGCCAGCCAGCGCCCCAGCCAGCGCCATGATCACAAGCAGCAGCGCCGACGGCATCTTGCCCGCCCAGTTGAGGGCGAAGTATGTAGCGGCGATGGCGCCGGCCGTGATCTGCCCCTCGGCGCCGATGTTCCAGAAGCGCATCTTAAAGCACGGCGCGATGGCCAGCGCGCAGCCCAGCAGCGGCACGGCGATCTTGACCGTCTGGCGAATGGCGGTGGCCTTTCCCAGCGAGCCGGAGATGATCGTGCCGTAGGCCGTGACGGGATTCACGCCCACGATACAAACGACCAGGCCGCCCAGCACCAGCGCCAGCAAAATCGACCCCAGGCGGATGCACCACATCTTCCAGCCCTCCATGCCGTCGCGCTTGGCCAGGCGAACGAGCGGCGTTTTCGTTTCGTTATGCATCTGCCTGCTCCTTTCCGCCGACTCTTGTCATGAGCAGGCCGATCTGTTCTTTCGTCGCGCTGCGCGCGTCGACAATGCCGGAGACCTTGCCGCCGCACAGCACCAGAATGCGGTCGCACAGCTCGAGCAGCACGTCCAGGTCCTCGCCGACGAATACGACGGCCACACCCTTCATCTTCTGCTCGGTCATGAGGTTATAGATCGTATAGGACGTGTTGATATCCAGACCGCGCACAGCGTAGGCCGACATCAGCACCGACGGCGCGCTCGCGATCTCACGGCCGACGAGCACCTTCTGCACGTTGCCGCCGGACATGCGGCGCACAGGGAATTCCGTGCTTGGCGTGACAACGTCAAGCTCTTTCCATACCTTGAGCGCCAGCGCGTTGGGGTCCTTGCGGTTGACAAACACGCCCTTGCCCTGGCGCCACGAGCGCAGCATCATGTTGCCCGTCATGCCCATCGAGCCGACCAGGCCCATGCCCAGCCGGTCTTCCGGCACAAACGCCATCGCGACGCCCGCCTTTTTGATCTGCATGGGCGTCTTGCCCACAAGGTTCGACGGCGCCTGCCCCGCCGGCGTGAAGATGATCTCGCCCTCAGCCACGGGGTAAAGTCCTGCGACGGCCTCCAGAAGCTCTTTCTGGCCGCTGCCGGCGATACCGGCCACGCCGAGGATCTCGCCGCCCCTGGCCACGAAGCTCACGCCGTCGAGCTTCTTCACGCCCTCGGCGTCGAGACATGTCACGTTTTTCAGTTCCAGCCGGTCTTCGGGATTTTCGTACCGCGGCCGGTCAATGTTCAGCGTCACCGCGCGCCCGACCATCATGTCTGTCAGCGCCTGCGGCGTCGTCTCAGACGTCTTGACGGTGCCGATGTATTTTCCCTTGCGCAGCACAGTCACGTTGTCGCTGAGCGCCATGACCTCGTGCAGCTTATGTGTGATGATGACGATGGCCTTGCCGTCGTCGCGCATGTTGCGCAGCACATCAAAGAGCTTTTCGGTCTCCTGTGGGGTGAGCACGGCCGTCGGCTCGTCCAGGATCAGAATGTCCGCGCCGCGGTAGAGCATCTTGACGATCTCCACCGTCTGCTTCTGCGAGACGGACATGTCGTAGATCTTCTGCGTGGGATCGATCTCAAAGCCGTAGCGCTGGCAGATCTGGCGGACCTTCTCGTTCGCAGCCGCGATATCGAGCCTGCCCTTGTCGTCCAGACCGAGAATGATGTTCTGCGCGGCGGTAAATACGTCTACCAGCTTGTAGTGCTGGTGGATCATGCCGATCTTGTTGTCGTAGGCGTCCTTCGGCGAACGGATCGAAACCTGCTTGCCGTTGATATAGATCTCGCCCTCATCGGGGAAATAGATACCGGCAAGCATGTTCATCAGGGTCGTCTTACCGCTGCCGTTTTCGCCCAGCAGCGACAGGATCTGCCCGTAATGAAGCGTCAGATCGACACTGTCGTTGGCGACAACTTTGCCGAAGCGTTTGGTGATGCCCTTCAGTTCGATTGCGCAAACAGTTTCCAAGGCTGTCATCCTTTCTTTGCGGGATTAAAAGCACCCGGCCGGCGGCGCGGCGGCCGCAGGCGGCAGATCCTTTTATGTATCATACCATATTTGGGACTTTAAGTAAATGAAAAGCGCGCGGGCAGATTTGTAAAAACTGCGGCCGCAAAGTTGTGAAGAATAACAAATTTTTAGAGTACCTAAATTTTTGTTTGGTCCTGGCGTGATACTTTTACCACATGCCTCCGGCGGCGTTTTTTCTTTATTTGCAGCTTCCGGCTGCCTCCGGCGGCCCATTCTTTTTGTGTGGACAAAAAGA
>CAZWKZ010000082.1:0-8831 GCA_964633935.1 uncultured Oscillospiraceae bacterium | reverse complement strand
CCGGCTTCGCCGGCGGGCAAAACCTTGTTGTTGCGGTAGCAGCTATGGGATTGCCAGTACCTCCAAACTTCTTTGGCGAAGCCATGGCGGAGGTTAGGTTGTCAGGGAAGGGCGCTCATGAAGCCCTTCCCTGA
Source organism: uncultured Oscillospiraceae bacterium (assembly GCA_964633935.1). Lineage (GTDB taxonomy): Bacteria > Bacillota > Clostridia > Oscillospirales > Oscillospiraceae > CAG-170. Next base: position 8,697 of record CAZWKZ010000082.1, on the reverse strand, counting down.
CTGATTCTTTCATCCAATACTTTCTGATACTATTTTCGAATCAAAACATGGAACATGTTTTGATTCCTGCAAACCTTTGGTTTGCAGGATCCGCATAAAATGCGGATCGAAAAGCCGTACCATATTGATTTTGTGAAACCATGTTATGGTTTCACCACTGCGGCTTGCCGCAGCATGAAAAGCGCTGCTTTTCATGAAAATCAATATGATCATTCAGAAAGTATTGGCCCGCGGAGCGACCGGAAGCTGCAAATAAAGAAAAACGCCGCCGGAGGCATGTGGCAAAAACAAATGAGAAAAAGAGTAACAGAAAAAACGGAGAAAAAGGCCGCCCCGCCGGGGGTATGCCGCAAAAACAAACAAGAAAAACAGCAACAGAAAAAACAGAAAAAAACAGAACGAGCGGCCCGCTGCCTTCACAGCGGGCCGCCCCAGTATATCAAATTGCGTCTCACCGCAGCTGCTATGGATTCATCACGCCGTACAGCACATCCGGATAGTCCGTCATGATGCAGTCGGCGCCCATCGACACCAGATACGCCATGTCCTGCGGGTCGTTGACCGTCCAATACTGCACGGCCATATTATGCGCGTGCGCATAATTGATGACCGTCGCCGTGGCGAGATTGACGCCGTATTTGAGATAGGATTCCTCAAACGGGATCTGCAGCACCGAGCACGGCGGGGTGTAGGACTTGCTGTTTGTGAGCGCAGCCAGATAGAACTTCATCACCTCGTTCACCGACGCGCTGCGCGCAAGCGCAGGATACGTCTCGTCGACATACGCGCTGATCTCGGCCTGGAAGGTGCCGAAAACCACCCGGCCGACCAGATCGCGCTCGAGCAGCACCGCATACAGCGTATCCACGCCCTGCATGCCGAGCCGGCCGCCGTTTTTGATCTCGATGATATACTTATAGTCTCCGGCTGCGGAGAGATAGTCCAGAACATCCTCCAGCCGCAGGATCCGCAGCTCGTCCGGCACCGCGTCGCCTGAAAGCCCGGCGTAGGGCATATTGCCGCTTTCATCGACAAATTTTGCGCCCATGTTGAGCTGCCGCAGCTCTTCATACGTCTTATTCTCCGGGCGCACCTCGGTCTCGCCGAAGACGCTCTCGCTGTCCGACGTCCGGTCGAGCGTGTCGTCGTGCAGCAGCACCAGCACGCCGTCTTTCGTGATGTGCAGATCGAATTCGAACACGTCCACCTGGAATTCCGGGTTGTTCACGCAGTTGGCAAAGGCCATCATCGTCTCCTCGGGCGCGATGCCGCCGCCGCTTCTGTGGCCGGAGATGTCCGTCACATCCAAAATGTATGGATTCGTCGTGTTGTAGCGGACCACGTCCGCCGGGTCGGAGCGGTGATGCTGCGAGAGCTTCATCACCGTAAACACCGCCGCCGCCAGCACGGCGAGCACACAGACGGCGATGAGCAGAGCCTTCAAAAATTTCTTCATATCCATATTCCTTATTCGCTGTATTTTCGGCGCGCGCGCCATTGATTGTATTTTACCACCAACACCGGCCGCTTGTAAAGTGCCGCCTCCGGCGGCGCGGCCGGCCGGGTTTTCTAAAAGATGGGCAAAAACAGCTGCGGCGCAGGCCAAGATGGCCTGCGCCGCGTTTCAATCTTGCAAAATATACCGTCCCGCCGGGCGCGCCGCGATAGCGGCGATCTGCCTCAGCGCCATCTGCGCATGGACGAGCATCGCGCCCCATATGACGGCCTGGTTCCATGCCTCAAAATACCGCCCGAATATCCTGGTACAGCGCCTGCGCGGCTCGATTGTCGGTCAGCACCACCATCACCGTGTCGTTGCCGGCCAGCGTCCCCAGCACGTGCGCCAGCTCCAGCTTATCGAGATAGCTGCTCACGCCCGAGGCAAAGCCCGGCAGCGTTTTGACGACGATCATGTTCTCTATCACCTGAAACGACACCACGCCCTGCCGCGACACCTGCGTCAGCTTTTTCATCTGCCCCTGCCGGGCGGCGGCCGTATCGGCCGTATAGCGCAGCTTGCCGTTTTCCCCGGGATATTTGACCAGATGCAGCTGCTTGATGTCGCGCGAAAGCGTCCCCTGCGCGCATGAAATCCCCCGCTCCAGCAGCGCCTGCTGCAGCTGCTGCTGCGTTTCGATGGACTGGGTCTGGATGATATCGAGGATCACGCGCTGTCGGTCGGTTTTCATAGCGGTCGCCTCCTGTGACGTGATTGCATTTTTTTCAATTATACCAGGCAGTTATTCGACATTCTTGTAAAATCTGCGGGTATTTTTGTATATTCTTTCATTCCTGAATGACGATCTCGCAATTGGCGCGGTCGAGCACGCCCTTGGCCGTGACCTCGGCGCCAAGATAGCGCTGCAAAAGCGCCGCCAGCTCGTCGATGGCCGCGCGCAGCTCGCCCACGCGGGACGGCTCGACGCACTCCATGACGATGCACTCGCTCGTGGTCTCGTCACGCACGCAGGTGCGCTGGCCGTCGCGCCAGTTCCAGCAGCGGCAGACCACGCCCGCGCCGTCATAATATGCCACCTCGCCGGCCAGCGGCGGCTCCGGCTTGTCCGCGCCGATGGGCGTAAAGTCCTCGCCGCCCGCCATCACGCCCAGATGCAGATCGCCCGCGAACGCATCCAGATCCTCGGCGCCGATGGGCAGCGCGTACTTTAACGACACCGCGTTCGTAATATCCACGCTCGGCGCGATCGTGCCCACGGGATTGTCGTGCAGCACGCGCTTGAGCAGCGCCTCGATCGAGCAGCGCGCGCCCTTTTTTGTCGGAAATTTCTGATACGCCTGCCGCCAGACGGCCACGGCGTGATTTTCGGAGATCGTCTGGCTGGTAAGATAGCGCTTGGCCGTCTGGTTCGCCTCGTCCAAAAGCGCCTTGACCTCTGCGGCCTGCGCCTCGTCCAGCGCGGCGGACTCACAGATGTTTCTGACCGCCAGCACACCGATGGACGCCTCGGGCAGAAGCGCCCAGAACGCGTCGTCGACAATAAATTTTTTCATGGATCGTTCCTTTCCGCCCAAAGGGCTATGTGATATCGAGAATCTGTAAAAACGCCCGCATGGTGGGCGCGAGCAGCTCGTCGGGGTACTCGTAGTCGGGATTGTGCAGCGGCGCATGCGCGACCCCCGCGCCGACGCCGAAGAACGCGCCCTTGCACACGCGCAGAAAATGCCCAAAATCCTCGCTCCAGCGCATTGGCTCTTTCAGCGCCGTGCCGCCGCACGCGCGCAAAACCTTCTGCGCGCAGCCGGGGTCGTTGACCGTCGCTGGAAACAGATCGTAAAGAGACAGCGTGCACTCCAGCCGCGCCGCGGCGGATGCATCGTTCACCGCCTGCTCGACCAGCGCATAAAGCTCGTGCAGCGGTTCGGTACGCGCGGCGCGCAGCGTCAGCCACAGCTCGGCGCTGCCCGGCGCCATGCCGAACGCCCGCTCGCCCAGGCGCGCGCCGATCACCGTCACGCGCACGCCGTCGTCCTCAGCAAAGCGCTGCGCCAGATCCGGCAGCGCCAGAAGCAGCGTGCCCAGCGCCCCGGCCGGCGAAACGCCCAGTTCGGGATAGGCCGCGTGCGTGCCCACGCCCGTCAAATGCACCGCCACGCCGCACGACGCACAGGCAAAGGTCCCCTCGCGTGTCAGGACCTGGCCAAGCGGATATCCCGGCAGGTTGTGCGCGCCATAGATCTCGCCCACCTGCTCGCGCGAGAACAGCGACAGACAGCCCGACGCACCCTGGCCGGTTTCCTCGGCGCTCTGGAAAAGCAAAATGACGTCGCGCCCGACGTGCCGCCCCTCCAGCAGCAGCGCCACGCCGCACAGCGCCGCCGCGTGGCCGTCATGGCCGCACAGATGCGCCGCGCCGCCGTGCTCCTGCGCCAGCGCGTCAAAATCGGCGCGCAGCGCAACGGCGGGCTGCTTCGCATCCGCCTCGCGGTGCACGGCATAAAAGCTGGCGCCGCATGTATACAGCTCCAGCGAGGTATGCTCCGCCAAAAACCGGCGGAGTTTTGCCGCCGTCCGGACCTCCCGGCCCGACGGCTCTGCGCACGCATGCAGCGCGCGCCGCAGCTGCACGATCTTCTGCAGCAATTCGTCCGGTATATGGATCATGCCCGCGTCTGTTTGCGGCTGCTCTCGCTGCCGTCGGCACGCTGCAGCGTGATGCGGCTGCGGAACTGCGTGGGCGTCATTTCCTTGTGCTTATAAAAATTCATATTAAATGTCTTGATATTCCGGTAGCCGACGTCATACGCCACATCCAGCACCAGCCGGTCGGTCGAGTTGAGCAGCTCGCAGGCGTGGTTGATGCGCACGTGGTTCAAAAGCGTCTCAAAATTCTTCTCGGAGTAATACAGCAGCAGCCGGTTCATCTCCCGTACAGAGATGCCGAAGCGCGACGCCACCTGGCTTGCCGTCAGCTCCTCATTGCTAAAGTTCTTATAAATGTAGTCCGTCACCGTGAAGGCCACGTCCTTGTCCGTCCGGTTGAACTTGGTCTTGGCGTTGCGGTAGATCTTTCGGTAGTTGATGGGCGGGATGCCCACCTGCGCCACAAAATGCTTGGACAGATGCGACGCGTCCACAAAGCCAACCAGCACCGCGATCTCATCGAGCAGCAGATCCGTATAGATCAGATAATCCGACGCCTTTTCGATGCGGATCTGCGTCAGCAGCTTGATAAACGTCGTGCCGGTCTGCTCGGTGATCTTCTTGGCCAGCGTCGACTTGGACACGAAGAACACCTCCGCCACCTGCGTCAGCGTCAGCTTTTCCGATGAATGCGCGTAGAGATAGCTCAGTATCGAGCCGGTCACCGTCGACCGGACGGACGCGTCCTTCTCGCCGCGGTCGGACATGATGAACCTGCGGTACATGATGATCAGCTCGATGAGCTTGTTGGTCACGAACAGCTGCGTCAGCGGCCGGTCGGGCGGCGCCATGCGGGTCGATTCCACGCCAAGCTCCGCGCGCAGCTGCTCCATGATATCGTCGACGTAGCGCACCTGCACCGAATCCAGATACGCCGCCGGCTCCATGGGCAAAAAGCACAGCAGCTCCGAGCTTTCATCCTCCGAGCCTTGCACGCTCTTGAGAAAGAAGCTCAAATACTGATAATCGTAGACGACCTTCATAAATTGCAGCGTCTCCTGCACCGCCGTGATCTCAGAGATCTTCCATGGCGTGATGGCGACGAGGGTATTGGGCCTCAGCTCATATTCTACGCCGTCGATGGTGATGACGCCGCTGCCGTGCTTGATATAGAGAAAGCGCGCCGCGCGGTGGATCAGCGGCTTTGTCGGCTCCTGAATGGCTTCATAGTCAAACGAGCAGATCACGGCAGGGTCCGCTTCCGACGTCCAATTGTCCTGCAGCGTTGCAAGTCGGTTCAAATAGGGCCACGCTCCTTTGGCTTCATTTTTTCCTATTGTACCGCATTTTGCCGTTCAGTTCCAGTATAAAATTGCCATTTCGGCGCGATCGCCATCCGATTTTACGGGCCAGCCGGTAAGAAAGCTGCTGCACATGTACGCCGAAGCGCACATGTGCAGCAAGTTCAAAACAGAACGGGGATGTTTCGGGATTCGAATTTAGCTCAGGACCAGCATCGCAACCGTCAGAATCACGGCCACAACCACAGCGATGATCGCCAGCAGCTTGCCGACCCACTTGAGCCAGGTTTCCCATGGCACACGAGCCAACGCCAGGCCGCCCATGATAAAGCCGCAGGTCGGCGTGAACAGGTTCACGAAGCCGTTGGCGGCGACATTGATCATGATGGAGGTCTCCACAGACCAGCCCATGCCGTGTACGATCGGGGAAACGATCGGCGACGAGAGGCCGGCCAGACCAGACGAGGACGGAACCAGGAAGCTCAGACCGACATGCAGCACGTAATCCAGGAAGCCGAACACCGCTGCGGGCAGGCCGGACGAGGACAGCGCGGTAACGGAAGCCTCGACGATCCACGAGCCAAGACCGGTGCTGCTCATGATGACCGTGGTCGCGCGGGCCAGGGCGATGACCAGGTTGACGGAGATCATGTCGGCAAAGCCGTTCACCACATGGGTCATGAACTTGCTCTTGTCCTTGATGCCGATGATGCCGATGATGATGCCCATCATCAGGAACCAGGTGGCCGCGTCGTCAAACCACCAGTCGCCCAGCTGGTTGCCGGTCAAAAAGCGCGACCAGCCAAGGCCGTTGTACATGCCGTCGCTCAGGCTGCCCCAGGGAATAAAGCCCAGGATCATCACCACAAACGACAGGGCAAACAGGAGCAGGACGCCCTTCTGACGGCCGGTGAGCCTTACATTGTCGTCGATCTCGTCTGCGCCGCCGTAGGCGGCCTTGCACTCGGCAATCTGCTCAGAGGTCAGGATGGAGCCCTTGCCCGCTTTGACCTTTTTGGCATAGCGGGTAACAAACAGAGCGGAAATGACGTAGATGCCCAGCCAGAGGATGATACCCTCCACATACAGGATGCCCATGTTCACGCTTACGCCCACTGCCGTGGCGGCATCCACCGCCGCGCCGGTGGCAAACGGGTTGATGGTTGAGCCAAGCACGCCGGAGCCTGCGCCAAGGAGCACCGTCGCCGCACCGACCAGCGGGTCAAAGCCCGCGGCCATCATGGTCGCAGCCAGCAGGATGTAGAAGCCAACGGTTTCTTCTCCCATGCCATAGGTCGTGCCGCCGATGGAGAAGATGAACATCAGGATCCAGATCAGTGCCAGCTCTTTGCCGTGGAGCTTTTTCACCAGCACATGGATGCCGGTTTTCAAAGCGCCGGTAGCGTCAAGCAGGGACAGGAACACGCCCAGGCAGAACACGAAGCCGATGACGTCGCCGGCGTCATGCCAGCCGTTGATGGGCGCCATCAGGATGTCGCTGAGGCCCGCGGCCGTTACCGCCGCTGTCTCGCCGGTTTCAGCGTCGGTGTAGGTGTTGCCCTGCGCGATCCAGGTGGCGATGGATACCACCAGCAGCACGCAAAGCAGGATTACGAATGTGCTTATGGAACGACGTTTGTTCTTTTTCACAGATTCTTTACCTCCCTTTCCGCTCTAATTCAATTTTTGGACTACTTGGTGAGAACGGTACCGGTCTTACCCTCCAGCGCCTCTGCCGCACGCGACAGCGACGTAATGAGCGCCGTACCGCCGTGGGCGGTATTTTTGACGAACTCCATACACGACTGCACCTTGGGCAGCATGCTGCCGGGCGCAAATTGCTTTTCTCCGATATACTGCTCGGCCTCGGCCAGCGTCATGCTGGCAAGCTCGCGCTGATCGGGCTTATTGAAGTTCACGCACACGCGATCGACCGCCGTAAGGATGATCAGCCGGTCGGCCTTGAGATCCTGCGCCAAAAGCGAGCTTGCGCGGTCCTTGTCGATGACGGCCGCCACGCCCTTCAGACCCTCGTCCGTTTCCACGACGGGGATACCGCCGCCGCCAACGGTAATGACGATTGCGCCGGCGGATACGAGCCGTTCGACAATCTCCAGCTCCACAATCCGCTTCGGAATGGGCGACGGCACCACACGGCGATAACCGCGGCCGGCGTCTTCGACAAAGATGAAGCCCTTCTCGGCGGCGATCTTCTCCGCCTCTTCCTTGCTGTAGAAGCTGCCTACGGGCTTGGTCGGATTCTGGAAGCCGGGGTCTTTTTCATCGACGACCACCTGCGTGACCACGGTCGCGCACGGCTTATCGATGTTTCTTGCGCGCAGCTCTGCCTGAATGGCCTGCTGCAGATGATAACCGATATAGCCCTGGGTCATGGCGCCGCACTCGGGGAACGGCATGTAGGGGGTGTTGCCGCCCTTGTTGGCGGAGAACTCCATGGCCAGGTTGATCATGCCGACCTGCGGGCCGTTGCCGTGGCCGATGACGACCTCATAGCCCTTTTCCACCAGATCGACGATCGTCTTTGCCGTCCCGCGCACCAGCGCGAGCTGCTCTTCGGGGCTGTTGCCCAGGGCGTTTCCGCCCAGGGCAACGACAATACGTTCTGCCATAGCTTACATCAGAGTCGCATACATGACCGCCTTGATGGTATGCATGCGATTCTCTGCCTCCTCAAACTGACGCGCCTGCTTGCCCAGGAATACGTCGTCGGTGACTTCCATGGCCTCAAGGCCGAACTTCTGATAGATATCCTCGCCGATGGTCGTCTCACGGTCGTGGAACGACGGCAGGCAGTGCAGGAAGATGGCGGTGGGCTTTGCCATGGCCATGACGTCCTTGTTGACCTGATACGGCAGCAGCTGCTTGATGCGCTTGGCCCACAGCTCATCCGGCTCGCCCATGCTGACCCAGATGTCGGTGTAGAGGATGTCGCAGTCCTTCGCGCCCTGCGCCACATCGTCGGTAAACTCCAGCACGGCGCCGGTCTCAGCAGCGACGGCCTGGCACTTGGCGACCAGCTCAGCAGACGGCATCAGCTCCTTCGGGCCGCAGGCGCAGAAGTGCATGCCCAGCTTGGCCGAGACGACCATCAGCGAATTTGCGACGTTGTTGCGCGCATCGCCGAAGAAGGTCATCTTGCGGCCGCGCAGATCGCCGAACTCCTCGCGGGCGGTCATGACGTCGGCCAGCATCTGCGTCGGATGGAACGCGTCGGTCAGGCCGTTCCATACGGGCACGCCGGAATAGCGGGCCAGATCCTCGACCACGGACTGC
>CAZWKZ010000081.1:1733-8950 GCA_964633935.1 uncultured Oscillospiraceae bacterium | reverse complement strand
TTAGCGGAGAAGGTGCGGCCCTTGGAGGCCGAGATCGACCAGATGGAGCGGGATATCGAAAACCTGTGTTTGAAGCTGCTGCTCCGGCAACAGCCGGTGGCCTGCGACCTGCGGCAGATCTCCGCCGCCATGAAGCTCATCACGGACATGGAACGCATCGGCGACCAGGCGGCGGACATCGCAGAGATCATCCTGAGCATGCTGTCAGAGGGATATATCCCAGAGGACGTGGGACACATCCGCGACATGGCGGCCGAGACCATCAAGATGGTGAGGCAGAGCGTGGAGGCATACGTTCAGCAGGATCCCGAGCAGGCCAGGCTGGTCATTGCCCATGACGATATTGTCGACGACTATTTTACGCAGGTCAAACGGGTGCTGATCCAAAAGATCGTTGAGCAGCCTTCACAGGGGGAACCTATCTTGGATCTGCTGATGATCGACAAATATTTGGAACGCATCGCCGATCACGCCGTCAATATCGCCGAATGGGCGCTGTTCGCGGCCACAGGCGCGCGCAAAGAAGCAGGCGAGCTGTGATTTGCTGTATAAAGGGCGGCGCGGCATTCATCCCGAGACGTCCTTTTGACGTGATTTTTACTCTGTTATGAGCGAAGAAACGGCGCAGAGCGCATCGGCGTGCGTAATCGGCTCTGTGAGCGGCGCGGGCGCCGCGCCAAGCTCGGCGCGGCAGAAGGCGGCAAAATCTGCCGGGCTGACGGGCATATCGGGGGCGAACGCGTCCGATTGCAGCGGCAAAGACCCCGCCTGCAGCGCCGCGGCGATGGCGGCGGCGTAGGGGTGCTTGCAGTCGACGTCGCGGCAGACCCGCTTTTTGCTGCGCACCAGCTCGATACGCGCGGCGAGCGTTTGGCAGCCGTAGCGGTACATGGCCAGCTCGCCGCGGGTGAGTACGCCGCTTGGCCTTACGGAGTTGTCCCGGAAGCAGATGCACCAGCCGCGCGATAACAGCCGCTTCGCCGCGTCAAACGCCGGGTGTTCAGGCCAGAGGTCGGCAAACGGGCACAGCGCCAACAGCTCGGACACCGTGACCACGCGGTAGCCGTTTCTCTGTAACAGCGCCAGCTGCGGCGCCAGCGCGTCGGCCACGGGGCTGCGCCGGGCCATGTTGTAGCCGTCCTTCTGGAAGATGATCTGCCCGCAGAGCGCGTCAGGGTCGGCCGAGAGCGCCTGCTGAAGCGGCTGGACCATGGCGCGGACCTCCTGCTCGTAGCTTGCCAGCGGCAGCCAGCCCGCGCCGTCAAAGCTCGCGGCCATGTACTGATAGCCCATCAGGCCATACGCATCGTAGCTGGAAAAGCCGTCCTTCGTCTTGTCGACGTAGTGCGGCGGGCGCGATAGGCGGATGGTGTAGCCGTACTGCTGCTGCATCAGATCGTCCAGCCGCTTTAGATCGTCCACCACCGCGTCAAGACCGGGCAGGGGGTCGCGCTTGCCGTAGACCAGCGGCTTTGGCCCGAAGAGCACGTGGCGGTAGGTGTGGCTGGTGATCTCGTGCCCGCCGTCAAGGAGCCTGCTGATCAACTCAGGGCAGTTTTTCGCGCCGCCGTCGGCGTCTTTTTGATAGTCGGGGTAGTGATCAAAGCGCACGCCGCCCCACGCGGCGGAGCCTTCCTTGCCCGCCGTGTCGGGGTAGTTTTCCGACGTGTCGCCCACCACGTCGAACGTGCCCTTCGCGCCGTAGCGCTCGAGCGTCTCGGCGAGGTGCAGCGTCAACGGCCTGCCGTCTTTCGACGGCTTCGCCGGCAGGCGGCACGGGCCGTCGTCGAACGTCATGGCGCAGATGCGCTCGCGCAGCGCGACTTTTTCGATGCGGCGCACAGGGGACAGGTAGACGGGCGTGCGCGCGCGCAGCTCGGCCTGAAACCGGTGCTTGAGCTTTTTGGCAAGGCCGATGGCCTTTGTGACTGCGGACATAACTAGCCTCCTAAATATGCAGGATATCGCGGGCAAGACACGCGAGCTGATACACGCGCGCGCGCAGCACCGCGCCGAAGCCGCCTGCGCGGCGGTCTTTTTGCAGCCGGGATCGGCCCTTGTCGCGCCAGCGGCAGGGACGGTTCAATACCGCCCGGCAGCGCCCGGAGAGAAGCGCCTCGCGCAGCGCGTCCACCGTTACGGCGGCCGCGTCAAATTCGGTGTATGCGTTGGCAAGCTCCCGCGCGCTGTGCGCGTCGCTGCCGCCGGTGGCTGGCAGGCCCATCGCCTGCGCCAGCGCGCGCGCTTTTTCATTTGCGCCTGGATGCAGCGCGGCGCGGGCGTTGGCGGCTTCGATCGCGTCAAGCGGCAGCTTGCGCAGGCTTTCTTCGTCCAGCTTTTGCGGGGCGAACGGGTGCGCCAGCACCGCCGCGCCGCCGCAGCGGCGGATCTCGGCCGCGCAGGCGGCAAGCGGGGGATAGCCGGATAGAAATTCCGCCCGTACCGGCTCTTTCAGAAACAGCCCCAGCACGTGCCCGGAATCGGTAGAAATTTCTACTGCCGGGATGAGCAGCACGCCAGAGTTTTCAGGCGGCGGCGTGCACATGTCATGATCCGAGATGGCGATGGCGGCAAGACCGCGCGTCTTGGCCTCGGCGGCGAGCTGGCCGATCGTGCTTGAGCCGTCGGCGGATGCGAGCGAGTGTACGTGCAGATCGGCGCGAATTGTCATGATTGCCTCCGTTTCGTAAGCAGCTGCCGCCGGTAGGCCCGGGCGGGACCGGGGTCGCCGCGCTCGGCAAGTCCGTTTTTGACGTTGGGGCTGAGCCAGTCGGCAAGTCCCGCGAAACATTTGCGTGCTTCGCCGCGCCTAAGATAGCCGAGCATAGCGGCAAAATCAGACGGATAGAACGCCATTTTGACCGGGCATGGCGCGCGGTAGGCGGGAAGCGCCAGACCCAGCGAAAGCGCGAGCCAGCAGGTAGAAAAATTCGACCCGGACGCGCGCGTGAGCGGGTATGTGCCCCAGACGCGGGGATTGATCTCAAGCAGGCGGGGCGCGCCCGACGCGTCCTGCTTGAATTCGAACATGGCAAGGCCCGTGTAGCCCGCTTCGCGCACGAGCGGGGCCACAAGCGGCAGAAGCGGCTCGGGGCGGATCGTCTCGCAGCAGCTGGACGGCCCGCCCGAGACGGGATATTCGCGCACGCGCCGGTGCGCGATGGCGCAGACGATCTGGCCCGCGCGGCAGAGCACCGAGCAGCCGAGGCCCGCGCCGGTCAGATATTCCTGCACGACGGGCGCTTCATGCGTCAGTGCGGAAAAATGCGCGTAGGCCTGCCGCAGCTGCTCGCGCGTGCACGCGATGCGGTAGCGCGCTTCGGCGCGCAGGCCGAATTTTTCGCCGCACGTGGGCTTGACGGCGCATGGCAGCGGTACGCGCGCAAAAAACGCGTCCTCGCTTTCCTGCGCCGTTTTTTCATAGCTTTGCGGCGCGGCCACGCCGAGGCGCGCGGCCATGGCGGCGACGGCAGATTTGCTGTTGAAAAGCGAAAGCTGCTCCGGCGTGGGGATACACAGCCCGCATACGGCGGAAAAGCGCGCCTGCGCGCCCGATACAAGCGCGAGTGTCTGCGCGCCGACGATCAAAAGCGCCGGCTTTTCGCCGCTTGCTTCCATTTCCTCGCGGCACAGCGCATATAAAGCGTCCAAATAACCCTGCTCGGGCAGCTGCACGCGGCGCGCAGCGCCGCGCGAGCAAAACCCCACAGGCTGCTGGAACGCTTCTTTTTCACAGGCGACCACGCGCACGCCGGCGTCTGCCAGATCGCGTATGAGCGCGACGGACATGCGGTAATGCGCGTCGGTTACGACAGCGGTCATATGGGCCTCCTGAATGTGTGGTTTTTCTTCGAGTATACTATATTTTGCCCGCTGTTTCAAGGAAAACCGCGCTTTTGCGGTCCACATGGCCGCGCGGCGGTTTACAAAAGCGGCAAAAAACTGTATAATACAAAAAAGAACGCTGAAAAAGGGGAACCGTCTGTGAAAAAAACATCTGCGCGGCTGCGGCCGCAGGACGATACGCGCGCGCGGCTGTTCGGCGCGCTGCTGCTTCTGGGGGCGATGGCGCTGCTGGCGATCCTCAACAGCAAGATCACGCTCTATTCCGACGATTACTGGTACGGCACGTTTTTTGACGAGGGGATCTCCGCCTTCTGGCAGAAGATGGCGCAGCACTACCGCGAGACGAACGGCCGGTTCTACGTACATCTGATCGTGCCGGCGGTTTTGCTGTTTGACACGAAGCTGTTTCTCTTCTTAAGCCCGGCGCTGTTGGCGCTGCTGTACTATTTTGGCGCGAAGATGCTCGATGCCGAGTGCTCGGCTGGGCAGCTGCTGGTCTCGGCGGCGCTGGGGATGCTGTGCACGCTCGCGTGCGACGTGCGCTATCTGCGCATGACGGTGCTGTGGATCTCGGCGTATTTTAACTACGTGTTTCCGTTGTGCATGACGGCCATTGCCTGCGTGTTCCAGCTGCGGCATTTCAGCGGCAAGCAGTCCAGGGCGGGACATGCGGCGGGACTGTTGTTCGCGGTGCTGGCGGGCGCGTCGACCGAGCAGGCGGGCATCATGTCGCTGGTCGTCATCTGGGGCTGCGCGCTTTTGTATTGGATCTTCGCCAAGACGCCCTTTCGGCGCTGTTGGAGCTATCCGGTGTTTGCGCTCGCGGGCTTTTTGACGATCCTGCTTGCGCCCGGCAGCTGGGCGCGCGTCGATCGCGGCGTAGACGGCGGGATCTTGAGCTGCCTGCATCCCACGGTATTTCTTTCGCGCTTTTTTGACGCGATGATCTATATGGTCAGATACCGTTCGACGGTGCTGCTTCTGGTGGCGGTCGATACGCTGGCCGCGTTTTTGTGCATGGCGGACCGGCGCCTCACGCGATGGCTTTTGACAGGGCTTGTGATGGCGGCAGGCCAGATCGGATGCTTCCTGCTCGGCCTGGATCAGCTTGCGTGCGTGTGGATGGTTGTAAGCCAACTGGCGCTGGCGGTGATGTTCCTGCTGCAGCGCGCGTATTGGCCGACGGCGCTGATGATCTTGGCCAGCGTCGCGGGCAACATGGTGCTCATCATCACTACGCTCGGCTCTGAGCGCACGGCGTTTGAGCCGGTCGTGGCGCTCATCATCGTGGCTGTGAGCCTTCTTACGCGCGTGCTTCGGACGCTGCCGCGCGCAGCCGCCGGCGCAGTTACCGGCGTGCTGGTCCTTGTGTGCGTGTGCGCGTATCTTCCCACGCTGCGGGGCTATACCGAGAGCAAAAAGATCGTGGATGAAAATCTTGCCGCCATCGAGCGCGGCCGCGATACCGGCGTGTGCGAACTGAATATCGACATCGACGAGCGCTACCGGTTCACGATGTTTTTTGAGGGCAGTTATTTCCTGGAAAATTTTAAGCGGTATTACGATATCCCGGATTCGACAAAGCTTGTCTATCAGAGCGAGCGCTGGGCGCTGGCGCAGATCGCATCCGGCGATACGGTCTACGATTTCCCAACAGTTGAGGACGAGACGGGGCTATATTTCCCGGTGGAGTTCGCAGTGCAGTCGGCCGGCGGCACGGCCGTGTGGTCGTGGAAAAACCAGACGTACACCATCACGCTGGATGGAAACACATATTTTGCGTCGCTTGACGGGCATCTGCGCAGGTATCTGCCCGAGGGCGGCAGCGAGCTGCTGAGCCAGAGCTTTACGATTTTGCTGCCGTATTCCGAGACGTATACGCTGCTCTACTGCCCGGCGAACGAACTGCGTGAGCAGCTCGGCATTGACTGGGTATACGACGCGCAGGCGAACTGCTACGCCATTTTACCGGGCTGAGGAGGAACGTATGAAACTCTCGCTCATCATCCCCTGCTACAACGAGCAGGACAACGTCCGCGCGTTCTATGACGCGGCTGCGGCGGCCTTCGCGCAGAAGCCGTGGCGGTATGAGCTGATCTTTGTCGACGACGGAAGCGGCGACGGGACGCTTGCAGAGCTGGAGACGCTCTATGCGCGCGATCCGGGCGCGGTGCGCGTGGTCTCGTTTTCGCGCAATTTTGGCAAGGAGGCCGCCATTTACGCAGGCCTCAAGGCCGCAAAGGGCGAGTTTGTGGGCATCATCGACGCCGATCTGCAGCAGCAGCCCGCGGTCATGGCCGAGATGCTGGAGCTGCTTCTGGCGCAGCCGGCGTATGATTGCGTCGCCGCGTGCCAGCGCGAGCGGAAAGAGGCGGGGGTGCTGCGCGGACTCAAAGCGTGCTTCTACCGCCTCATCGACCGCATGGCCGACGTGCGCTTTCAGAAGAACGCGAGCGATTTCCGCGTCTTTCGCCGCGAGATGGCGGACGCCATTTTGCAGCTGGGCGAATATCACCGCTTTTCCAAGGGCATCTTTGCCTGGGTGGGCTTTCGGACGAAGTTCATCGATTACGATGTCGCGCCGCGCGCGGCCGGACAGACGAAGTGGTCTGTCAGAAAGCTCTTTCATTATGCGTTCGAGGGCATTTTGTCGTTTTCCGCCGCGCCCCTGCACGCGGCCACGATGCTGGGCGGGGTGAGCGCGCTGGCGGCGTTCGTGTATTTGATCGTCGTCATCATCCAGAAGCTCACCTGCGGCATCGACGTGCCGGGCTACGCGACGATTGTGGTGCTGATGCTGTTTCTCGGCGGGCTGCAGCTGATGGGCCTTGGCATCATCGGCGAGTATATCGGCAAGATCTACGAGCAGAGCAAGGGCCGGCCGGTCTATATCGCGCGCAGAACGCTGGGGCTGGAGGAGAAGGACGATGCAGAAGCTGAAAAAGCTGATCGCGAAGCTCTTTGATAAGACGTTTTTGCGGTTTCTTCTGGTGGGCGTGGTCAATACCGCCTTTGGCTACGCGATCATGTTCACGTTTTATAACCTGCTGCACCTCAGCTACTGGGTCAGCTCGGCGTGTAACTATCTGTTTGGAAGCATTTTGAGCTATTTTCTCAACAAGCGCTTCACCTTTCAGGATAGGAGCAGGGGCTGCAAAACGGCGCTGCGCTTTGCCGTGAACATCGCCGCCTGCTATCTCATTGCCTACGGCGCGGCCCGGCCGGCGGTGCGGTGGCTGCTGCGCGGATGCACGCAGAAGCTCATCGACAATGCCGCGATGCTGACGGGGTCTGTCATCTTCGTCGCGCTCAACTACCTGTCGCAGCGGTTTTTGACATTTCGAAAGGAAGCATAAGAAAAAGCCGGAAGC
>CAZWKZ010000081.1:0-1633 GCA_964633935.1 uncultured Oscillospiraceae bacterium | reverse complement strand
GCTTTTTGTATCATTCCAGATGATCGACGGCGTATTGCGCCTCTTCGGCGGTAAACTGGTCGCCGTATTCTGAAATCAGTTGGTCGTAGATCGCCTGATTGGACATGTTCAGGCTTTGCTGATAGACCTTTGCGCTTTGCAGCGCGTTCTCTTTATAGTCGGCCTGCAGATTGTCAACGGCATACTGCGCCTCGTCGGCGGTGAACTGCTCGCCGTATTCAGAGATCAGCTGATCATAAATGGCTGCTTTTGACATGTGCATAGCGCTGCTGTAATTCTCGGCAGATTTGAGTGCGTTTTGCTTGTAGTCAACATCCAGATTGTCTATCGCATACTGCGCGGCGTCTGCAGGGAAGCCGTCGCCATATTCCGACGTGAGCTGGTCAAAGATCCCTGCCTTTGACATATGGAATAGATCGCTGTAGCTTTCTGCCGATTTCAGCGCCGCGCGATACTCGCCGGGGACGGCCGCTGTTTCCGGCTCCTGTACCGGCTCGGTGGAGATGCTTGGTTCGTTGTCGGCGGGCGTATCCGCGTTTGACGTTGTCGCGGGTTCGGTCGCCGCAGGGGCGGGATCAGAGGCGGCGGCGGGCTGTGCGTCTTGCTGCGCAGACGGCGTCTGCTTGTCGGCGCCGCCGCCCGCGGCAGAAAAGACTGCAATGACGGCCAACACGACGATGGCCCAGAACCACCATTTTTTGAACAGCGGCCTGGGATTTTTTGCGCCACATTTGGGGCAGATTTTTGCCGTTGCTGCGATCGGCTCGCCACAGATCTTACAGGGTTTCAATTGCTCCTTCATAGAACGCACTCCTTTTGAAAATTATAAATCTATGATAGCATCTTTTTACAATTTACGCAAGTGCGTATACGCATGTGCGACATTTTTCTTAGAATCTCCTTGGGGGGATGAGATGACGGTGAAGGATGCGGTTATAGAGCGATTTCGTTCGATCTGCATACGGAGGAATCAAGCCCAATGCGCTGGCTGGGATCTCCGGCGTTACGGCCTCGACGGTATATAGCCTGTTGGATGCACGCAGACGGGATTACCCATCATTACGATACAAAACTGTGCGATGGGCTGGAGATGAGCCTTGGCGAGTTCTTTTCAACGCCGGAGTTCGATGCACTGGAACAAGAAATTCGATGACTGACTGCAAAGGCAAATATGTCTGCCGGCAAGGCGGGCGTTTGGTTACAGCAGCCCCCCGGAACACAGGTCTGTTCCGGGGGCTGCGCATGTTTTAGGTTCCGATGGGGCGGCGCGGCCGTCTGACAGGCGGCTTTCAAGGATCTGCTATTTCTTTGCAAGCACGCAATACCAGTCGGCCTCGGCGGCACTGCAGCGGGTCTGCGCCGGATGCGGCAGAACACGGATCTCGTGGTAACCGCGCGCGCAGGCGTCACAGCAGCGTCTGATAGTGCGTCTGGATGACGCGCGCTCGTTCCTCACTGTCAAACAGGTCGTATAGCGCGGCGTTGTCGTATAGTTCTGCTATAGATTCCGGCTAGATCAGTCCCGCGATGTGAATGGCGCCCTTGCAGATGAGGAGCACCAGAACGCCGGCCGTGGCCACGCCCGCGCCGATGACGGGCAGCGCGTGCTTGATGCGCCGGCCGAGAAGCGCCG
>CAZWKZ010000080.1:0-9315 GCA_964633935.1 uncultured Oscillospiraceae bacterium | reverse complement strand
TATAGCCCTTCAGATGCCGCATCCCCAGATTGTAGGAGCAGTTGAGCATGCCGCAGTAGGCGTCGCCGCGGCCGTTGATCAAATCGCCGTCTCCCTCGGCGGCCGCCACAAACATGCACGGGCCGTGGAACTTCTTGGCGATCAGCGTCTCGGGCGTCTCGGGGCCAAAGTTGCCTAGAAACACCACGAGCGCGTTGCAGCCTGCGGCCTTGACGTCCGCCACGGCGGCTACCATGTCCTTCTCGTTCTCCACGGTCACGGGACATTCGTAAAGCTCGCCCTGATAGGCCTCGACGATGGCCCTGCGGCGGCGCTGGGAAAGCGCAATGGGGAAGCAGTCGCGCGACACCGCAACGATGCCAAGCTTGACTTCGGGAATGTTGCTGATCATAATTCTCTCTCCTTAGTTCAAATTCAAATCGATATTGATGCCGCGCAGGCCGATGTGCGCGCCCTGGGCGGCCTCGTCAGACGCCGGATGCGCCAGAAGCCACTTGTTGCAGGCCCACAGCCAAGTGTCTTCCTCTGTTTTGGCTGCAAACTGCGGTTTTTCCGTATTGGTTCCGGCGGGCAGCGCCACCATGACACGAAAGCCCTTGCCGGCGTCCACATGACACGGCGCATAGTGCAGCGTGGTCGCATACACCTCTACCAAAACCCCGGCCGGGACGCGGAATGCCTTGACCTTGTCCGTGTCCAGAACGCCGTCTGTGATCTCTTCCTGCTTGGCCAGCAGGAGAATGAAGTCCTCCGTACCGAGATTGAACTCGCTGTCTCGATGGTATTCCAGGCAGTTGAGCCTCGTATTATGGCCGTTGCACCAGCCCAGTTGGACCGGCATGCCGCCATAGAGGCGCTCTGAGACCTCTGCAGCCGCAGGCAGCGTCTGCAGAAGCGGTTCGCTGGGCACGTATTGCGTTTCGGCCGGCAGCGGCGTCTTTGCCAGCGCCGTCAGGATCTGCTCCACCGCAAATCCCTCGACGATGCGGCCGTAGGGGCGAAATTCGGGGTCTGTGACACGCAAAATTTTCATACTGGTCGCTCCTTTACAGCAAATTGGGGAACAGCTCCCTGCAGGCGGGATAGATCTGGCGGAACTGCCGGTAGCGCTGCTCGTACCGGGCTGTCAGCGCAGGGTCGGGCTGTACCGTCTGCTTGATCCGGACAAGCGCCTTACAAGCGGAGATAACGTCAGGATACTCGCCGCAGCCCACCATGGCCAGAATGGCCGCGCCGTAGCCGGGGCCTTGCTCGGTTTCCACGATATCCAGAGCAATGCCCAGAACATTGGCCAGAATGCTCCGCCACAAGGGCGATCTGCTGCCGCCGCCGCAGATATTCGACCTGGGGATGGACACGCCCAGAGACCGGGCCACCTCAAAGCTGTCGCGGATGGCAAAGGCGACGCCCTCCAGCACCGCCTGGACCATGTCGGCCCGGCTGGTGTCCATGCTCATTCCCAAAAACGCGCCGCGGGCGTTGGTGTCGTTGATGGGGCTGCGCTCGCCCATGAGATACGGCAGGAAGAACACATGGTTCCGTCCCAGCTTTTCTGGCTGGATGGCCCGCTGCTCGGCGGCATAATCGCCGGTGTTCAGCACATCCTCGCACCACCACTTGTTGCAGCTGGCCGCCGAGAGCATGCAGCCCATCAGATGATATCCGCCGTCGGCATGGGCAAAGGCGTGCAGCGCGTTGTTGGGATCCACGCCGAAGCTGTCGGAGGAAATGAAGATGGTGCCGGAGGTCCCGAGGCTGATGTTGCAGCCGCCCGCGCCCACGGTACCGGTGCCGACCGCGGCGGCGGCATTGTCGCCCGCGCCGGCGCAGACCAGTGTGTCGGCCGGCAGGCCCAGCTGGGCCGCTATCTCCATCTTCAAAGTCCCGACGATCTGCCAGCTCTCATACAGCTTGGGCAGCCAGCTTTCCTGAACGCCGCAGAGCTGCAGCATCTGCCGGCTCCAGCGCCTGCCCTGCACGTCCAGCAGCAGCGTGCCCGAGGCGTCGGAATAGTCCGTGGCGTGCACGCCCGTGAGGCGGTAGACAATATAGTCCTTGGGCAGCATGATCTTTTCGATCCGGCGGAACAGCTCCGGCTCGTTTTCCCGCATCCAAAGAAGCTTCGGCGCCGTGAAGCCCGCAAAGGCGATGTTGGCGGTATACCGGCTCAGCGTTTCCCGGCCCACGGTCTCGTTGAGATAATCCACCTGCTTGGCCGTGCGGCCGTCGTTCCACAAAATAGCCGGGCGCAGAACCTGGTCGTCCCGGTCCAAGGCCACCAGGCCATGCATCTGACCGCCCAGTCCGATGCCGCGCACCTGCGCCGCGTCAAAGCCCTTCAGCAGCGCGGCGATCCCCGTCAGACAAGCCGCCCACCAGTCCGCAGGCGCCTGCTCGCTCCAGCCGGGCTGGGGAAAATCCAGCGGATATTCTCTGCTTACGACGTTACGGACCGCGCCGGTCTCATCCACCAGCAGAAATTTCGCCGCCGACGTACCGAGGTCAATTCCGATATACAGCATAGCCCCACTTCCTTTCTTTGCTATCAGTTTACAACACAGCGCCGGATTTGTCTTGTACAAATCCGCAGACGCATTAGACAAATTAGCTGTTTTTTGAAATTCGGCAATCTGTCACAGTTTTGCAGGCATTTTTTGTGGAAAACAGGCATACCACGCAAAGGCCGGGCGGGGACGCACCTCCCCGCCCGGCGGATTCATGCCTGCGCCGCGTATTTTTTCAGCAGGGCCAAGCTCTGCTCCCTGGTATAGAACCGTTCGAGCGAGTGCAGGCTGTGATGGACCTTGGCCGTGCTCTGCGGCGGCAGCGTGGTCTGACGGCTGTATTCCTCCGGCGTCATGTTCAGCCGCTGGCGGAAGGTCTTGGAGAAATACCGGTAGTCAGAAAAGCCCGATTCCACGCACACGTCCAGCATCCGCTGCCGGCCCGAGGCAATGAGCTTGCAGGCGCAGTTGAAGCGCACGGTGTTGACATACTCCTGAAAGCTCTGGTTCAGCGTCTGCTTGACAAAGTGAGACAGATAGCTCATGGACCGTCCCTCCTGCGCGGCAAAGTCGGCAAGGCGGATCTTGTGCATATAGTTCTCGTCCACAAAGGCCAGCAGCCGGGCCAGCCGGGTGTTGCGCCGCTCCACCTCCGCCGCCTCTGCGGCCGTCATCAGATGACAGGGCATCTTTGTCAGCAGCTGGTGGAGCAGCAGGCAGGTCTTCCCCATGCACAGCAGCTCAAAGCAGGCCGGCCGCTCTAAATAGGCCTTCATCATGCAAAGCAGCGTCTGCTTGACCCCGGCGATTTCCTGGCTCGTCAAACAGGCGTTGGGATAGGCGCTCTCCACCCGCCTGCGGCCCAACGCCGGAAAGCTGTGCGGCGAGGCTTGGATGCACAAAAAGGTACAGCTCTGCTCCACCTTGTGAAATTCATGGGGCTGGCCGGGATTGAACAGCAGCAGCTCGCCCGGCTCCGCCACCGCCTGCGTCTGGCCGCAGCGAAACGACAGCGCGCCCTCTAAAATCCAGATCAGCTCCCATTCCTGGTGCACATGGGGCGTTCGGTAGTCCACCGTATCAAAAAACAGGCTCAGGCCGCTGATCTGCGGGTGCTGAATGATCTCCACCTCGTTCATCTGCCCGCCTCCTTCGCTTTTTATCGATTTTATAGACGAAACCGTCTTATAACTTCTTACAGGTGTTCATCAAAGTGGGAAACTCCCGTTCGGGCAAGAAGAATAGGATATCTTCGCTGCCTATAGCTGCCGCTCGACTGCAAAAATGACCTTATCGATGTTGTTTCGCCAATCTGTATGCTTCTATTATAGCACCCTGATATAAATTGTTCTACTGCAAAGAAGCGGCTGAACAGCGCATGTCGCCCGTTTTTTCGCGCACACGCAGTTGACGCTTTCAGGGATCCATCGTATCATCGTTTTATATCGGAACGGCAAGCTGGGGATTTTACGGAGGTCTTGCAATATGGCAACGATATATGAAACCTGCCCGCAATTTGAAAACGAGAACGATTTGCTCCGGTTCGTGGAAAGAGAAGATGCCGAGGACTTGTTAGAGGTTTATAGCGACAAAAACGCATTGCCATTTTATAATAGCGGCAATTGTGACGGGGATAATTTCTACTATCCAACTATGGAAAAGATGGAACAAGCGATACACTTCTGGAGAACCGCTTATCAGGAAAAATGGTTTGTCAGATGGGCGATCATAGACAAACGCGCCTCAAAAGCAATCGGTACAATAAAAATGTTTCATAGGATATCAAACGATCCGTTTCATGATATGGGCGTACTGCGGCTCATGGTTTTATAAAATCGGAGCATCTTATGATCGGTACAAACGACCGCTATGCCTATCATGGATACTGGACAATAAAAAACGAGATCAAAGCTCCCAGCTTTGACCGTGCGGGGCTGCGGTGCAGCGGGCGGTCAAACCGCGTCCTCTTGGCGAGCGAATCCACGCCCATGTTCAGGAAGCTGCCCGACAAATCCCGCCGCAAATGAGCCGCAGCTTTCTTATGAAAGCGGCAAAGCCGCTTTTCCGCACGCGCAAAAATCGGCAAGCACCTTACGTGCTTGCCGATCTTGGTGACCCGTACGGGAATCGAACCCATGTTACCGCCGTGAAAGGGCGGTGTCTTAACCGCTTGACCAACGGGCCTGGTAGCGGCAATCTGACTCGAACAGATGACACTCCGGGTATGAACCGAATGCTCTACCAACTGAGCTATGCCGCCATATTTACCGCATCAAGCGGCACGATGCATTATAAATGATAATCGCCGTTTTGTCAACACACAACCTCCGGCTTTTTTGAAAATTTTTGATAATTCCACCACGATCTGGCACATACTACGCCCGGGTGATTCAGATATGACAACGCTGAACTTACTGCCGCTCGCGCTCGCGGGCGGCGCGCTGTATGTGCTCGTCGAGCTGATCTGGCGCGGACGGTCGCATATCAGTATGTTTCTTGACGGCGGCGTCTGCTTCGTGCTGATCGGTCTGCTCAACGAGCTTGCGCCCGAGGCGCCAATCACGGTGCAGGCCATGCTCGGCGCGTGCATCATCACGGCGTCCGAACTTGCCGTGGGGCTTGCCGTCAACCGCGGCTACACTGTCTGGGACTATCGCCGGCTGCGGCCCAATTTTCTTGGCCAGATCTGCCTGTGCTACTTTACGCTCTGGATTCCTCTGTCATGCTTTGCCATCTTCGCCGACGATGCGCTGCGGCAGCTTCTGTTCGGCAAGCCGTGGCCGGCATATATCTGGCTTTAAACAAGCTCGGCCAGCACGCCGTCGGCATACGGCTGCGTCACACGCGCTGTGCGCACCGCGTTGTGAAGCGCAGCCCCCTCCGGCGGCCGCACGTAGACCTTGACATAGTTTTTCGCATGGCCGGTAAAATACTCGCCCTCGGGCTGCTCGAACAAGACCTCCTGATGCGATCCGGCCATCGCCTGCCGGTAGCCTTGTTCCAGCTCCGCCGCCGCCTGCGCTGCGCGTTCCGCCCGCGCGGCTTTTTCCGCATTCGTCAGCTGGCCCGGCATCGACGCGGCCGGCGTCCCCCTGCGCTTCGAGTACGGGAAAATGTGTACCTGGGAGAACCGGCAGCGGCGCATAAAATCCAGCGACTGCTGAAACTCCTGCTCAGTTTCGCCGGGAAAGCCCACGATCAGATCGGTCGTGACCGCGCAGCTGGGAAAATACCGGCGCAGCAGCTCGACACTCTCATAAAACCGCGCCGTATCGTATTTGCGGTGCATACGCTTCAAGACGGTATCGCTGCCGCTCTGCAGACTCAGATGGAACTGCGGGCATAGATTTTCGCACCCGCAAAGCGCCCGGCAGAATTCCTCGTCGATCGTACGCGGCTCCAAAGAGCCAAGCCGGATGCGAAGCGCCGGGACGGCCCGGCACAGCGCCAAAATCAGCTGCGAAAGCGTGCTGCCGTCATGCCATTCCCAGCCCCAGGACGAGATCTCGATGCCGTTGATCACGATCTCACGGTAGCCCTCACGCGCAAGCGCCTCGGCCTGGCGCACCGCCTCGTCTAGCCGCATCGAGCGCACGCGGCCTCTGGTGTACGGGATGATGCAATAGGTGCAGAAATTGTTGCAGCCGTCCTCGACCTTCAGCAGCGCGCGCGTCCTGGCCGCGAGGCCGCCGGCAGGCAGCAGCTCAAACTCGCGCGGCGCGCCCGCGTCCGTCACCTTCTGCCAGTACTGCCGCTCGTGCGCGGCAAGCAGCATATGCTCCAGAAATTCTTTGCGGTCGGCCGTGCCCACCACCACATCCGCGCCAAGCTGCCGGATCTCATCCGGCGCGCTCTGCGCGTAGCAGCCGCATACGCCGATCACCGCCTGCGGATTTGCCGCGCGCGCGCGGCGGATCATATTGCGCGATTTTTTATCCGACGCCGCCGTCACCGAGCAGGTGTTGACAATATAGCCGTCGCAGCGTTCGTCAAATTCCCCCAGCGTATGCCCGCGTTCGAGCAAAAGCCGCTGCATCGCCTGCGTCTCATACTGATTGACCTTGCAGCCGAGCGTGAAAAATGCAAATTTCATAGGTAAAACCACCAAGAAAAAGATATTGTCCAAAAAAGGTTCGTGCGATTTGTGCATAGTCACGAAACTTTTTTTCGCTTATACTATAAGAACTCTCCGAATCCGTATTGATTATATTCGAAAAAATCCGGATTGTACAGTCTAATCAGGGGGTATTTTGCGTGAAAGAATATACAGCCGTATTTCGTTCCGTCCAGCAGATCGGTACCTTTGTCAGCATCGCCAACCGGCAGCCGTTTCCGATCCAGATTCTCGACGATGACAACATTTTCGACGCAAAATCCATTCTCGGCCTGTTCGACGTCCATCTCAACACGCCGCTGACGATCCGGATCGACGACAGCTATGCCGACCCCCAGCCGTTCATTACGGCCATCCAGCCGTACATAGACGCCGCGCAGCATCAGGCCTGAGTCTTTGTGATATTGCGCCCTTTCGTTTCATATGCTTGTACCAGATGAAACGGAAGGGTGATTTTTATGAAAAAAACGCTGCTGTGCCTGCTACTTGCATCCATTCTCGCGGCGTCGTCGCTTGTCGGCGTCCATGCTGCCGATCTCGATCTTGCCGCCCCGTCCGCCATTTTGATGGACGCCTCTACGGGTACGGTCCTGTATGAATCCAACGCGCATGAGCGCCTGCGCCCGGCGAGCGTGACGAAGGTCATGACGCTGCTGCTTGTCATGGAGGCGCTGGATGACGGGCGCATCAGCTGGAGCGACACCATCACCACCTCGGCCGCCGCCGCGGCCAAGGGCGGCAGCCAGATCTATCTGGAAGAGAACGAGCAGCTGAGCTTTGAGGAGATGCTCAAAGCTGTGGTCGTCTCGTCGGCCAACGACTGCGCCACGGCGCTGGCCGAACATGTGGCGGGCAGCGAGGCCGCGTTTGTCGGCATGATGAACGAGCGCGCGGCCGAGCTTGGCATGACCGACACGCATTTTGTCAACTGCACGGGGCTTGACGACGAGGCGGACGCGGCCGAGCATCTGACCACCGCCTGGGACATCGCCATCATGTCGCGGGAGCTGCTCAAGCACAGCGAGATCAAAAAATACACCACCATCTGGATGGACACCGTGCGAAACGGCGAATTTGGCCTTTCCAACACCAATAAGCTCGTCCGCTTCTACGACGGCACCACGGGTCTAAAAACCGGCTACACCTCCGCTGCGGGCTACTGTCTGTCCGCCTCTGCCGAGCGAAACGGCATGGAGCTGATTGCCGTGGTCATGCATTGCAGCAGCTCCACCGATCGCTTTGAATCGGCCAAGGCGCTTTTAAACTACGGCTTTTCCAACTACGCGCTCGTCACGCCGCAGCCGGATGGCGCGATCGGAAGCGTCCGCGTCGTACTGGGAAAGGCGGACGCGATCACGCCCGTACTGGAATCGGCCGAGCCGATCCTTGTGGATAAGGCGCTGGTCTCCGGCGTCACGACAGAGATCCAGATCGACGAAAGCGTCGCCGCGCCGGTCGAGCCGGGGCAGGCGCTCGGGCGCATGGTGGTCTATGCAAACGGCCAGACGCTGGCCGAGATCGCGCTCGTCGCGCCTGAGCGCGTAGAGGCGCTCACGTTCTGGGACGTATTTACGCAGCTTCTGCAGCGCGTTTGTATGTCGCAGTAGCGCGGGCGGCAGCAACGCGCTGGACATTTTTCCGCATTTCGCATATAATAAACATGACAGACCGCGCGCCGGCCTTCCCCGCGTTTTCGTGCTCCCGAAACCGCCCCGGTTTCGGGAGCTTTTCTTCCCGCGCGCCGGCTGAACAACAAAAGCAAAGGATTTTTATGACATTTCAAGATCTACAACTACTCCCCGCGCTGCTTCGCGCAGTAGCGGATATTGGCTACGAAACGCCATCTGCCATCCAGACCGCCGCGATCGGCCCGGTCCTGGCGGGCAAAGACCTTGTCGGCTGCGCGCAGACCGGCACCGGCAAAACTGCCGCCTTCGCCATCCCGATCCTACAGCGCCTGCAAAGCCGCGTCGGCCCCACGCATCAGCCCATCCGCGCGCTCATCCTTACGCCCACACGCGAGCTTGCGCTGCAGATCGGCGAAAGCTTTGCGCAGTACGGCAAATACCTGTCCGTCCGCTGCACGGTCATCTTTGGCGGCGTGGGACAAGCCCCGCAGGTCGAATCGCTCACTCGCGGCGTCGATGTGCTCGTCGCCACGCCGGGCCGGCTCAACGATCTGTGCGATCAGGGCCACATCGATCTGCGCCGCATCGAGACATTTGTACTCGACGAGGCCGACCGCATGCTCGACATGGGCTTTATCCACGACGTGCGCAAGGTCATCGCGCGGCTGCCTGAACAGCGGCAGACGCTGCTGTTTTCCGCCACTATGCCGCAGGAGATCGCGGCGCTCTCGAAGCAGATCCTCCGCGATCCGGTGCGCGTCGAGGTCACGCCGCCCGCGTCCACGGTCGACGCC
Organism: uncultured Oscillospiraceae bacterium; assembly: GCA_964633935.1. Lineage (GTDB taxonomy): Bacteria > Bacillota > Clostridia > Oscillospirales > Oscillospiraceae > CAG-170. The sequence goes on along the minus strand of CAZWKZ010000080.1, from coordinate 275 downwards.
ATCGAGCAGCGGCTGTACAAGGTGGACAAGGCCAACAAGCGGCGGCTTCTCGTCTGGCTGCTCAACGAGCGGCCGGAGCCGGCCGTACTCGTCTTTACCGCAACCAAGCACGGCGCCGACCGCGTGGCGCGCGAGCTGACGCAGGCGGGCATTTCCGCCATGGCCATCCACGGCAACAAGAGCCAGTCCGCCCGCGTCAAAGCGCTTTCCAACTTCAAATCGGGGCAGATCCGCGCGCTCGTCGCCACGGACATCGCCGCGCGCGGCATCGACAT
>CAZWKZ010000079.1:0-9444 GCA_964633935.1 uncultured Oscillospiraceae bacterium | reverse complement strand
CGATGATCAGGTCCACGCCGGTCATGGTCTCCAGCGTGCGGATGTTGCGGCCCTCGCGGCCGATGATGCGGCCCTTCATCTCATCGTTGGGCAGCGGCACCACAGAGACGGTAGCCTCGGCGGCATGATCGGCCGCGCAGCGCTGGATGGCGGTGGAGATGATCTCCTTTGCCAAGGTGTCGGCGTCTTCCTTCAGCTGCGCCTCGATCTCCTTGATCTTGACGGCGGTCTCGTGCCGGACCTCGGTCTCGACGCCCTTCAGGATGTAGGCCTTGGCCTCCTCCTGGCTCAGACCCGAGATCTTTTCCAGCATCTCGAGCTGGCTCTTCTTGATGGATGCGATCTCGTCCTGCTGCGACTGCACATGGGCGATCTTCCTGGCGAGGTCTTCTTCTTTCTTTTCGTGGATGTCCAGCTTCTTATCGAGCGATTCTTCCTTCTGCTGCAGACGCCGCTCCTGCTTCTGCAGTTCGCTTCTGCGTTCTTTCAGCTCTTTTTCGTTTTCGTTCCGTGATTTATGGATTTCTTCCTTTGCCTCAAGCAGCATCTCGCGCTTTTTGTTTTCACCGCCGCGGATAGCTTCATTGATAATCCGTTTGGCTTCTTCCTCAGCGCTGCCGATTTCCTTCTCAGCGACAGTCTTGCGGTACGCCATGCCGACGAAGAAGAAAACAACGCCGCCCACGACGAACCCTGCGATGCAAAGGATCAACGACAGCATGTTAAATTCCATAAGTTGCGGACACACCTCCTATTCTATTGGATTGGGTATTGCGGTTGAATTAGGCAAGGCGGCGGCGCGAACCCCTAATCGCGCCGTCGGCCATACAAATCCTACCCTACATTGTACTGTTTTCGGGATATTGTGTCAAGCTAAAAATCGCCCCGGCGCGCACGTCCGGACGGGCGGGCAAAAGAACGCATGCCGCCCGTTCGATTGGAAAAAACGGGCGGCAAAGGCAGAAATGTTCACAAAAGCGGCGTATACTATGGATACGTCCTGCGTGAAGCGCGCCTTTCGGCGCGCGGTCGGCGCAGTCGGTTGACAATTTTCTAAAATTGTGGCAACATTAGGAAAAGGCGTCATTGCGGCAGATAGCGCGCAAGCGCCGGGCGCAGCCGCTGGCACAAGATCGCTGTGACAAGGATCTTGAGCATATCGCCGGGCAGAAACGGGATCATTCCGGCCATCAGGAGCTTCCACAGGCCCATGCCCTTGCCCAGATATGCGTTGAGGATGACGGCCATGTACGGCATGCCAACTAAGTACAGCACCCCCAGGCCCGCCAGACAGCTCAGGCACAGCCGCCAGAAGCCGGTCTGCTTTTGGCTCATAAGGCCGATCAGCCACGCGGCCGGGATCAGGCCAAGGAGAAAACCGAACGTTGGCTGCAGCACATAGCTGAAGCCGCCGCCCTGTGTGAAGATGGGCAGCCCCACAAGCCCCAGCAGCACGTACACCGCCTGCGAGGCGGCGCCCCAGCGCCGGCCCAGCAGCACGCCGGCCATGGCGGTGAAGAAGAACTGCAGGGTGATGGACGAAACAGCAAACGGGATGCGGATGAACGCGCCGATGGCCGTCAGGGCGGCGAACAGAGCGGTCAGGATCAGATTGCGAAGCTTCATGAAGGTACCTCCGATTGTAAACTTATTTTTCTGTGCTTTTGGTTTACAATCTACACAATAGCAGATACAGTCGGAAAAAGCAAGCACTTTTTTACGGACAAAGGAGCGAGTATGACAAAAGAAGACGTGTTGGCGCTGCTGAGCGGGGGAACCGGCCCCGTCTCAGGCGAGCAGATGAGCAAGACGCTTGGCGTCTCGCGCGCGGCGGTGTGGAAGGCCATTGACCAGCTGCGCCGCGCCGGCTATGAGATCGAGGCCGCGCCCAATCGCGGCTACCGGCTGCTTGCCGGGCCGGACCGGCTTTCGCCTGAGCGCATTGCAGACGCGCTGCGCGGCCATCCGTGGCGCGAGCGGATGGTGGTGCTCGAAAGCGTGGACTCGACCAACAACTACGCCAAAAATCTCGCCGCGTCCGGCGCGCCGGAGGGCACCTGCGTCATCGCCGAGCGGCAGACGGCCGGCCGCGGCCGCCGCGGGCGCGGCTTTGTATCGGATGCGGGCGGGCTGTACTTCAGCTGTATCCTGCGCCCGCAGGCCGCGCCGCAGCAGCTGCTGCACCTGACGGCGGCGGCCGCCGTGGCGGTGTCGGACGCGATTGAGACGCTGACCGGCGCGCAGCCGCAGATCAAGTGGCCGAACGACCCCGTGCTGGGCGGGAAAAAGGTGTGCGGCATTTTGACCGAGCTTTCGCTCGTGGCGGAGCTGAACGAGGCCGAGTATATCGTGGTCGGCATCGGTATCAACTGTAATCAGGCGGCCTTCCCGCCGGAGCTGTCGAAGATCGCCACGTCTTTGCGCGAGCAGACCGGGAACATGGTCGACCGGAGCCTGCTTGCCGCGGCGCTGGCGCGGTCGCTGGAGCAGATGGAGCGGGAGCTGTTTATCGGCAAGCGGACCTGGCTTGCGCGCTTCGCCGCGCGCTGCGTCACGGTGGGAAAGGACGTCGTCCTGCTGCGCGGGGACGAGCGGACGCCTGCCCGCGCCACCGGGATCGGCCCGGACGCGGAGCTTTTGGTGAAGTACCCCGACGGCACGGCGGACGCGGTCCGCTCGGGCGAGGTATCGGTCCGGGGAATGTACGGATATGCGGAATAATACCGAAAGGAGTTTTTTGATATGAATGAAGTACTCAAATGTCTGCAGGAGCGCCGGAGCGTGCGCAGCTACCGCGCCGAGCAGATCAAAGACAGCGAGCTTGACGCCATCGTGCGCGCGGGCGCCTACGCCGCCAGCGGCATGGGGCGGCAGCCGTGCAGAGTCGTCGTGCTGCAAAAGCCCGAGGACATCGCCCAGCTGGAAAGGCTGAACGCCGAGATCCTCGGCAATCCCGGCGCGCACCCGTTCTACGGCGCGCCGACCGTGTGCGTCGTGTTCGCCGACTCTGGCTCAAACACGGCGGTGGAAGACGGCAGCCTTGTGATCGGCAATATGATGAACGCCGCGCACAGCCTTGGCGTGAGCAGCTGCTGGATCCACCGCGCGCGGCAGACGTTCGAACTGCCCGAGGGCAAGGCGCTCATGAAGCGCTGGGGCGTGAACGAGAGCGATATCGGCGTCGGACACTGCATCCTGGGCTACAGCGCGCAGGCGCTGCCTGCGGCCAAGCCGCGCCGGGCGGATTTCGCCGTGCGCGTATAAGACGCTTGCAAATTTGACGTCTTACGCGTATACTATACGTAGAAAGCAGGCATACTAGCCAACAAGACAGGAGGAATCGCGCATGAAGTGCTCCAAGTGTGTAAAAACCGTTTTGATCGTCGTTGGGATCGTCGCGGCGGTGGCCGGCGTGGCGGCTGCGATCTGGGCCAACTGGGAAAAGCTGATGGCGCTCAAGGACCGCCGCAGCAAGAAGAACTACATCGACATCATCGAGTTCCCAAAGAAAGAGGCGCCCGATGAGCAGCCGTCCGATGCGCAGGCGCCGGAAGAGACGCCCGCGCCAGAAGCGCCTGCGGAATAAGCGACTATCCCCGCCCGGACGGTAGGTCCGGGCGGGGATTTTTTGCCGGCCGGCGCTTTGGGCCATGGCCGTTACGTACACGCCTGGAGGGCCGGGGCTGATCCCCGGCCCTCGCGCCGGATGGAAGCGGCATGAGCGCCGCGCAGACAAAACGCCGGCCTTGATCGGCGGCCGCGCGGCGCAGCCCGCCCGGATCAGCGGGAGGATCAGACTGCCGGGAGGATTTTCGCCTGCCGCTCCGGCAAAAGTACGGCGTCAAAAAACGTCCCGTTTTGACCGCGATATGGAACTCGAACGAACAATGGTCCAAAAGCGTCCTTTTGAAGCTAGATGGCATAATACCCGTGCGTGCGGTTCCCTGCTTTTTATCTGCAAGGGTAGTTTGTCCGCTTTTCTCGCAAATACGCTGCCAATTTTCGCCGATTTGCCGTCTGGACGCGCCGGATGATTGACAACGGCGAAGGAAAATTGTAAGATGAAGAAAAAATGCGGGAGCGGCGCTTATGCTGGAACAGGAGCTTGCAGAACGGCAGCTGTCGTCAAAAGAGATCTTTGACGGAAAAATTTTACATGTGTTTGAGGATACGGTCTCGCTGCCGAACGGCAATCGCGCCACGCGCGAGTATCTGCGGCACATCGGCGCGGTGTGTATCGTGCCGGTGCTAAGTAACGGCGACGTGCTGATCGAGCGGCAGTACCGCTACCCCGTGGGCGGCGTGCTGAGCGAGATCCCGGCCGGTAAGCTGGACAGCCCGGATGAGGACCATCTTGCGGCCGCCCAGCGCGAGCTGCGCGAGGAGACGGGCGCGCTTGCCGGGCGCTGGCAGAGTCTGGGCGTGTTCTACCCTGCCTGCGCGTACTCGGACGAGGCGATCGAGATGTTCCTCGCGCGCGAGATCACCTTTACCGCGCGCGAGCTGGACGAGGACGAATTTTTGAACGTCGAGCGCGTGCCGCTTCGCCGGTTGTATGAGGATGTGATGGCCGGACGGATCCCCGATGCAAAGACGCAGATCGCGATTTTAAAGGTATATTGTATGTTGGAACAGGAGGAACGGCATGAAAAGAATCGTTAGCTTATTGCTGGCGCTCGCGCTGTGCGTGGGCGTAGGCACGGTATTCGCCTCGGCGGAAAGAGAGATCCTCTGGATCGATATCTCTGACGGCAGCATCACCTCGTCTTCCGAGGCGGAGGTGATCGAGGGCGCAGAGCAGTATTATTTTACGCAGACCGACGGCAGCTACACGCCGGTATCGAGCGGCGAAGACGGCGCGCAGCCCATCGCAGAAAAAACGCCCGTCTATACCGTCGTGCTGCCCGATGGGGCGTATGCGCTCACGCTGAATCTGGGGCAGGCGGCGTACGTCTGCGCCTATGAGCGCAGGGCTGAGGGCGAACGGGAAAGCTGGCTGGCCGGCAGCTGGCAGGCTCCTGCGGCGCAGTATCTGATCGACAATCTTGCCGAGCAGAACAGCAGCGAGGAAGCCGCCGACGGCCAGACCCAGCATACCATCCACGTCAGCGGCTCGTGGAAGAACGTCTGCTTCTACGTGCAGAAGGAGCAGAGCGGCAAGGCGGGCGAGCTGGCCTGCGTGCTGCAGTTCGTCACGCAGTCGGACAATACCCGCTTTGACGATGTGAAAAAGACCGATTGGTACTATGCCTCGGTCGAGCAAGCCGCCGCCGCTGGCATCGTCAAGGGCGTTTCCGCCACGCGCTTTGACCCGAACGGCGCGCTCACGCGCGGCATGCTCATCACCACGCTCTGGCGGATGGCGGGCGCGCCTGTGCTCACGCCCGACCCCGATTTCCCGAGCTTCTATTTCCCGAATCTCGATACCGACCCCATCCCCGACTGGGCGATGAACGCCGCGATCTGGGCGGGCTTCTACGGCATCGTGCAGGGCTATCCCGACGGCACGTTCCGCGCCAACGAGCCGGTCAGCCGTGAGCAGATGGTCACGATCCTCTACCGCTATGCGATCCATTGCGGGCTTGAGGCTGTCGCGCTGGCGGAGTATGCCTCCGGCTATGCCGACTATGAGAGCATCTCGCCCTACGCCGTTTCGGCCGTCAACTGGGCCGTGGGCGCGGGCGTGGTCAATGGCGACGCAGACCGTCTTGAGCCGAAGCGCATCGCCTCGCGCGCCGACGCAGCTACGCTGCTGGTGCGCCTGCAGGCGTATCTCGACCAGCTCGGCAAATAATATTCTATTGCTAAAAAACGCGCTTTCGCCGCTGGAACACGCTGTGCGCCGCGGCGGCGCGAGCGCCCGGCATGGCCGCGCATTCGCGCGGCCATGCCGGGCGCTTTGGTATCCGGCGGGATAAGAGGAGCTTTCATGGAACGAAATAAGCTGTATCTGTCGTCCATCGGCGCCGATGCCTGCGCCTGCGCGCAGGCGTTCGGCCTTGGCGTGGAGCTGGCGCAGTTTTGCACCGCGCGCAACATGGACGAGGGCTTTGACGAGGTCAAAGACGACGTCGCGCGCTGCCGCGCGGCGGCGGCGCGGCTGACGCTGCACGCGCCGTTCAACGAGCTTACGCCCGCGGCCATCGACCCGCTGGCGCTGCAGCTGGCCGAGCGGCGCTGGACGCAGGCGGTGGAGCTTGCCGCGCGCTATGAGATCCGGACCGTTGTCGTACACGCGGGCTTTGTGCCGCTGGTGTACCATCCGGAGTGGTTCGTTGCGCGCTCGATCGAGTTCTGGCGCGCGTTTTTGCCGCGCGTGCCGCGGGGGATGACGCTGTGCCTGGAAAATGTGATGGAGCCGAGCGCCGACATGCTGCTCGAGATTGTGCGCGCGGCGGACAGCGAAGCGCTGCGGCTGTGTCTGGACATAGGGCACGCGAACACGATCGTATCAAAAGAGCCGGTGCAGCGCTGGCTGGAAAAATGTGCGCCGTATCTGGCGCACGTGCATCTGCACAACAACGACGGGAAGATGGATCTGCATCAGGCGCTGTATGAAGGCGTCCTGGATATGAAGGAAATTTTGACCCAACTCGACGCGCTTGCCCCGCAGGCGGGCGTGACGCTGGAGCTGGCGCAGTGCCGGCCGTCGGTCGAGTGGCTTCTGCAGCAGGAGCTTCTGCGCTGAAGGAAAGAAAAGGACGGGTGTGAATGAACTATCTGCTTTCGGGCGGCGCGAAGAACGGAAAATCGATGCTGGCGCAGAACATCGTAAAATCGATGCAGCGTGAGCGGCCCATCTACTATCTGGCGACGATGATTCCGCACGACGACGAGGACCGCGCGCGCGTCGAACGGCATCTGAAGGAACGCGAAGGCTGGGGCTTTGAAACGGTGGAGTGCGGCAGAAATATCCTGCGCGCGCTGGATATGGCCGAGCCGCGCGGCGCATTCCTGCTGGACAGCGTGACGGCGCTTCTGGCAAACGAGATGTTCCGACCGGATGGGACGCTTGACGCCGGCGCGCCGGCGCGTGTGGCCGGCGATCTGGCGGAGTTTGCCGCGCGCACGGGGCATACCGTGTTCGTCAGCGATTTTATCTGCGCCGACGCCGGAATCTATGACGACTGGACCGAGCGCTACCGCGCCGGTCTGGCGATGATCGACCGGCGTCTTGCAGGCGTCTGCGGCGCGGTGGGTGAGCTGTGCGCGGGCAGCGTCTGGTGGTATAAAGGAGGGTGGCCGGCATGAAGCGGCAGATCACGGCGTTTTTTATGGCCTGGGGCATGTTCTGCGCCATCCCGTGCCCGTACCGCAGGTGGGACGAATCCGCGCGCGGCTGGATGCTGGTGTATCTGCCGGCGCTGGGCCTGCTCATGGGCGGAATCTGGGCGCTTGTCATGTGGGGCTTTGCCGCGCTTGGGTTTACGGGCGCGCTGGCGGCGGCGGTTTTGACGGCGCTGCCGTATCTGCTCACAGGCTTTATCCACCTGGACGGCTTTATGGACTGCTGCGACGCGATCTTGTCGCGGCGCGAGCTTGCCGAGCGGCAGCGGATACTCAAGGATTCGCACGTCGGCTCGTTCGCGGTCATCTGCGTGGGGCTGCTGTTTCTGGGCGGCTTTGCCGCCATGCGCGACATGGACTTTGCGCTGAGCTGGCCCGCGCTCGTACTGCTTCCGGCTGTGACGCGCTGCTGCGCGGTGCTGGCTGTGCAGCGCATCGCGCCCATGCACACCAGCCAGTACGCGGGCAGCTTTGAAAAGGAAAAGACGCGCGCGCAGCGCGTCGCGCTGCTGCTTACGCTAGTGCTGCTGCTTGCGGCGGCGTGCTGCCTGGCGGGATCCGGGCGGATCGCGGCGCTGGCCGCAGTGTTGGCGGCGGGCGCTGTGTGCGGGCTGTGCTGCTGTGGCGCGAGCAAAAATCTCGGCGGTATGTCGGGCGATATTTCCGGTTTTTCGATCACGCTGGGCGAGCTTGCCGGCGTGGCGGTGCTGGCGGTTTTGGGGGGAGTGTAATGGAGCTGATCATCGGCGGCGCGTATCAGGGCAAGCGCGCCTATGCAAAAGAACGGTATGGCCTTTCAGACGGCGATATTTTTACCTGCGGCGGCAGCTCGCTCGATACGGCCTGCCGCTGCATCGAGCATCTTGAGCGCTACACGCTTGCGTGCGTGCGCGCGGGGATCGACCCATGTGCGGTAACGGATGTGGGCGCGCTGGAAGAAAGCGTCATCGTGTGCGACGATATTTCCTGCGGCGTGGTGCCCATCGACCCGGTCGAGCGCGCATGGCGCGAGCAGACGGGGCGGCTTTTGACGAAGCTGGCCGGGCGCGCGGCGCATGTGACGCGCGTGTTCTGCGGCCTGCCGCTTGTCATCAAGCAATGAGGCGGCTGTATCTACTGCGCCACGGGCTGACGCAGGGCAATCTCGAGCATCTGTACTATGGCAGCACCGATCTTCCTTTGTGCGAAGAGGGCCTGCGGCAGCTGGCCTCGCTGCGCGCGCGCGGCGGTTATCCGGACGCAGAGGGGCTGCTGGTGGTCACGTCGGGTATGCTGCGCACTGAGCAGACGCTTACGGCGCTTTATGGCGATATCCGGCACGAGCGCTGGCCGCAGCTGCGCGAGATGGATTTCGGCGCGTTCGAGATGCACAGCTATGACGAGCTGAAAACGCGCGAAGACTATCAGCGCTGGCTCAGCGGCGACATGGCGCACAATCACACGCCCGGCGGCGAGTCAGAGCGCGAGGCGGCGTCGCGCGTACTGCAGGCGCTGGCGCGGCTGCAATCGCAAGCGCGCGACGTGCTGGCCGTGGTACACGGCGGAACGGTCGTGACGATCATGCAGGCAGTTTTTCCCGACACAGGGAAAAACCGATATCAGTGGCAGCCAAAGCCGGGCTTTGGTTATGAAATTGACATGAAAAGCCTGAAATTCAGAATGATTCCAGAATAATTGTTTTGCTATTTCCGCGTCTGTATGGTATACTCGGTGCATACAGGATCATGAGCCTCTGCCGCCGGAAAGGATGAAAGCGAGCCGCGCGCGGCGGAGGACCGGTTTACAGGAGGATACGACAATGAAACGATACCTGTCCGTTTTTTTGCTATTGAGTATAGTACTGACGGCGCTGTGCGTAGGCGCCGCTGCCGCCGACGCGCCCGCCGAGCCGCAGGCCGGTCTTTCGCGCAGTACGGTGATCCGCCCGGATGTGACATTTGACGATATACAGGGGCATAAAAACCAGCTGGCCATCGAGACGCTGGCCAGCTACGGCGTGATCGACGGCATGGGCGGCGGCAGCTTCGTTCCCGACGAGACCATGACGCGCGCGCAGTTCGCTAAGATCGTGGTCTGCGGTCTGGGTCTCACGCCCGAATACCGCGGCACCTTTGCCGATGTGGAGCAGGACAGCTGGTACGCCGGCTATGTCGATAC